>NZ_JBLKRU010000017.1:0-167161 GCF_047608185.1 Caballeronia eucalypticola
AACGGCAAGGAGCCGCCGAAATCACTGATGCCCTGGTACTTGACGTGGGCGTTGGCGGGAATTGCCTTGAGGTTTTTCACCGGAAACTGCGCGCTGCCACGCGGCTCGACCATGCCGCCAATGTCGTTCGTGTAGGTCTGGCCCGCCCCCACCACGTCGATCTTGCTGAACGACACGTAGTAGGCCGTCGGGTTCGTCGCCTTCACGTCGTAGCCTTGGTTGTCCGCTGAGCGCACCAGCTTCCAGCTCACCTTTCCTGCAGCCTCATCCGCCGTGCCGGGCAAGCCCTTCGGACGCGCAAACACCTTGATGCGCGTGCGAAACGCAAACTGCAGCGTGTTGGTGTCGGAGGTCTTCGCGGTCTTGGGCGGCACGTCGAGCACGTTCAGCCAGAACACTGATTCGCGGTCCTGCGGCAGCGCATCGCCCGTGTACATCATGCGGATCGTCTGCGATTTCTTCGCGTCCATGCGAAAGATCGGCGGCGTCAGCACGAACGGCGCGCTCGCTTCACCGGGCTTGGCATCGGCATTGCCTTTGTCCATCCACACCTGGACCAGCGACGGTTCAGCGCGATCGTTAGTGAGCTTGACCGTCACCTCACGATTTTCAAGGGGATACACCACCCGCGTGCCGCCCACGGTCACGCTCGCGCCCGCGCTGCCGGCAAGCAAGGCCGCGACCAGACCCAAACCACATGCAATTCGACTAATGGACTTCATGATTGATGTTTCTCCGTGAAAAACGTATCTCGATATTTCGGTAAAAAAACAGGCATCTGCACCCGCAGATGCCTGCCTGTTCAACTCCTTCGGCTTACTGGTAATCGACCGTGTATTGCACCGAGGTGTTGACCGGGCCGGCTGTGGCCTTGCCCGTGGCGTAGTACTCAGCGAAATACTTCAGGTCCGCGGCACCCGTCACGATCGCCACGCCGTTGCCAGCCATGTCGTTGTTTTCACCCGTGACGACGTTGATCGGCAGATGCGATGCGTTGAGCAAACGAACCTGGACGTTCTGCGCACCGGCGGGTGCCTGGTTGGTCAGATAACCGGTGGTCTGGTCGATCGTCGGGCCGTTTTCGAAACGCGCGACCGCCTTCGTTTCAGTCGAGCAGCCGCTCAGCGTGAACGTCAGGTCGGTGGCAGCAGTCGTGCCGGCTGAGGCGCCCTTGGCGCTCAGGGTGCTGCCCGTCACCGTCGGCAGCGTGACGTTCTTGTCAGCCGCACCAGCGGCTTTTGCATCGATCGAGCAGGTGGTGTCGGTAACAGCACCGGTGAAGGTGATCGTGCCGTCCGCTGCGTTGGCACCGGTTGAAGCCAGGGCGATGGTAGCGAGCGTTGCAGCAGCAGCGAGGGTGGAGATGAATGATTTCATGAACGTTTCCAATAGAGAAATAAATGCGGGTTATGTAGACACTTGCGGCGCTTAGGATTCCTATCCCAGTCGATGCCGACCGCGCAGTGCGAGTCACCTTTTTTTCATCGTCTGGATTCGTGTGAGAGGCGATGAACCGGTTCGTCTGCGAGTGAATGAATATTAAGGTTCAGCGGCTCATATGACCCTCGGAACTCTCTTAAAGAATTAGGACACAATTGAGAATTCTTAAAAGCGAAATGCTGGCGGGTGGGATGGGTCGGGACGTCCATGAACGCCAAAAGGCGTCTGCGGATGCGGACGCCTTTTCGGTTTCAGACGGGTTTCAGACGGGTGAGGGTTTTCGGGAGCGGCGGTTGAAGCGAAGGGCGTTGCGGTTAGGGGGAACCGCTTGCGGCGCGCAAAGTAAGGGTACGCGTCTCGGGCGCCCAGGCTATCGAAACGATCATGCCAATCAGCAGCACGGCGGCCAGCACCATCATTGTGTAATGGAACCCGATCTCCGCGATCCCAACGGGCAAGAGGAACGTGCCAATCGCCGAACCAAGCCGACTGCATGCAATGGCGAGCCCAACACCCGACGCACGTACTTCCGTTGGGAAGCATTCCGGCGGGAAGACACCAACGAGATTGCTGAACGCCGACATGGTCAGGGTGAAGAAAGCGAACGCGACGATCATGGCGAGCGTTGCGGACGATGGCAGCAAGCTCATGGTTATCAGCATTGCGCAGGTGACTGCAAACGATCCGATCAGGAAGTGCCGGCGCGGCAGCTTGATGGTCAGCCAAATCCCCAGCACGGCGCCGATCACCAGCACCGCGTTCAGCAACAGATCCGCACCGAAACCGTTGCTCAGGCCGATTACCTTCAGGATGCCGGGCAGGAAGGTATAGATCGCAAAGTAGGGAATCACCAGGCACACGAAGAACCCGCAATTGAAGAGCGTCCTGCGGATCAGGTCGGGCTGAAACAGACGCGCATAACCGTGTTTCGTGGCGACGCTCGCCATGGCATCTTCTGCGTCAAGCGCTACGCCTGGCCCGAAATGCTTAAGCACAATGTCATTCGCCTCCTTGACGCGCCCTTTGCCAAGCAACCAACGGGGCGATTCCGGCGTACCAATACGCAATATCAGCACGATAAGCGCAGGCAGACTCGCGGACGCGAGAAGCCAGCGCCAGGCGTCGGGTCCCGCGTCGCCGTACGTCATGCCGAGCACGTTCGCCACCACGTAACCAATCGTCCACACCACGCTGAATGATCCCAGAAGTGCACCACGATGCTTTCGTGGCGAAAATTCAGCGAGGATGGCGTGACCCACCGTGAAGTCACCACCCATTCCGAAGCCGATCAACACCCGCAACGCGAATAATTCCATAGGCGAGGTAGCGAAGAATTGCAGGAACGCCGCTACGGTGATGATGACAAAGCTGCTAAGAAAGATGCTCTGGCGTCCCAGCCGATCCGACAGCAGGCCAAATACCAGGCTACCGAGGAAAATTCCGATCAAAGCGGAACTGCCGATTGCCCCCATCCAGAATGAATCGAGCGGCATCTGCCGGTTCATCGATGCCAGCGCGTATCCCACCGTGCCGAGCGCATAACCCTCAGTGAAGTGCGCGCCAAATGTCAGGCCCGCAATTTTTATATGGAATCGGTTTAACGGAATGTCGTCGAGTAAAACCGGCTTCGGCGTCGGCGGTGCTGGCGCGCGAACAGGCGTTGTGGCCGCATGAGGCAGCGGGCTGATTGGAAAAACACTACTTGGCGTGTCCTGATGACTCACTGCGTCTCCTTACCTATATGTTCTTCAATTCAGCTGACGCCGGCCATGCGCGACGGCAACATTGCGTGGCGCATAACCGGCATCCTTAGGCGCTCAGCAGTCATTGCCCATCAGGCCGCTGATCATCATGTATTTCATTTCCATGTATTCATCGAGGCCGTACTTCGATCCCTCGCGGCCAAGACCTGATTGCTTGACGCCTCCGAACGGTGCTACCTCCGTCGATATGATTCCTTCGTTGATACCCACCATGCCGGTCTCGAGTGCGTCGGCTACACGCCACGCACGGCCCAGGTCCTGCGAATAAAAATATGCGGCCAACCCGAACGGTGTGTCGTTGGAAAGCTTGATGGCCTCGGCCTCTGTTTCGAAACGGAAACAGGCGGCAACCGGTCCGAACGTTTCTTCCTGTGCGATCGACATGGTGCGGTTCGCATGAACGAGCACGGTGGGTTGGTAGAAGGTCCCGCCCAGCTCATGGGGATGCCCGCCGATTAGTGCTGACGCGCCCTTACCGAGTGCGTCTGCAACGTGATCGCCGACTTTCCTGAAAGCAGCCTCGTTGATAAGCGGGCCCTGATCCACTTCCTGCTCGAGCGCGTTCCCGACGCGGAGCTTCCGTACTGCCTCGGTCAAGCGTTGCGTGAATTCGGCATACACCCCCGCCTGCACGAAAAATCGGTTCACGCATACGCAGGTCTGGCCTGTGTTGCGAAACTTCGATGCCATCGCGCCCTGCACTGCTGCGTCGAGATCGGCGTCGTCGAACACAATGAACGGCGCGTTGCCACCAAGCTCCAGCGATAGTTTCTTCAACGTGTCCGCGGATTGCGCGGCAAGCAGCTTGCCCACGCGCGTTGAGCCGGTGAACGACAACTTGCGCACCACGGGCGATGCGGTCAACGCCGCGCCAATCGCTACAGCGTCTCCGGATACGACATTGAACACGCCCGCGGGGATGCCGGCTTCCGCCGCGAGCACCGCGAGTGCCAACGCGCTCAAAGGCGTTTCCTCGGACGGCTTCAGCACCATCGTGCAACCCGCCGCCAACGCCGGACCCGCTTTGCGCGTGATCATGGCAAGCGGGAAGTTCCAGGGCGTGATGGCGGCGACCACACCGACCGGCTCGCGCGTGACGATGATCTTCGAACCGGGCTTCGGGCTTGGGATTACATCGCCGTAGCTGCGTTTCGCTTCTTCGGCAAACCATTCGAGGAAGCTTGCGGCATACGCCACTTCGCCATTTGCTTCCGCAAGCGGCTTGCCTTGCTCACGTGTCAGCAGTTCGGCGAGCGCGTCGCGATGCTCCAGCATCAGTTCGCCCCAGCGCCTGACCCGCGCCCCACGCTCTTTCGCGGTCAGAGAGCGCCAAATGGGAAACGCGATCTCCGCAGCGCGAATGGCTTGGTCCGTTTCCGTAGCACCGGCCTTCGCGACATCGACGATCACTTCTCCCGTAGCTGGATTGCGGACGGCGTAAGTCTCGGCACTGTTTTGCCAGGCGCCATTGATGTAATGCTCTTTGCGAAGCAGATTCATGCGGCGTCCTTCATCGGTTGAACAAAGTCGCCTTGCGGCGCGCGAGATTCGCGCGCGGTGCGACGGCCGGCGGTGTAGTCATTGATGACATCGCACGGCGTGTAGTTGCGTTCGAGTTCGTACAGCTCGTCCGCGTCCAGGTGAGTGCCGAGCGCGCTCAGCGCGCTATCGAACTGGGCGGGCGAATCTGCGCCCACCAGCATGCTGGCGACGCCGTCGCGCCGGAGCACCCAAGCCTGCGCAATTTGCGCCGCGCTCACACCACGCCGCTTCGCCACGCGCGCCACCGATGCCGCAATCTCCCGCGAGGCTGCGTCGCCATACATTTGCGATGTAAAGAAGTCGGTCTGGTTACGCGTGGAGGCGGTGTCGCACGTGAGGAGTCCGCGCGCCAGCGGGCTGAAGACGGACACACCCAATCCCTGGTCCGCGCAATACGGCATCATTTCGCGCTCTTCCTCGCGGTAGGCGAGGTTCAGCTGCAACTGCATGTTGATAGGCTTGTGCCAGCCATGCCGCTCGCAGACCTGGACGATCTTCGCCAGTTGCCACGTGTACATGGTCGATACCCCGATATAACGCGCCTTGCCCGAGCGGACGATGTCGTTCAGCGCGCCCATGGTTTCCTCCACGGGCGTAGTGGTATCGAAGTAATGCAGCATGTAGATGTCGACATAGTCCATGCCCAGCCTGCGCAACGATGCGTCGATACCGTCAAGCACATGCTTGCGCGAATGACCGCCGGCGTTCTGATAAGCGCCCATGTCATACCCGACCTTGGTCGTCACCACGATTTCTTCACGCCGCGCAAGGCGTCCAAGAATGCGACCGACAACTTCTTCTCCAACGCCTGCCGAATAGAAGTCCGCCAGATCGATGAAATTCACGCCAGCCTCCAGCGCGTGGCGAACGATCGGTTCACTCTTTTGTTCGTCAAAAATCCACGGTTTCCATTGGGGGGTACCCATATTCATAGTGCCCAGACATAGGCGCGACACTTTCAGGCCTGACTGGCCCAGACGGACAAATTCCATTCTTTGAGTCTCCATGACGTCAATGACGCACGGCGACGGTTGCCGGTCACGGCACCGTCGCACTGATTTTTAGAGGGCCGCTTGCGGCAATTTGGGTGTGTAGAAGGGATTCGATACCTCTCGCGCGGCGGCAAACACGTCTTCCTTCGACGGCAAGCCGAGCATGGCGGCCTTGATGGCGTTTTTCGTCGCGCGGTAGTTGTTGCGAAAGACTGCGTCGAGATCGTCTGTAGATGGGTTCACCCAGTTCGCCGTCACCACGACCCAATCGTTTTCCGCTTCGGGCGGCAACGTGCCGTCTTCCAGCGATTCGGCTACGGCTTTCGCTATTCCCGCCTGCGATGCGCCCCAGGTTGCGTTGCCGTGAAATTCACCGGCTATGGGGGCCTTGTTGACATACAGCGTGAGCGGTTTGGTCGGCACGCCAGGTTGCGCGATGACGACAAACGGCGCGTGGCCCGCTGAAGGCGTGGCGAGCGCGGTGGCGAAGGCCTGCCCGGCTGGGCCGTTGCGCGGGCCGACAAGCACGTTGATGTGAGCGAGATTGACGCCCGGGCCTTCAAAGCCCTCGCCAATGTGGAGGGTGCGGCCGGATTGGGGTGTTGGCATGCTGGCTTCCGTTCATGGAGTGGATCGATGAACAGATTGTGCGAGCGCAAGCCGATGAGGAGGAATCGACGATTCGTGCGGACGGGTATGAGCGCCGCTCAGATCAGGGATTGCCCTGAGGCGGTAGATCCAGCAAACGTGACGTCAACGGCTGAGGGCACTCAGGCCAGCTTGCGTTTATCGTTCGGAAGGCGGGATCGCCCTGTAGCGATCAAGGAATACGCGATGCGCGTGTTCATCGACGCCGGCCGGATGCACATCGGTTGAAGGCGGCCGGGTTTCGAGCATCGCTTTCGGCCGAATCGGGCGGAGCTGAAAACCACCGCCGCAATTGGGGCACACGTTGCTCAGCCGGGACGACACGCAGGCTTCGCAGAACGTGCATTCGAAGCTGCAGATCATCGCGTCGCGCGCGTCGGGCGGCAGCGCTTTTCCACAGCATTCACAAGAGGGGCGCAAGGCAAGCATGATGGACATCTCCTTTTTCACAGTTTAGGGTCGGAGTGCCCGCTTGCCTTGCCAATCTGCCCACGATTTACGTCAGTACGCCCCACATGACTAGCGTCAACGCAAGGCCGACGACCGAGACGATGGTCTGCAACACCGACCAGACGTAGACGGTCTGCTTGAGTTGCAGGCCGAAATACTCGCGGATCATCCAGAAACCGGCATCGTTGACGTGGCAGAAGAACACCGAACCCGCGCCAATCGCCAGCGCCAGCAGCGAGTTGTGGGTCGCGCTCAAACCCGCCACGACCGGGGCGATGATCCCCGCAGTGGTCGTAGTGGCCACGGTCGCCGAGCCGGTCGCCTGGCGCAAGGCCACTGCGATGAGCCAAGCCAGCAGGATCAGCGGCATGTGCGAGCCGATGGCGATCTTGCCAATCGTCGTGCTGATGCCGGCGACGACCAGCGTCTGCTTGAGACCGCCGCCCGCGCCAATGGTCAACAGCAATGCGCAGATCGGCGGCAGGCTTTTGCGCAGGATGCCGCCCACTCGATCACGCGCCATGCCGCGCGACCAGCCGAGCGCGACGATCGCGAAAAGAACGGTGAGTCCCAGCGCGATAAGTGGCTCACCGAGAAAATTAAGGGTATCGAAGAGAAGGGTTTCGGGCTGGACCGCCAGTTTCGCGACCGTTCGTCCGAGCATCAGTACGACAGGCAGAAGGATGGTCAACAACGAGATGCCGAAGCTTGGCGCGTCGAGCCCTCCGTTCTCATCGACTTTCGATGAAAACAGCTTGCCCATCTCCTCTGGTTCCTCCACGTGCATGCGTTTCGATAGCCACATGCCATACACCGGTCCGGCGAGAATCACGGCAGGAATGGCAATGATGAAGCCCAGCCCCATGGTGATGCCGAGGTCCGCGTGCAGCGCACTGACGGCGATCAGCGGACCCGGATGCGGCGGCAGGAGCGCGTGCAGCGTCGTCATGCCGGCGAGCGCAGGAATCGCGATACGCAGGATCGGCTGCTTCGAGCGTCGCGCCATCACGAAGATGATCGGCACCATCATGACGAGACCGACTTCGAAGAACAGCGGCAATCCGATGATGATGGCCACCAGCGCCATCAGCCACGGCAAGGTGCGCGGCGTGGAGTGATCGAGGATGGTGGAGACCAGCCGGTCCGCCGCGCCCGATTCCGCCATCAGCGCGCCGAGCATGGCCCCGAGCGCGATGATGATGCCGACATCGCCCAGGATTCCGCCCGCCCCTTTGCTGAACGCGCTCGCGACGGCTTCGAGCGGCAAACTCGCCGTGAAACCCGCGACAAAGGTGCCGACGAGGATTGAGAGAAAGGGCGCCAGTTTCAGCGCGCTGATGAGAACAATGATCGTCGCGAGACCGAGCGCGCATGCGATGAGGAGACGCGTGTCGTGGGCGGACCACGCGGCGAGAGTCGAGGTCAGATGCACTGAAATGCCCTTGGCTTAGGTGGAGGGATGACCGGGGTGTTCGATTGCGTGTTTGTTCTTTGCCTGCTGGACGGCTTGTTTCGGGGGGTTATGCGGGACTCGGGTGTTCATCCGGTGTTGGCACACCACCGGCATCGCACGGTCGCCGGATTTTACGAGCGGAGGCTTACAAAATACTTGGGATGCTTCAGGCCGTAGGGGTTTGGCGGTAGTTTTAAAAAATGAGGTGGCGTTTTGACAGGCCGCTGGCGGAGGAGCGTTGTTACTCAGGGCCGTTCTTTAGCGGACGCGGGACGACGCAAATGTGTGTAGCACGTCATCGCCGGGTGGTTGAGTTGCCGTCTTATCTCGCTCTTGGGCCCATTCATTCCTCGTTAACTCTTTTCTGCGTTCTTCGCGTTTGAAGTCCATGGTCGATTAAAGCTTCCGTCGAGGCTCGCGTTCGGCAATAGATGACGTTGCGAGCAAGGATCAGATCGCACTTAGCTGACGTGTATCACGTTTATTTAATTTACTAGTTATAACTATTATAAATTTAATTTCATGCCCTGACCGGGGTGTGCATTTCAACCAAATATCCCGGATTGAGATCTAGCGCCGCGCCTGAAAAACCCAAAACGGAAATACAGATAGCGAATTCCATGGTGTTGGACGATGGCCCGAACAAATTTATGCGGGATAGCATTCGGGTTGTCAGATCGTCCTCGACATCGCGAACCCGAAGGGTGCCTAGAGCCAACCACCCCGATCGCCACTTACGCTGGATGATTGGTTTGCGTCCCAGTCAGTGAGTCGTACGAAGTCACTTAGACGACGCGTGCCCGCAGAAATCAAGACGGGTGATGCCAGACTTTATGCGCATAAAGTCTCGCAGGCGGATTTTCCGCTCGCTCGTGGTCGTTTTCGATAAACCGGCCACTGATCGACGGACACGAACGAGCGTAGTGATCATTCAGCAGGGGCCGAGGGCAGTACGCTCCTGCACCGACATATGTCGCTCCGTAATCATCAATCAAGGCCAATCGCCCTTCCTCATTGACACGGCGAGAAAACTCACGGCTCACCGAACGGCGAAGGACGGAGCATGTCGAGTCGGTGTCGAAATATTCAGGGAGTGATCAAGCCCAAATCTCAAGCCCAAGCTCACCCTCAAAGCCCGGCAGGAAACCACGTTTTCTCGATCGAGTTCACGTCGCGGCCATTGCCCCGAACCATTGCCAAACGTATCGGCTCTCCGACGCGCGCGGAGCGAGCGTCAAAAGCAAGATTGCAACTTAAGAATCAGCATCACGTCCCTTGGCCCTTTTGCAGCACAGCCCGCAGACGTCGGCCAACAACGCCATCAGGCGTGTCAAATCACTTCAGCGCTCCCAACTTTATGCGCATAAACCCGCAGAAACCCGACCAGACGGCCAATCAAAACAGTTAGCGCTAGAAAAATTGAGTTTTCAATGTAAAATTCGAAAAGCTAAATTTGGGAGCAAAACGTGGCAGCTGAAATCATTGCGATCACGCAGCAGAAGGGCGGAGTAGGAAAAAGCACGATAGCAATGCATCTAGGCGCTGCGTTTCACGAGAAGGGAAAGCGGGTGCTCGTCGTCGACGCCGACGGGCAAAATACGCTGGTCCACTGGGCCAGCGCTGCGGCCGACGAGGCCAGCGGCATCCCGTTTCCTATCGTCAACCTGTCAGAAGCAGGGGCCCAGATTCATCGAGAAATCAGGAAGTTCGTCAACGACTACGACATCATCGTCGTCGACTGCCCACCTTCGATTACGGAAAAAGTATCGGGTGTCGTTCTTCTCGCTGCGACGGTTGCCATTGTCCCGACATCGTCGTCGCCCGCCGACTATTGGTCCAGCGTGGGCCTTGTCAAACTCATCCAGCAAGCCCAGGTCATGAATGAGGATCTGCGCGCAGTGTTTCTCCTCAACAAGACCGAAGAAAAACGCATGCTGACACGCGAACTGAAGCGTGCGCTGGAAGAGTTGGGTTTCCCCTTGCTGAAAACGCAGATTCCGACTCGCGAGTGCTACAAGCAGGCGATGGCTCTCGGCCAAACTGTGCTTCAGATGAACGACCGAGGAGCGCGACTGGCGGCCATTGAGATACGTGCGTGCGCAGACGAAGTTCTCGCCATGCTTCCCTGAACTTTATGCGCATAAAGGATCCTGAATGAAACCTACCCAGTTCGCCAAAGGCTTCAAAGCCCGGCCAGATACGACCAGCAGCGAAAAGCGCACGGCCCTTGATCGCATCAATGCCATCGACGAAATCGTCAATCAAGAAGCAGGTAACGATAAGCAGGTCACTGGCCGCTCCAGCACCTACTCCGAAGACGCGTTTCACGACGACCCGACGGAGCAGGAGTCGGAAGACTTCAGGGCGTGGCGCCGGAAAAACCGATACGTACACGGCCAGGTCATTGAGTTGCCGCTGAAGGCTATCAAGCCCAGCCCGTTCAATCCCCGGCATTTCTATCTGAAGGCGTCTATTGCAGAATTGGCTGTCAATCTGGCGAAGCAGGGCCAGCAGCAAGCCATTCACGTGATCCCCGATCACGACAATCCCGGCACGTTTTTTGTGAGCGACGGCGGCCGGCGAGTACGGGCGCTGAAGGAAGCCAACAAAGAAACCGTGAAGGCGATTGTCATCGACCTTCCCATTGGCATTGAAAGCTACAAGCTGGGTTATGACTTGAACGTACAGCGGGACTCGCAAACCGTGTTCGATAACGCCATCGTCTGGAAGCGTTTCCTCGATGAAAAGCATTTCCAGAGCCAGCGCGAACTCGCTGACCATCTTGGTCTCGACGAGTCCACGATCGCCGTCGCGTTGGCTATTGCCAAGCTTCCCGAGAACGTGATGCATGAAATGGTCGCCCGGCCGGATCGATTTGGTTCGAATATGGCTTATCAGGTCTCGCGCTTTCATACGGCGCGCGGCGCAGATGCCACGCTGCGATTGATCAATAAGATTGCATCGGACGATCTGAGCACCCGGCAAGTCGCCGACATTGTGAAAGGTCGGGCGACTGCACAAGAAACCCCGAAACCCGCAGGCCGTCAACGCTATGCGCAGCGGCTGGAAATCAAGCTGGATGGGCTTTCCGTGGGCGATCTGAAGACGTATGGAGACGACAGGCTGGAGTTACGCTTACGTGGTTTGTCGAAAGACAAACGCGATGAAATTCTTCAGCAGATAGAGAAGATGCTGCAGACGGATACCGCAAAACAATGAAGGTACCGTAGTAACGAAAAATACCAGTAGAGGGACAAAATTGGCGGGCACGACGTCCGCTGCAGTCCCTCTAACTCGATTCTTACGTGGTGCGGCTCTGATTCAACGTGAATGCCAGCAAGTCGCCATCGGTCGGCTCTCCCCACGTCTTACGCGCAAGCCAGTCGAAAAACGACGTTTCTCCCATTTTTGAATCGAGTCCCCGCTTGCGCCAATCGTCACGCATGTGGGTACCAAGCTCCGGCAGCACATCTTCCTCAAAGGTTTGACGGGCAAGCTCCCGTTCAGACTCACCTTGTTCTTCGTATAACGAGCGCGCTTCCTTCCGGCGAAACACGGAATATTCGCTCAGCAACCGTGCCTTCAGGTCGTCTGCCGGCGCTCCATTGGATTTCGCTGGCGCCGCTACCGCCGGCAACGCTTCGACCTTGGGCGCATAACCCTTCTTCAGAGCATCTTTGAAAAGCGCAGCCGCACTGCGCACCGCAGGCAGCGTCGTGCTCCGCATTCTCTGCTCGGTCATCTGCAGCGCTGACCGAATTCGGTTTTCCTCGCTGTCCGCGTAAAGCGTTTGCGCATCTTTCAGCGGGATCCCGATTTTCACCATGCGATCGACCAAGGTACTGTCGAACACGTTCGGATGTTCGTCGAGTGCAAGCATGGGCTGCTTACGCTCAGTCACGCGAAACTGAATCTCAGCTACCCGCCTGCCTTCCCTGTGCTCGATCAATTCCACAAAGATGTTGGTAACGGCATTGACTTCCGCAATCGCGGGGCGAAGATAGTCGCGCTTGAAATACTTGTACTCGCGCTTGGCTTCGTCGCCTGCTTCGGTGTCGGGTGTACCTGACAAGATCGGCCGCCACCATTCCCACGTCTCACGCATAGTGAGATGACTGGGATTTGTCAGATAGCGGACGCAGATTTCGTAAAGCGCAAGCCCAGCGCTGCTACGGAGCTGACTTTGAAACTGCAGACTCAAGCGCGCGTATTGCACCGGGTCGAGCAGCTTTTTCTTGATCTTCGGTGCGAATGAAAACTCAACCCACACCCGACGCGTGGCAGGGTCCTCGAGAATTTCGGCGTCTGCAATCAACGTCGAAATTCCCCACTTACGGCCTGGCTTCAGACTTGAAGTGCCTGTGCTCCACTCCACCTGCACCGACACCATGCGGCGCAAATGCTCTTTCACGAGCGCGGTATCGTTGGAATCGAACGCTGCATTCGCGACAATGTCCGATAAAAGCGCACGATACGTGTCCCCGGACTCATCCGCTTGCTGAGCGACAGCCAGCAGCACGTTGAACAACTTTCGAGTCAAAAGCGTGATCTTCCCGCTTTTTGGCTGGATAGCGATGGCTTCGACGGCTTTTCGCAGCTCAGCCGAGCTCGGACTCACTATATCGGTCTTCTTCGCGCGTTTGGTTGCCATGCTGGAGTCAGGAGAATTTTGGAAAGCATACTCATGACGGTGATGCTCGTCTACAGGTCCACACTCACCCTGTAGTGGTGAAGGCGATGTCACACGCAAAACTCACTGAGGTGCGCTCCTGAAAAGCCTCACCTTCACCGTGACGCCCCATCTCATTTTTGCCCCGTGCCACGCGGGTAAACGGATGCGGAGCTTGCGGGACCGGATCGTGACGCCGCAAAGCGCGGTCCCGTATCTTCTCACCTGAAATTTTTTTACGCGCCCCTGTGGTTTTTGCGAAATTTCTCCGGAACGCGAAAATTCATGAAAGCGCAGGGAAATTACCGTATTCGTCGAGTTATCAGAGCTTTAACTCTCGATAACACTACGGTTAGCACGCAATTTCTCCCGCAAAGGCTCACCCTTACGCCACCGGAGAGCCCTATTCAGCCAAACGGCGGTCTCAAAACAGGCATTTGAATCACGCATCGAAGGTCCCGCATAACCTCACCTTTGGACTCTCCCGCAGTTGGCAGCATCGATACCTGTCCCTCACCGGCCCCCGCAAACACTCACCTTTAGAGTCATAAACAGAGATTTTCTAGATTTTTGCACTGCAAAAGCCTTTTTAGCATCGAAATTCAGGCTAACACGGTCCTGTAAAAGCTCACCTTCATCTCCTTTTGAGCACGACAAGATCGCCGCAGGCAGCTGAACATTACTCCCGAAAACCCTCACCTCTGGCTAGATGTGAGCGCCATCTATGATTTGAAATTCTATTTAAATCAACAGCTTATTGGGACATTGGTGAATACGGTGTCCGGCAAGCGGGATCTGCGAACCTTAAGGTCAAGACATGTCGTCCCGAAAAGCCTCACCTTTGGACCTCGCCAAAGCCGTCGACACCGATCTTGCGCGTATCTCAAAGCGCTCCCGGAAAACCTCACCTCTAGTCCTGATTTGCAGAAATACCCCTTAAAACCAGTAGGATCGGCAAAATAGGCGCTGCCGAATACCGCCGCACAGCTCTCCCGTATTCGCTCACCGTTGGAGTTTGGGCGTCTCCGAAACCAGGGCGTCTGGACTGTCCACACCCGTATGGTCTCACCCTCAAATCGATTTGGCCCCTGCAAAGTCTCACCAATAGGTAATAATTACCTATTTTTGGTTGGAATTTTCGCATTTTCGCGATCCTGCAAAGGCTCACTGCAGGATTTGGCGAGTTAACGCTTGCCGTACCGTCACATATGGGGAACAGAAGGAGCGGCCCCTGTATTTCCTCACCATCACAAAACGTCGGTCTCCCGAACTCGCTCACGCTTGCTCCTGTGACTCCTCACGCTAGTCCCCGAACCTATACACCGATCACCCCCGTGTTAGCTCACCATCTATCCCGCAGACGCTCACCGAACCCCTCGGAAAGCCTTATCTGGTAAGGCTTCGCCGTGGCGTTAACGTCTTTAACTAGGTTTCAAAGGTGTTTACTTCTAATACTCTCAAGCAGCTGAGTGATTAGAGAAAGAGAACCGTGGAACAAAAACGCCGTGGAACATTCGAGGAAATGACGATCTTGCAAAAAGATGCTAGTAATCAACGGCTTGACGGATTAACCTCGACATGTTTCACGGATGCCATTGCACTGCATGGGTGATATACCGCGATTGGGCAGAAAGAGAGTACGCGCGAGGGCGAACCTGAGTATCCATCCAAAATCCGTAGCATTTGATACGTAAAGTATTATTATACGAACGAATTTGACCCGGAGTTTCGTATGAACGATGCAGAACGTCTTGCGCTGAGAGCTGAGCTTTCGACAATGCGAACCGGCGGAGCGCGTCGACAAGATTTATCGCAGCACGCCTGCAAGCGGCTTTTCTTCGATTTTGGCATTCGCCCGTCGATGGCCACTGTCCGGGATCTCACGCAAACCGGCAGCGCGAGCGATATCCCGAAGGATATCGACGCATTCTGGGCTCGGATCAGATCCGCATCGCGCGTTCGGATTGAAAGCGGAGCGATTCCGGAAGGACTGCAAGAGCGAGCCGGTGAATTACTCGGACAGCTTTTCCAGGAAGCGCAAGAATTCGCGGTTCGATCTCTCGAAGATGAACGCCATGCTGCTAAAGATGATGTCGACGCTGCGTTAAGCCGGCTTCGCGATGCAGAAGTACGTTGTGCAACAGTCGACGAAGCACGTCGCCGCAGTGAGGCGCGCGCTGATAGCGCACTAGCCCGCAATTCTGCACTCGAGATCGAATTAGGATCGCTTCGGGGCCGCGACCTGGAAGCACAAAGCAGTGTGCAGGCGTCGATTCATCGATTGGAACGGGAACATGCTGCGCTGACTCAGCGGCTGGAAACAGAGCAAACGGCTAACGCCGCGCTACGCGATCGCGTGGATGCGCTGAACACGGAACTGCGACACAACACCGAGCATTACGCGCAACAGATCAAGGACGCGATCAGTGAGGCCGAGCGGCGAGTGAAGCCAATGCTCGTGGAACTCGATTCTTTGCGTGGCATGGCGGCAACTTACCAAGCGGGAGTGCGTCAGGCGAGCCAGAAAGAATTCGATTTCATTCAACAACTTAGCATCGCCAAGGCTCGCGCAGATCGGCTGGAACTGCGAATTCGCGAGCAATCGGATGAAATCGACGCGCTGGCTTTGGAGCGTGACGCGTTGCGCGGACAAAGCGGGATGAGCGAAAACGTCGCCCGGTTGATCTGGACGATGGTTGAGGAAGGAAGACTGTCCGAGCAGGAAATGGAGAGCTTGGGAACGGACATCGACGGTTTTGTTGCCGTGCCTGCTAGCTGTCCAACGTGTATTACCGGCGAACCCGAACTTGCGCAGCACGACGACGAGTTCGAATTGTCCTGTCCGGATTGTGATCGATCGTCTGGGACTGCATCGTCACGGCTGCTGACTGTGGCCCGATTTCACTCGGCCGAGATCGTCGATTCGAGAGAACCGGCCCAAAGGTGAGGCTTTTCGGGAGCCAAACGCTATTTGAACGCGTGGTTCGCCTCGTCCCCGCTTTCTCGCGCCTCGGCTTGATCCCGCTCCCGTATTTCCTCACCTATCCAGTTTTGCCATGCTCGATGCAGCCGATGCGCCGAGATTTGCTGCTGGAACCCGAGCCATTGCCCGACACGCTCGGGCGCTGTGCCACTTTCGAATAACTCGGCCGCAAATGTATTGCGCAAGGTTTGCGGACTGGCGCGTGCCGCCCGGGAATTGGCGATGCCTGCCGCTTCGATCACGGCATCGATCGCGCGCAGCATGGTGGCCTTGTGCATCGGGCGTCCTGACGGCGCGGATGGGAACAGCAGGTCGCCGAGTAATCGCGCCGTCTTGCGCTCGCTGATCCAATTATCGAGTAAGGCGATTGCAAAGGGTGCGAGCCGGGTTTCCCGATTTAATGCGGAGTTGGTCGCCTCGACGGTGAGCCATGGCTGGCTCCATGAATAGTTACTAACGGTCAGCGCCGCTGCCTCACCCGTCTTTACCCCGCCGCCCAGGAACGCGCTGACCAGCGCACGATCGCGCCGTTCGCGCCACAGCTGCCCTGTCGGCAGATCGCCGATTGGAGAGAAAAGATACCTGATCAGAGCTGCCCGTTCACCGTGTGCGAGAAAACCAGTTGGCTCGTTTTCGCGTGCGTCTCGCCATGGAGCCTCGCCGTCCTGCGCAATGAAGCGAGCTGGATTCGTCGATGCCATTTCGATCTCGCGTACATGATCGAGTACCCGTTCGATAAGGCGAAGATAGCGAACGCGCTGTGGTTTTCGAATCTCTAATTGGGTGACAAATTGTTCGATGGCAAGTCGGTCTACCGTTCGGAGATCGATTCGTTTACTGGTCAGCCATTCGAGAAAAAGCCCCCATTGCGCTCGGTAGACATCCGAGGAAGATGCTTTGAATGCTTGATGCGCCATCCAGGAATCAAACGCGCTACGCGGATCGGTGTACCAATTAGCGCGCTCGTGATTGAAAATCTCGCGAGTTTTCGGGTGGGCGGTCATTAGCCGGAAAATCCGTTAGTTGTGAAAGGTGTACCCCGGCAGGTTACGCGAAAGCTGCCGGCGATGTCCATCACACTAACGTGCTCGAGTTTTGCCGCAAGGTTGACGTTGTTCAAAAAGAGAACGGCCGCCAGGCTCTCGGCGGCCACCCTCGTCATTCGCGCTATTTCAAATTCAGAGATCAATGCGACGCGGCTAACGCCAGTTCAGGGTGCCCGGCGCGGGCCGCACATTCGTAGGCATCGACTGCAAATACGAATACGGGCGGTAACGCATTCGACGCCCTGAAATCGACGAGATCATCGGTTTCGGGAAAAGCCATGTCATCCGGGCGCGCAAACAACGCGCGGAGCGCGGACTCATGTCGCCCTGCAAAACCGAGATCCGCGAGCGCTTCTGCCTCGATAGCGAGCAACAATCTCCAAGTCAAAGGCACACTTTGCACGATGTAGCGCTGGGCTATATCGCGCGTAATCCGCTCGAGGTCACGCACTGTGCGTGCGAATTCGGGGCTCTTTATACGATCTTCGTCGAAGTCCATTGTGTTCTCCTCCATTCATGCCATTGCGCCAAGATATGTACTGTACAAATATACAGTACTAATCGCAATGTTCCTCTAGAGTCGCGCTGAGCGCTCCGCGCGTATGTGCGATTCCGCCTACGTGGGAATCAGACGCGTGCGGCTGGTCTGGCGCGTCCGAAATCGCCATTCTGATTACACGGTCAGGGCGCTTTCCCTGACATGACGCCGCGAATCTCAGGAGACCGGGATTTCGCGTCTCAATACGAAAGGAGATCAAGATGAACAAGGATCAGAAAGACGGTGTAGTGAATCAGGCCAAGGGCAAAGTCAACGAGGTCGTTGGCAAGGTGACCGGCGATAAGAGTCAAGAAGCCAAGGGTGATTTGCAACAGGCCGCGGGCAAGGTGCAAAAAGGTGTTGGCGATGCGCGTGAAAACGTAAAGGATTCGCTCAAAAAGCCTTGATTGATCGCGCCAGGATGCAGCGAGTAGCTATCTAAGGGCCGCTGTAGCCGCTGCGGTCATTGCATCTCAGATGATTGGCCGTTCCAAAGCAATTTGGAACGGCCTTTTGCATGGACGCGTTAGTCTTACTCTGTCGCATCGATATCAGAGTATCGCGGGACAGCGTTTTTCTCACGCTGCTGGGGAAACTTCATGGACTAGGGCTTGCTCCACCAGGTTTCAGTGACGCAGCCCGCTCCTCTTATTTTTACAAGCTGGCGGCTGAACGTAGCGCCAGCAGCGTCCGAGATTTAAGTCGTTGCCTGCTCGTTCCTTCTCGGAGCGCAGCCCGAAAACTTTATGCGCATCAAGTTCCGACCGCCGCCGGCGATCCATAGCGCCAAGTTCGCCCGATCCCGATCCCGATCGCGTTAGTCGAAGAAGCCACGCGTCCGCATCCATTCCGTCGGCATTCGCGGAGCCATCTGCGGCGAAGACCAAGTCGACGAGGCGAAAAACACTGCAGCCTTAGCCAAACATCCCACCCATGACTGTCCTCAACCCACGAAAGATCAAGCCCCAATTTCACACAAATGCCCAAGGCGTTCATGTAAAGTTCCGCTCAAAGTTCTTATAAAAAGGCGTGGTCGCCCGGACCGCGACGGCAGAACGCACAGGTTTGAGCCGAATGAAAACGTCAGCAACTGTCTCAAAAAAGACCCGCGTCCCGCTAATGCTCGCGGCGTTGTTGGCATTAGGTGCGGCATCGAATGTGTCAGCGGCTGAGGTTTGTAGTGACGGCCTATGGGCCGATGCGATGGTCGGTTCATATCACGTCCATCCCAAAAAGCACTTTGATCAATTCAATCCAGGCATTGGCGTTGAATGCTGGATTTCCCCGCAGTGGGCGCTGACCGGCGGTTACTTTCGAAACTCGCTGACGGCGCCTTCGTTTTATGGCGGCGGTGTCTGGGCGCCGGAATTCGCGCATTGGGGTTATGTCCGGCTGGCCGCCATGGGCGGGTTGATCTCGGGATACGACTACGGCAAGTGGGGTATCGGCCACGATCACAAGCTCGGCCCGGTCCTCGCGCCGCTCATCATGGCTGAGTACGGTCGCATTGGCGCGAACATCATCCTGATTCCGCCGATTCCCTCCAGCGACTTGCCCTTCACGATTGGGTTTCAGCTACGCGTCAAATTTTGGTGATATCTCGTGGGCACTGAGGAGTTAGTCGTGCCTCCTACGAGATCGCACAGTAAAGTCAAATAGACGGGGACGCATGACCTCGTCTCGAGCGTATCAATGTCAGATGCTCCACTGACTCCGCCCGCCTTCACCCCTTCGTTGTCTGTATCGTGAATCCTGTCTAATACGGACTCCAGATTAAAACTTGTACCGCAAGAGACGCCATTCCCATCAGTTGACTGCGCTCGCGGCGAGCTCCCGTATCAGCTCACCCCAAGACCGAAAATGCTTCGAACATCTGTTCGAAGCGACTTGCAATAAGCGCTACTCTCACGACCTGGACTGTCGTTGGTGAGCTTTTTCGGGAACTGGATACCAACGCAAAGCCTCGACCTGCGTAACCCGAATTGCATCTGATCCCAAGACGTTCACATATCGACAATCCCTACCGTATCTTTTCAAATTTCCCCACCGGCCTGTCATAAACGAACGGTATTCTCAGCGCCATCGTTTCGGTGCATCGCTTTGATTGGTATTCGCCAAAGGTATCCGTTCACTCCGATCCTTCCTGAGACTGCCATGCAAACTTCGACTCTGCGCGCTCATATTCGCGTCGATACTTCCCGGGCTGTTGCTGTCCGCCTGCGGTAGTTCGGATTCACCGAGTCAATCGGCGTGTGGTGGCGCATCCGTATCGGCGAAGATGAGCTGACCGTCGGCCGCTACGCCTGCTTCGTCATCCTGAGTATTTTCCTATCGTCGACATATATGCCTGAAATCGGCTGCCGTACGTATGCGGACGGCCAACCGCTCCCCATAGAACACTCGAACGCCACACGGTGGTGACCGCCGCGCAAGCCGGGACCTACACGGCCGACAACCTGCCTTATGGGCTCGGACCGCGCGTGCCGATGACCGTCGTCTCACCGTGGAGCAACGGGGCCTTCGTTTGCTCGCAAGTATTCGATCACACGTCGGTGCTGCAATTTATCGAAAAACGTTTTGGCGTGATTGAAGCGAACCTCACGCCGTGGCGTCGCGCCATATGCGGTGACTTGACGTCGGCGTTCGATTTTTCGAAGCCTGATGCCACCGTGCCGCCGCTGCCGAGTACGACCGGATACATCGCAGCGGCCGATATGCAATGCGCATTGCCGACCGGCCAGACCGCGCCGGCTGCGACCGCGCCTCAGGCTATCGCGGCGCAGGAGCCGGGCACGCGTCCGGCGCGGCCATTGCCTTATGAGCTGCATGTGAACGGCACGTTGCAGGTGAAAAGCCAGACATACACGCTGAGCTTCGCGAACACAGGCAAGGTGGGCGCAAATTTTTATGTGTACACGGCTGACCCAACGGCGATGCCCAAGCGTTATACCGTCGAAGCAGGCAAGCAGCTTTCCGATACGTGGCCCGCCGATAAGAACGGCCAATACTCGTTGAGCGTGGTTGGTCCGAACGGATACTTCCGGCGCTTCACAGGTGCGGTGGCGGCCGATGCTGCCGTACAAGCCGAGACGGTGACGTGCTACGACGTGGCCAACGGCAATGTCTATCTGACGCTCGGCAATCAGGGCACTGCGCCGGTGGTCTTCACGGTGACCGATTTGGCATACGGCCAGCCGCCGCGATCAATCACGGTGCCTGCGATCAAAACCGCCGAGGATCACTGGGATCTGTCATGCAGCAGTAACCGGTACGACCTGCATGTCACGATGCCATCCAACCCGGCATTCCAGCGTCGTCTCGCGGGGCATGTTGAAACCGGGCGTGCAGGCACGAGCGATTCTGCTGCCACGGCGCCGGTGACGAAAGCTGTCTGAAGAACATTGAAAATGGATCGCGCGGCTTCGGCCGGCGCGCATCAAGTGGCGCGTTGCAACGCATTCGGTGAACGAACGCCCATCGCGCGTATTTCGCTCTCACTTTCAGCGCCGCATCTGCTGACGGGGTGCTCCAAAAACCTGACCTCGAGTCCAAGTCCTTCCACGCACCAATTCTCACGTTTCTGAACGCATCTTGCGGACGTCCCTATCGTCTACTATTATGGACGGTATGAGATCATTAATAGACGATACCGGACCTCGCATCGCTCGCCGTATTCGGCTTGAACGAAGTGCGCGCGGATGGTCACTCGCGGACTTGGCCGAGTCCTCCGGAGTCGCCAAGGCGACGATCAGCAAGATTGAGCGCGAGGAAATCAGCCCCACCGCGGTCACGCTGGTGCGACTGGCCGGCGCCTTCGATTTAACGCTTGCGGGCCTGTTGGTGAGAGCAGAGGGCAATGGAGACCGCTTGTCGCGGGCGGCCGATCAACCGCTCTGGCGCGATCCCAAGACCGGTTATCTGCGTAAGCAGGTATTCAACAACCCGGACCATCCGGTGGAGATTGTTCAGGTCGATCTGCCGGCGGGACGACAGGTGGTGTTGCCTTCATCGTCTTATGCTCATATCCGCCAGGTCGTGTGGGTGTTGGTAGGCGATCTCGTGATCCTGGAAGGCGGTGAGCGGTACGCTTTGAGCGCCGGCGATTGCCTGGGGTTTGGTCCGCCTTCGGAGGTAACCCTGGCGAACGAAACCGCATCGATTTGTACCTATCTCGTTGTTCTCGCCCGGACTTAATGAACTTAATGGACTTAAGGGATGTAATGCCCGATGTCGAACATTGAAATCAGCGAATTACACGCATCATCGACGACGTTCGAGATGCTCAGCGGGCTCTTGATCGAGACTGTCGCAAACGGTGGTTCGGTCAGCTTCATGCATCCGCTGCAGCCCGAAGCCGCGGATGCGTTCTGGGCCAATGCGCTGGCTGCCGCAACTCGTGGCGAACGAGTGGTTCTCGGCGCGTGGGACAGTAAGAGACTGGTGGGAACCGTCACCCTGTTGCTCGACTGTCCGCCTAATCAACCGCATCGGGCAGAAATAGCCAAATTGATGACCGGTCTTAGCTATCGCAGGCGAGGAGTGGCGTTGTCGCTGATGCAGGCCGCAGAAAATATGGCCGCGAAGCGCGGACGTACGTTGCTGGTTCTCGACACGGCAACCGATGGTGGAGCGTCGACGCTTTACGAACGTCTCGGGTTCACTCTTGCGGGAGAGATTCCCGACTATGCGCTGAAGCCGCATGGCGGGCTGACGGGTACCAAGATTTATTGGAAGCGAATTGGCACTCGGCAGATATAAGCGCTTTTTTTGTGTTCGCGCTCCGAATTAAATTTTAATTCGGATTACAGACGATATTGCCGTGACGATCAACCGCCTTCGCGGCTGGGTCGTCGCAACCTTCCTGCGAACTTGCGGAAGACTGCATCGGTAATTAGAGCGCCAGTCTTCAGGGCACTTAGGGTTTTATGTTTGACTGCTCTATCCGGTTATGTACTTCGCGCGTCAATGCCTCGATACGTTCGCTCATTTGCTTCGTGATCTCGGTCAACTTGGTATTTTGTTCGAGCAAGGCAACAAGTTGATCGGTCTGTCGGGCCGCTTGCAACTGGCGCGCTTCATTCGCGGAGGCGAGGTCTTCGCGATGCCGCGCATCGGCGTCGGCATTGACCTTGTCGCGATCCGCTTGCCGCGTTTGCGCAAGCAGAATCAAAGGCGCGGCGTAAGCGGCCTGGAGACTAAACGCAAGGTTGAGAAGAATGAAAGGATAAACGTCGAACTTGGTCAGGCCGGCGACATTGATGCCAATCCACACGGCAACAATAATCGTTTGCCCGACGAGGAAAGTGGGTGTTCCGAAGAAGCGTGCAAACCGCTCGGCTTTTAGCGCAAACCAGTCGTCGCCGAATACTGACGAAAGGTGCACGTATGGCAGATGAAACCGTAAGTGATGTTGTTTGGTTTTGTGCTGTTCGTCAGGCGGAATGGGACTGTTCATGGTGTGCTCTCTCGCTTGGCGATTAACGTAACGGTGCCGTTGTTATACACAGTCGGCGTTAGCGTTGCACTCATAAAAGCAAGCAATGAACGCGAGTAGCACAGGCGTTATCAATGCTTAGGTGAGGTTATTCGGGAGCCTGGTGCATCCAGGAAGACCTTTGCCACGAAGCGACAAAGCCAGCAAGAGTGAGTGCTGACTTCGTCCGAGACCGAGTGAAGAAAGCCGTATGTTGCTAAGCACAGCATACGGCTGACAACGCTCTTGAAATCAGCCCTTAACCTTGCCGATTTCAAACTGAAAGTCTGCAATACCATCAACGCCGCCAGCGACCTGATCGCCCGGTTTCAACGCACCGACGCCCGCCGGCGTACCGGTAAAAATCAGGTCACCCGGCTTGATGACAACCGCCTGCGACACCTGACTGATGATGTCCGCAACCGGCCAGATCAGGTCGCTGAGATCACCCGTTTGCCGCGTCTCGCCATTGACCGTCAACCAAATGCGGCCGCTGCCCGGATGACCGATCTCGCTTGCAGGACGAATAGCGGTTACAGGCGCAGATTCGTCGAAGCCCTTGGCCCAGTCCCACGGCCGGCTCATCTTCTTGGCGACCGCTTGCAGATCGCGTCGCGTGAGGTCCACGCCCACGCTGTAGCCGAAGATGTACGACAGCGCATCGTTCGGCTCGATTTGCCGGCCCTCTTTTCCGATGGCAATCACCATCTCTATCTCGTGATGCAGGTCGTCGGTGAGCATCGGGTACGCAAGTGTTCCCGTTGCAGGAACGACAGCGTCGGCCGGTTTCGTAAAGAAGAACGGCGGTTCGCGATCAGGATTGGCGCCCATCTCGCGCGCGTGATCGGCGTAATTGCGTCCTACGCAAAAGACGCGGCGTACCGCGAAGGCGGCATTCGACCCAGTGACGGGCACAGCAACAGTTTGGGGAGCGGGAAAGACGTATTCGGTCATGGCGGAAAGCTCGAAGTTGGAAGTTGTCTGGCGCGGATCATCGCGACGTTTACAGACAATATGCTTCGGCCCACCTCTCGTGCAGGACAAATCCGCCCTACGCCTTGGATTAAATTGCTCTATTCCGGATCCCGCCAGCGAAAGGACGGGCAGGAGTCTATGGCTCGAATTGCGACGCCCGGTATTCCGTAGGCGATATTCCTACCGCCTGCCGGAAGCGTCGGGTGAAATAGGCTTCGTCGCGAAAGCCGACCAGGAACGCGATGTCCCTGACGCGACGGGTATCGTCTGCAAGCAATGCTTTTGCCCGGCTGATTCTTTGATCCGTTACCCATTGCACGAACGTCCTGCCGGTTTCCTTTTTCATCAGGCGGGCAACATAGCCGGGCGTCAACGCTGCTGCGATTGCGGCCGACCCCAGCGAAAGCGTGTCGTCTTCGAGGTGCGCCAGAACGTGACGCATCACCTTGCTGATGGAGTCGCGGCGGTTCACCGCGCGCTCACCAAGCGACGCCAGTTGCATCAGCGGGTCCGCATATCGTGCGCAAACAAGTCCGATCAATTGCAGGAGATAACCACGAAGCCGGCTAGTCGCACCAAACCCGCGCGCACTGTCTATTTCCATCATAAGGTGAACGATGCGTTCGACTTCGACGAGGTCCGGCTCCGTCAGCTTGAAATCGGTTTCATCTTGGAAGCGAAAGGGCGCTAGCTCTGGAAACCGGATGATGGGAACACTGCCAAGGTCGATCCGGCCATCGACTGCATCGACATCAAGACCGAGGAAGTCCAGCGCGAAATTGATCACGATGAACCGTGAGTGTTCAGGGTGCGGAATCATGTGCACCCGATGCGGCGCGATGAACGCCAATGAGCCTGTTGGGAACGGACGCGTTACATCGCCGATCTGCTGCTGCGTGTCGCCCCCCAGATTGATCTGGATCTGGAAGTAGTCGTGCTTGTGCGGTTCCGTAATCGCGGAGCGTAAGGTCTGGTCGCGAATATAAAAGTCGAGGCGATCACTGCGCTCGGGCATCGCATAGGTTCGGGAAGAGCGTTTGACGATTGCGCTCATTGGCACGAATTCTTGTGCGAGATTCCGTTTCCCTTAAGGGCTGGCGATTTCGACGAATACACGGTGGCTATCGTAAGAAAATTAATGTTGTCTTGCCTAAAGCAAGCCTTAAGCATACCGCTTCGCCCAAAGCGTTGCCTTATCCACTCAATAGCCACCAGATCGCCGCCAAACAACGTGGAAGGACGCACAAGCCCAAAGGCCCCATGCGCAGTAGGGTAGAAAATACGAATGCCCGGCAAGCGGTAACATCATCGGGACGTTTGAAGCTTGGGCGTCGATCCGTCCGGCATGATCGAGCGCGACGAAATTGCGAATATTACCCGGACACCACCTGCTGGGCGCATGCATGGCCCCCGTCACTGGCACATAAGCGTTCTATGACCTCTGTTCTTCTACTTGAAAATATCCACGACACCGCTGTCGCGCGTTTCAGCGAAGCGAAACTCGAGGTTGAGCGCCGCGCGGGTGCGCTCGCCGGCACGGATTTAACGAGCGCACTTCAAGCACATAACCTGGTCGGGATTCGCTCGGCAACGCATCTCAGGCGCGAGGAAATAGATGCCGCGCGCCATCTGCTCGCAATCGGCTGCTTCTGCATTGGCACGTCCCAAGTCGATTTGGACGCGGCCGCGAATGCAGGAATTCCCGTGTTCAACGCGCCATTTTCGAACACGCGCTCCGTCGCGGAACTGGTGATCGCTGAAGCTATCTTGCTGCTGCGCCGCGTGCCCGAAAAGAGCGTGCTGGCACATGCTGGAACCTGGGCCAAAGGAGCCAGCGGATCGTTCGAAACGCGCGGCAAGACCATTGCGATAGTTGGGTACGGAAACATCGGCTCGCAGGTTGGCGTGCTTGCCGAAGCGATGGGAATGCGCGTGGTGTATTACGACGTGCAAGCACGGCTCTCGCTGGGTTCTGCCCGCGCGGCGCAATCGCTCGCCGACGCGGTCGCTCATGCCGACGTGGTGACGCTCCATGTGCCCGCAACGGCCCAGACGAACCGCATGATCGACGCAGCAACGCTGGCGTGTTTCAAGGCCGGCGCGATCCTGATCAATGCATCGCGCGGTTCGGTGGTTGATATCGATGCCCTCGCACAAGCGCTGCAGGCGAAGCGGCTGGGCGGTGCTGCCATCGACGTATTCCCGGAGGAGCCCAAGACCAACGCGGATATTTTCAAAAGCGTGCTTCAGCATTTGCCTAACGTGATCCTGACGCCTCATGTGGGCGGCAGCACGGAGGAAGCGCAGGAGAACATCGGGACGGAAGTCGCGACCAAACTTATTTCGTTTCTGACGACCGGCGACACAGTGGGATCGGTCAATTTTCCGCATGTCAATCCGGGGCCGCTCGACGCGCCCGCGCGCCTGCTCAACGTCCACGGCAATGCGCCCGGTGCGCTCGCGACGCTCAACACCCGGCTGGCGGGCGAGGGCGCCAACATTGTCGCTCAGCATTTGCAGACGCAGGGTCAGACCGGCTACGTAGTAACGGACCTCGATAGAACCCCATCGAACGAACTGATCCAGGCGCTGGCCCGCGAACCGGGCTTCATCCGAACGCGCCTGCTGGTCAAATAATCCGGCGTCATTGAGGGACCGCGCGACTAATGGAAGCCGGTCCCTTTTCACCACTGCATCAACGCAAGATCAGCTAGGTGAAGCTGAGAACGATTACGCATTTTGTATCGATAAGCGTCGTGGTGCTTAGCTTATTGCGATCGAATTCCCCGCATCACCCCCGCTAGCACCCAGCGCATCTACTCAATTCTTGCAAAGCGAAAGCCCGTATGAGTTGGCATCCAGCCATCGGTCATAGGCAAGCGTATCCGTTGCATGCGCCGCCCTCGGGCGTCGGCCAACATTCTCACAAGAATGGCGGATATGACATGCAGTCGCGTCCTAGGATAGTAGAGCGTTAGCGCTCTTACGCAGACAACAACGCGACGCACTCCGGACCCTGTGCATTCGTGCGCGCCCGATGATTCCGGGAGGGCTATGCTCGAGGATTCGCTCACGATCCGAAACGAGACGATGCCAGCGCAGCACGATCTTGCACGTCAGCATGGCAGGCGCGCTTAAGACTTTCACTTTGTCATCTTTCACATGCTGTGCGTGACGCTCGCATCCATGGCGTCATTCGGGATGAATCATGCAACCGGAGGTGGCGCCGCTTGATCGCGCGCACATAAAAAATCGATCTCGCTGGAGGGCACATGAATACGCACGAAGCCATCAGGATCGGGGACGTCGAACTCAATGTAGAGCGCTACGAATTGCGC
Source organism: Caballeronia eucalypticola (assembly GCF_047608185.1). Taxonomy (NCBI): domain Bacteria; kingdom Pseudomonadati; phylum Pseudomonadota; class Betaproteobacteria; order Burkholderiales; family Burkholderiaceae; genus Caballeronia; species Caballeronia eucalypticola. The sequence continues at coordinate 27,311 of NZ_JBLKRU010000017.1, forward strand.
CGTGCGGGCCAGCACATCCGACTGGAACGCTTGCCGATGGAACTCCTGATTTTCATGGTTTCGCGCGGTGGCGAGCTGGTTACGCGCGCTGACATCGTCAGGATGTTGTGGAGCGGCAACGCGTATCGCGATACCGACAACAGCATTAACACGGCGATCCGGAAAATCCGGATCGCGCTCGGCGAGAATCCGGACGACCCGAAGTATCTGCTTACTATCAAGGGCAAGGGTTATCGGCTCGATGGCGTTCGGATGTCGCCCGTGCAGCCGGAAGCGGTCGCGCCGGCCGCCTTTCGCGCGCTGGTGCTGCCCTTCGAAAATAAAAGCGGCGACCCGGCCCAGGACAGTTTCTGCGATGCCCTCGCCGACGAGACTTCCGCGAACATCGGCATGTCGCATGCGGAACAGATCTGCGTGATTGCCAGGACCACGGCTGCAAGTTATCGGCGATCCAACAAGAGCATTGCGCAGATGGCGCATGAGTTGGCGGTCGACTATGTGCTGGAAGGTTCGCTCACGCGAGAGGGCGGACGCGTGCGCGTCCTGGCGCAACTGATTCGCTGTACGGACCAGGCGCAGATCTGGGGCCGTGCTTATGAGCCGTCGGCAAGCGGTTCGATGGATATGCAGAAGGAGGTTGGAACCGCGCTGGCGCGGGATGTCTGGCCGACGCTCGTGGAGCAGCAGCGGCTCACGCTGACAAGGCACCTGCCGATCGATCCGGCGGCGCACGATGCGTACTTGCACGGAAAGTATTACTGGTTGCGCCGGGTTCATTTTCACCCGGGATTCGCCGCGCATCACGGACTGAGCGGCGAGGACTTCACGCGTGCGCTCGGCTACTTCGAGACCGCGCTCGAGCGTGATCCGACCTGCGCGCTTGGTTATGCCGGTTTGTCGAATATCTATGGATCGACCGTGACGCATGGCTTGTTTGCGCCATCGCAAGGTTATCCGAAGGCCAGGGAAGCCGCGCTTCGCGCATTGGAACTTGACCCGGACTTGCCGGAAGCGCATCACGCGCTGGCTGGCGTGCACTATTTCTATGACTGGGACTGGCGTAAGGCTGAGACGGAATTTCTCGAAGCGCTGCGCCTGAATCCCAATCTCGCCGAAACCAGCCGCCTCTACGCGCGGCTGTTGATGGTGCTTGGGCGCGAGACGGAGGGGCGCGCGCAGTTCGAGCGGGCGGAGCGGCTTGACCCGCTCACATTCGATGGTTCACGGATCTTCGGACTAGTGTTATCGGGCCGGTACGAGGAAGTCACCCGGGAGTTTCTGACCGAGGGGCATGGCAACCGTTCGCCATTGATCTATCAGGTGCTGTCGATCGCGTTCGAAGCGCAGGGCGCGTACAAGGAAGCGGTGGAAGCGACCGTCGATGCGTTAACGCGTTGCAACGACTTTGCGAGAGCCGATGTGATCCGGACCGTGTGGGAAGCAAGCGGATACGACGCAGTGCTGCAATGGTACTTGCAGGACTTACTGGCGAGGCGGCAGTCGGCTTACACGTCGCCGCTGCTGTTTGCGGAGATCTACGCCCGGCTGGGCAAGCAGGACGAGATGTTTCATTGGCTCGATGTGGCGCTGGCCGAGCGATCGTCCCGCCTGTGCGAGTTGCGCACGAATGCGTGGTTCGATCACTATCGATCGACAGGGCGATTTCGTAACCTCGAAAAGCGGATTGGATATTAATGGAGGCTTTCTGTAGTCCGCGTGCCGGACGCCCGTCACGCGGATTGGAAGCTCACGCCAAGGTCAATTCCCGTGATAGATCTCTTGCAACCGGCTTTGTTCTCCGGATTGCTGTGAACGAATGAGATCCTGGTAGACCTGTTGCCGCGTCAGGCCCGCTGGCATGCCTGCATCGCTTCTGGAGATATCCGTTATGCCGCCAACGTCCTGCGCGGGCTGTGCGGTGGTTTGTGCGGTCATAGGCTGGTCTTGCGCCCATGCTTGTCCAACGAGGAGGGCAGCAGCGCATGCCCCCACGATTCTAAGCGTCTTCATGTTGATTTCTCCCAAAAGCCGAGGTTGGACCGGTCAGCAAACTACTGGCCGAAAAAGGCGATACCGGGCGGCTGAGCGTCCGGGCTCGCGTGGGGCCATGTTGCGACGCTGCTTTAAGGAACTCCATCGACGCAAGATGAAGAAATCGTTAACGAGCTTCATAGGCGGGAACAATGCGACTCGAATTGCATGCGGATCGACTCGGCCGCGAGAAGGCGTAAAGTTTCAGCGAGCCGCATGGTTGCGTTGCCCGAGGGAGTAAATCGATCGGTTATATTCGTCGCTAAGAGATCTAAAACACCTGCTTAAGAACCGCGTGAGTACGACAAAAATGCGATTGCTTATTCAACGTTGCGCCTGGTGTTTGCTGGCATTTATATCGATAGCAAGCCATTCAGCGCTTGCCGGCGACCTGCGCAGTAATCGCGGAAACGATCCGTTTTTCCAGATATCCAAGGCAATCACCGCATGCCCGGCTCCTTTGGGGCCGTTGGAGACGGAGCAGGAATGGAATAACGACGCGCATTACCGGATCGAGCGCGGCAATAGCTGCTGGGTGGAAGGGCGATGCCGGTTGTCCAATTCGTATCGCTACGATGCCGAGATAGCCGAAGCGGTTCAACGTCGGCTCAGCATGATCAGTCTTGCTACCCAATGGCGCGAGCAAACATCGTTATGGTTATTGCTGCAGCGCAGGTTTATCTACGTGCAAGGGTGTGTATCGCCGGGTTTCGATAAAGACAGATTCCTCGCGGAGCTGGCAAAAACGGCGGATGTCGAGAAGGTCATCGACAACACGACCACCGATCCCAAGGCAAAGCCCTTACCGTATCCACCCTCGGCACCGTAAAGGAGGAGATGAAGATGAAGGTCAAGCGCATAGTCGCCAACATTGGCGCGCAAGACGTGGCCGGCGCCCGGTCGTTCTATCAGGAGGTGCTGGGTCTGAACCTGCTCATGGACCAAGGCTGGATTCAGACCTTCGGTTCAGAGACGGCCATGAGCGTCCAGGTTAGCGTGGCCTCGGAGGGCGGATCCGGCACACCGGTGCCGGACCTGTCGATCGAGGTAGACGACGTGGACGCCGCCCTGGAGCGCATGAAAGCCGCGGGTTTCCCGATTGAATACGGGCCCGCCGATGAACCTTGGGGCGTCAGACGTTTCTACGTGCGCGATCCGTTCGGCAAGCTCGTCAATGTGCTTGCCCACACCTGAACCGGCCACCTTGGCGAAAGACCGCGCCTTCAACATCGAATGGCACAACCGTCAAAAACTTAGTTGGCCTGCGGCACATTCGACTTGTTCCCCGCCAACGGTGAGCCATAACCACCGCTTTGCGTGTTATTGGGCAGACCGTTGATCAACTGCGCACGCGGATCGGTCGGATTCAGGTTCATCTCACCCGCTTGCTGATTGCCGTGCGACGGATACTCGCTGCCCAGCGGCGCATTCGGCATTAACTTCGGGTTGTTAGCGGGAGCGCGCATGTCGTCATTGGGACTCAAACCCATACTCATGCTTTGCGCATGGACCGCCTGAGTAGCAAACGACGTGACTAGCACGGCGGCGGAAACCGATAAAACGCGCTTCAACGTAACGATAATGGTCATGACTGAACTCCCTAAGTAAGTGGGTTTTTTCGTGTCCTTGCCGTCTTGTCGCGTCACTTGGCACGTCATTTAAGTACGTCACCAAGCACGCGTTTTTGTCGTGTCAAAAGCGTGTCAAACAAAGCGATTGCGTGGGTCATGCACGCATTGTTTTACTTGCCCGGCTTCTTAAGCTTAGCCTCGCGTTTGGGCCGCTGGCCGATAATTTTTGTCCGGGTTTTGTTCTTCAGTTTCTTCCACTGCTTGCACTCGTCCTTTGTCCGTAAGCAACCTACACAAAGACCGGTTTTACTGTCGAATTTGCAGATATTGATGCAGGGAGACTCCACGGCCATTAGATATCCATTGCGCGTACGCGTTAGCCAGACCGTCTGAATCTCGCACGATGTATGCCCGCGGACCTAAAACATAATCTGCATGGGGACAATAGGCGCGCCACGTGCTAAGCGTAAATTGGCGCCCGGGGCCCTGCGAGACCGAGTGCTAATATTTGGAACCATTTCGCTCGTTGCACTGCGCCGACCGACATACCGGCTTTTGCTGGACGACCATGCCGAAACCCATTCTGTTCTCCACGCTAAGCCAGCTTGAATTCGAGCGGGCCGTGCTCGGGCGTGTGGTGGCGGGCATGCCGTTGCGCGAGGTGCTTGAGCACGTGGTGCATCGTGTGGAAAGCCGCTCTGAACAGCGGTTGCGAGCCTCCATTCTGCTCGTCGATATAACAGGGAAGCGCCTCATACACGGCGCTGCGCCGAGTTTGCCTGATGAATACAACCGCATCGTGGACGGTTTGGAATTCGGGCCGTTGATGGGGTCATGCGGGGCGGCGGCGTTCCGCGGCGAGCCGGTGATCGTGGAAGATATCCAGACCGATCCGGTTTGGGCCGCTTTCCGCGATATCGCCCGGCAATACGACTTGCGCGCGTGCTGGTCCATGCCCATCCAGGCCGCCGACGGCCGCCTGCTCGGCACGTTCGCCAACTACTACGCAATCCCGAAAACGCCATCGCGCGAAGAACTGGAGGACATCGCGCAAGTAGCGAGCATCGCGGCGCTCGCTATCGAGCGCCATGCAAGCGACCGGGCTTTGCGCGAAAGCGAAGAGCGCCTGCGCATCGCGCAGCAGGCGGGCGGAATTGGCACCTTCGAGATATTTCCGCACAACGGGCGCTTGGCCGTTTCCGAAGAATTGTGCTGGCAATGGGGTTTGACGCCCCGTCATGAATACCCTCTCGATGACCTGCTGGAACTCGTGCATCCTGACGACCGCGAGCGCGTACGCGCCGGCCATCTCGACATGCCTGCGGGCGCGCTCGATTATCTGGAGTACCGCATCCGCCGGCCGGACAACGGCGAGGAGCGCTGGATGGCACGCCGTGGCGAAGCGATTCCAGATACGGCGGGCGGCTTGCGTTATCTCGGCGTGACTTACGACATCACCGGGCATAAGCGCTTCGAAGAACGCCTGCGTGTCAGCGAGACGCAATTGCGGCGCTTGAACGATTCGCTCGCCGCCGAAGTCGACGCGCGTACCCGCGAGCGCAACAGCATTTGGCGCAACTCGCGCGACCTGTTTATTGTCGCTAGCAGCGCGGGCGTGCTGCGGGCCGTCAATCCGGCCTGGACCGATATTCTCGGCTTCCGCGAGGACGAGCTGATCGGCAAGTCGTTCGCGGAAATCGTCCATCCTGATGACGTCGACGCTACCGAAGCCGCGCTGCTGTCGGCGGCACGGTCGGGACTGGTGCGGTTCGAGAACCGCAATCGCCACAAGGATGGTTCGTACCGGTGGGTGTCGTGGGTTGCTGCGCCCGAAGGCGATGCGCTTTACGGCAACGGCCGCGATGTCACCAGCGAAAAGGAAACTCAGCGGGCGCTTCAACAAACCGAAGAAGCGCTGCGCCAGGCGCAGAAAATGGAGGCGCTTGGCCAACTCACGGGCGGGATTGCGCACGATTTCAACAATCTCCTGCAAGGCATTACGGGGCCGCTTGAACTGATCCGCCGATACACCCAGCTTGGCCGGACCAATGACATCGAGCGGTTTATTTCGATGGCGACCGGTGCGGCCAACCGGGCGGCATCGCTCACCCATCGGCTGCTGGCGTTTTCGCGGCGTCAGCCGCTCGACCCGAAGCCGGTGAACGCAGATGAGCTGCTGCATTCCATCGACGATCTGCTCAAGCGGACGATGGGCGAAGCGATCGATACGCGTGTGGTGCGCAATCCGCATTTGTGGCTCACGCGCTGCGACGCGAATCAGCTTGAAAACGCGCTGCTGAATTTCGCGATCAACGCGCGCGACGCCATGCCGGAAGGCGGCCGGCTGACGCTTGAAACCGGCAACGTGGAACTCGGCCACGACTTCGCCGCGCGCCATCCCGATGTGGCGCCGGGCGCTTACGTGGTGGTATCGGTGTCGGATACGGGGGCGGGCATGCCGGCCGACGTCAAGGCGCGCGCCTTCGACCCGTTCTATACGACTAAGCCGCTGGGCCAGGGCACGGGGCTGGGTTTATCGATGGCTTACGGGTTTGCGAAGCAGTCGGGCGGGATTGCGACGATCGACAGCGCGCCCGACGCCGGCACCACGATCCGGCTGTATCTGCCGCGTTTTTCGGGCGATCCGGGCACGCAGGAGATCGCGAGCGAACTGAACGACGCGCATCGTGCGGCCGGGCGGCACGCAATCCTGGTGGTGGAAGACGACGAGTCCGTGCGAGAACTCGTGTGCGAGATCCTGCGCGATCTGGATTATCAGGTGCTCGAAGCGTTCGATGGCCCGTCCGGATTGATCATCCTTAATTCGGATGTGCGCATCGACTTGCTGGTGACTGACGTCGGGCTTCCCGGTCTGAACGGCCGGCAACTGGCGGATGCCGCGCGGGCGACGCGGCCCAGGTTGCGAGTGCTTTTTATGACCGGTTATGCTGAAGCGGCGACCCGCACGAATGGTTTCCTCGATACCGGCATGGAAATGATTACCAAGCCGTTCACGCTGGAGTCCATGGCGAGCCGGATTCGCCGGATGGTGACGCTGAGCGTGACAGACGAATAGGCGCCGAGCGCTCCCGTAAAACCTCACCTTTGTGCTCCCGTATTACCTCACCGTTTGGCGCAAATGGCATGTCGTTTGCTCAGACTTGTCGACGTTCCTTCGATACCCGAGCCGCCGGACACCGGCTCGTGGCAATCCAGACACGGAAAACGTGCGCCCGCGTCGCGATCCTGCCCGGACTAGCGCGTGCGTTGCTGCGTCTGATTCCGCGCTGTCTTTATGTCCCTATAGCGTCATTAACGAGAACGCAGTCATGAATCAAGATCCCGTGCCCCGTCGGCCGTCAACCGTGGTTTTGCCGCCCGAAGGACCGGGATTGCGGGCGCTGACATCGCTAATTACCGGTGTAGTCGTGATTTGCGTGCTGTATTTCGGTCGCGCGGTGCTGATTCCGATCATCCTCGCTGTTTTGTTGAGCTTCCTGGTCGCGCCGTTCGTGGACTTGTTGCGGCGGCTGAAGTTCGGGCAGGTGCCGTCGGTGATCGTGGCCGTGCTGGTCGCGTTGTCGGTGCTGACCGCGGTCGGCGCGCTCATCGGCGCTCAGGTGGCGCAGCTCGCCGGCGACCTGCCGCAGTATCAGGTTGCGGTGGAACGGAAGATTGACTCGGTGCAGCAAAAGACCATTGGCCGGGCCGATGCGTTTCTCGGCAAGGCGGCGACGGCGCTCAAACGCCTTTCGCCGAATCGCCAGGACGAAATTCGCAAGAACGAAGAAAATCCCGCAACCTCGCCCATCGATTCCCCGATGCCGGTAGAAGTCCACGAACCGGCGCCGTCGCCCGTGGAACTGGCGCAGCGGTTTTTATCGCCGATACTCAGTCCGCTGGAAACCACCGGCATCGTGCTCGTGGTCGCCATCTTCATCTTGTTGCAGCGTGAAGACTTGCGCGACCGGCTGATCCGGCTGTTTGGCTCGCGCGACCTGCATCGCGCGACGACCGCCATGGACGAAGCCGCTCGCCGGCTGTCTCGCTACTTCCTCGCGCAACTTGGCATCAACATGGGCGTGGGGGTGATCATCGCGATCGGGCTGGCGATCATCGGCGTGCCCGGCGCGTTGCTGTTCGGCGTCCTCACCGGCTTGCTGCGCTTCGTGCCGTATGTGGGCACCTGGATCGCGGCGTTGCTGGCCGTGGTGTTCGCGGCGGCCGTGGGTCCCGGCTGGTCGATGATGATCTGGACCATCGTGCTGTTCGGCGTGACCGACGTGGTCGCGGGGCAGGTGGTCGAACCGCTGCTGTACGGCCACAGCACGGGTCTTTCTCCGTTCGCGGTGATTGTGGCGGCGATCTTCTGGAGCTGGATCTGGGGACCGATCGGGCTGGTTTTATCGACGCCGCTGACCTTGTGCCTGGTGATCCTGGGCCGGCATGTGGACCGGCTTGAATTCCTCGATGTGCTGTTCGGCGACCGTCCAGCGCTGACGCCAGCGGAGAATTTCTATCAGCGATTATTGGCGAACGATCCCGATGAAGCGCTCGTGCAAGCCGAGTCGCTGCTCAAGGAGCGGTCGCTCAGCGCGTATTACGACGAAGTGGCGCTGGAGGGTTTGCGGATCGCGCATAAAGATGTGTTGCGCGGCGTCGTGACCTCGGACCAATTGAGGCGCATCAACGAATCGGCGATGGATATCGTTGAAGGGCTTGAAGAGGTCGAAGACGTGGTGATGGCGGTCAGGCAGGAGGAGGACCCGCCGGCCAGTCTTGAGATGTCGGATCGTGAAGCCGGCATCGTGCACGAAGCGCCGCCGTCTCACTTCGATGCCGCCCGCGAAGGCCACACGTCGTCCGTTTTGTGCATCGCCGGGCGCGGTGTGCTCGACGACCTGGCGGCGACGATCGCGGTGCAACTCTTCCGCAAGCATGGGCTGGGCGCGGATCTGGCGCCCTACGAACGTTTTTCGCGGACGCGCTTCGACGAGGTCGATTTGACCGGGGTATCGCTGATCTGCGTGATTTCATTCGATGCCGCCGAATCGCCGCCGTATTTGCGCAATTTGCTGCGGCGTTTGCATCAGCGCGCGGCCACGGCCGATCTGATCGTGGGATTGGTGCTCCCAAACAGCGCGCTGGAAGGCGAGGCGGTGATTCGCAAGACCTCGGCGGCTACGTCGTTCAAGGAGTTGGTCGAGGCGTGCGTGGCGGCGGCCCGGCGGCAGTCCACCGATGGCATTTCGTGGGAGGGATTGAATCCGCCGGACGCGGCTGCGTCGGCAGAAGTCGAGAGCGCCAAGGGGAAGCCGCCCGTGGTGCCGGTGTTGCGGGGGGCTTGAGGACGTTTCGACGTTCCGTTCGCGCCGCAGGTGGTATCCGGGACGCGAACGGACTAAAACTCTTCTACCGATTTCCGTCGAACAGGTCGTTCAACATGGTGTCGAACGCGGCTTGCGCTTCTTCCAGTTCCTGAAGCGCGGCGTCGAAAGTCTGCAATGCCATCTGCGAAGGCCGGCCGTCACCTCCAGGCGGAAAGTGCCCCTGCAACGCCGTGAACGCGGTCTGTACCTGCCGCGTGGCATTGACGATGCGCTCCATCGCCCGCGCTTCTTCTGTTCGATTATGTTCGGCCGTCATCAGAGTCTCCGTTCTACGAACCCTGATAGTACCAACGGTTTCCACAGCAGGCACGCGCTCCGCTCATCGCATGCTTTACTGCGACGTCCAGCCGCCATCGATCTGAAGCGCAGCACCGCGCATTTCGTCGGCGCCTTCCGAGCACAGGAACACCGCCAGCTTGCCGATCTGTTCCGGCGTCACAAACTGTTCCGACGGCTGTTTCTCGCCCAGCAACTTCGAGCGTGCGGCGTCCGGCGAGATGTTGTCACGCGTGGCGATATCGTCGATCTGCTTTTGCACCAGCGGCGTCAAAACGAATCCCGGGCAGATCGCATTTACCGTCACGCCCGTGCGCGCGTTTTCAAGCGCGGCCACTTTCGTCAGGCCGACGATGCCGTGCTTCGCCGCCACATAAGCCGATTTCCCCGCCGATCCCACCAGCCCATGCGCCGACGCGATATTGATTACGCGGCCCCAGCCGTTGTCGCGCATCTTGGGCAACGCCACGCGCATGGTGTGAAACGCCGACGTCAGGTTGATCGCGATGATCGCGTCCCACTTGTCGATGGGGAAGGTATCGATAGTCGCCACATGCTGGATGCCCGCGTTGTTCACGAGCACATCGACGGCGCCGAATTGCTCGACGGCGAAGGCGATCATCGCTTCAATCTCGGCGGACTTCGACATATCCGCGCCGTGATGCACCGCTTTCACGCCGTGCTGCTCGATTTGCGCGATGGCGCCCTGGATGACGGCGGCATCGCCGAAACCATTCAGCACGAGATTCGCGCCGGCTTGCGCGAGGGCATTAGCGATTCCAAGGCCGATACCGCTCGTCGATCCGGTGACGAGCGCGGTTTTGCCGGCGAGCGGTGCTGCTGCGGATGAGGTCATGTGGGAAGTCCTGTGGGAGAGGAAGGGGGAGGCGGCAGCGGCCAAGTTTGCCAGATGCGGCCAGGCGATGTGGGTTTGCCCCGGCGACGTTCAATGCATTTCAACGCATTTTCAGCGCACTTCAACGCAAGCCGAGGCAACGGGCAAGAAACGAAAGCCTTAGACCAGCCCAGTCATGTAGTAGACCGCGATCACGAAAAACACGGCCAGCGTCTTGATGATCGTCACGGCGAAGATATCGCGATACGACTCACGGTGCGTCAACCCGGTCACGGCGAGCAACGTGATCACCGCGCCGTTATGCGGCAGCGTGTCCATGCCGCCGCTGGCCATGGCGACCACGCGATGCAGCACCTCCAGCGGAATGTGCGCCGCTTCCGCGCCCTTGATGAACGTATCGGACATGGCGGCCAGCGCGATGCTCATGCCGCCCGACGCCGAGCCCGTGATGCCTGCCAGCGAACTCACCGAAACCGCCGCGTTCACGAGCGGATTCGGGATGCTCTTGAGCGCGTCGCTGACCACGATGAAGCCCGGCAACGCCGCGATCACACCGCCAAAACCATACTCGGACGCAGTGTTCAAGGAGGCGAGCAACGCACCGCCGACCGCCGCTTTCGTTCCTACCGCGAAGCGTTCGCGCACGCGTCCGAATGCCGTCAATACAACCATCAGGATGCCGAGCAGCAACGCGCCTTCCACGGCCCAGATCGCGACAACCGATTTGATCGGCGTGACGACGGGCGCATGAATGCCCGGCAGCACGTTGTCGGCGACTGTATAACTTGCGCCGTACCAGACCGGGATCAGCTTGGTCAGCACGAAGTTCGCGACGCCCACCAGCACCAGCGGCGCAACCGCGAGCAGCGGATTCGGCAAATGCGCGCTTTCCACGCGCTCGGGTTCGTTCACGAGCGACGTGCCGTAGCCTTCGCCCGTGGCCATCACCGAACGGCGGCGCCACTCGAGGAACGATAATCCGACCACGACAATAAACAGCGAGCCGATAGTGCCAAGCCACGGCGCGGCCCAACCGGTGGTCTTGAAGAACGTCGTCGGGATGATGTTCTGGATCTGCGGCGTGCCCGGCAGCGAATCCATGGTGAACGAGAACGCACCGAGCGCGATAGCGCCGGGCATCAGCCGCTTCGGGATATTGCTCTGCCGGTACATTTCGGCCGCGAACGGATAGACCGCGAACACGACCACGAACAGCGATACGCCGCCGTAGGTGAGCAACGCACACACGGCGACGATCACCGCATTGACCCGCGTTTTGCCGATATATCGAATGGCGGCGGCCACGATGGATTCGGAGAATCCCGACAATTCCACCACTTTGCCGAACACGGCGCCGAGCAGAAACACGGGGAAATACAGCTTCACGAAGCCGACCATCTTCTCCATGAAGATGCCGGAGAACACCGGCGCGACGGCGGCGGGTTCGGTCAGGAGGACGGCTGCGAGCGCGGCGAGCGGCGCCACCAGGATCACGCTGTAGCCGCGATACGCGGCGAGCATGAGGAATGCCAGGGCGGCGAGGACGATGATGAACGACATTAAGTCTCCGTTAGTTGTTGTGTGTCCGGGCGCGGTAGCCAAAGCGTCCGGAAATGACCGCGCCCTTTATGCAGCATTCATGCCAAAGGCCATGAAGCCTTGCCCAGTAAGGGAACGCGGTTTTGCCAAGTAACATGTGCCCTGAATGATGTCTACTAATCGAGACAACGCCGTGACCCAAAACTCGCCCGAACGGCCGGTCACATAATGCTTGACGGCAATCTTGCTGGTTTTCCACGTTTCGAGATATCCTGTCTCAATATCGAGAAAACTTCATGAGACACCGGATGCACAACGACTGGACGCATGTCCCCGTCGATTACAGCGACGTTTTGCGTCGCGCGATGGATTCGCTTTTCAAGACCTTCGAGAATTTTAGCGAAGGCACGTTTATCGTCGATAAAGAAGCGCGGGTCGTCTGGATCAACAAACGCTACGCGGCACGCTTCGGGTTTTCGGACCCGCAAGAGGCGATCGGCCGCGATTGCGAATCGGTGATTCCGAACAGCCTGATGCGCGAAGTCGTGACGACCGGCAAGCCAATCCTGCTTGATCTGCTGGAAACGGACCGCGAGCCGCTGGTCGTCACGCGCCTGCCGCTGAAGGACGACTACGGCCAGACGGTCGGCGCGATCGGTTTCGCGCTCTTCGATGAAATGAAGGCGCTCACGCCGCTCTTTTCACATTACTCGCGCGTGCAGCAGGAACTGATCGCGACACGGCAATCGCTCGCGCAGGCGCGGCGCGCCAAATACACGTTCGCGAGTTTCGTCGGAACGAGTGCTGCGAGCCTCGATGTCAAGCGCCAGGCGCGCCGCGCGGCGCAAGTCGATTCGCCCGTGCTGCTGTCCGGCGAAACGGGCACGGGCAAGGAACTGCTGGCGCACGCAATCCACGGCGCGTCCACGCGCGCCGCGCGGCCGCTCGTGACGGTGAACGTCGCGGCAATTCCGGACACCTTGCTCGAAGTGGAGTTTTTCGGCGCGGCGGCGGGCGCTTATACCGGCGCGGATCGCAAAGGCCGGGTAGGCAAGTTCGAACTAGCCGATGGCGGCACGCTCTTCCTCGATGAAATCGGCGATATGCCGCTCGTGCTCCAGGGCAAGTTGCTGCGCGTATTGCAGGAGAAGGAGTTCGAGCCGCTGGGGTCGAACCGGATCGTGCGCACCGATGTCCGGATCATCGCCGCCACGTCCGCCGATTTGCCGGCGCTGGTTGCCAGCGGCCGGTTTCGCGCGGACTTGTTTTATCGGCTGAACGTGCTGTCCATTCACGCGCCGCCGTTGCGCGAGCGGGCGGGGGATATCGAGGCGCTGGTGTACGCGATGCTCGAAGAACTTTCCGCCGACGCCCGCCCGCGTCACGCCGGCCAGTTCGTGCTCCACGACGACGCGCTACGGCTACTGTCCGCGTATTCGTGGCCCGGCAACGTGCGCGAGCTGCGCAACGTGCTGGAGCGCGCGGTGATGTTGTCGGACAGTGAACATATTGATGCCCGCGCGCTCGGCGCCTTCATGGGCGCGGAGGCATCGGCTGCGCCCGCGAGCGAGGCCGAAGAAACCGATGCGACGTCCTACGCCGACGCCATGGCGGGTTTCGAAAAGCGTTTCCTCTCGGAAGCCCTGCGTGCAAGCGGCGGTCGCGCGGCCGAGGCGGCGCAACGGATTGGCATCGGCCGGGCGACGATGTACAAGAAGATCGTCGCATTGGGCATAGAGGTGTGAACCGTGAGCAAAGACAAGAACAAAACGCTGTTATCCCGCGAACTCGAACTGCTTGCCATCGACCAGTTGCAGCGCATGGCGCAAGAACGCTTCGACACCCGGCTTGGGCAGTTCGAGGCGAAGGAATGGCTTGACGAGATATCGAAGATGATTGGCGCGCATTTCTACAACCAGGCGCTCGCCGATGTCAAAGCGAAAATCGATGCCCGCGTCGAGATGATCGACAGCGACATCTGGGGGCTCCAAAAGTAGCGCGAACGCTGACCCGGATCGCGCGATCAGCATGGCTAAGGAGGCAAGCCGAAAGCTCCGCATGGCATACTCGCGGCATCAATAAAAACAGCGTTAAAAAGGGGTTCCGGATGAAAATTTTCCACGTACGAGCATCGCGTTTTTTCGCGCTGTTGCCGCTTGCGGCCGCGGTGTCGGTGTTGTCTGCTTGCAGCAGCGCGCCGCCGCTTTTTTCATCCGATGGCCGCCCGACCAACATGATCCAATGCCCGGCCAATGGCGGCTGGAGTAACTGCCAGCAAAATGCGCGCGCATTGTGCGCAGGCAGTTACGACGTCCTCGATCAAAGCAGCGACAACGGCCAGAACAGCCTGTTGATTGCGTGCAAAGCGCAGTAACGCCGGGCCTTGTTTATGGTTTAGCTTGGGCTCTGATCCAGCGCCGGTTGCGCGGGCAGGTTGAGTAAAAGGCGAATCAGGTCGACCTGGCGATTCGTCGCCGTTTTCTGATAGATCGCCTGCAACTGTTTGCGCACGGTGTCGTGCTGAACGCCAATCCGGTTGGCAATCTCTTTGGGCGTGCGCCCTTCCGCAATATGAGAGGCGACGCGGCACTCTGCGGGTGTCAGATCGAACGCGCTCGCAAGCAAATCTGAATCGACAATGGGCGGCGAATCCGGGTGATAAAACGTGAGCAGCGCTGCGTGCTCGCGATTCACTGCGACCGGGAGATAAAACACGTATAGCGCGTCCTGAGCGGTGGGCTCAGCGTGGTGATCTTCAGTCAGCCGAAGCATTCGATACCCCCGCGTCGCATCTGCCGCCACGCGACATTCTTCCAAAATTTGCTGTTGCGCCGCGCATTGCAATTCAAGCTTGCCGTCAACGACCTGAACCAATTGGGTTCGTCCCAGCATCTGCGTGGTTGCATCGTTAAGACGGAGCAGCGTTCCATTCAACGCGACGAGCATGGCCGGTTGACGCCAATCGTCGAGAAAGGGAGCACGGGCGAAAGGCTCTGGCATTGCGATGTAATGCACGTCCTGCAGTTGTGCAGCGCGTGAAAGATGCGGCATAAGGCGATCGAGCCAACGCGATTCCGGCTCGACAAGCGTATCAATAAGCGCACCCGTCTCCGAGTCGAACTCGCAGACCAGGGTAATGCGTAATTTGCCCGTGTCGAGAACAGGCCGGCTTGAAGTGCGAGCCGGCGCAATTATGTTCCCGGAATCAATGTTTTCCTGATCCAGACTAAACCGCGCAAACGATTCAATTGAGTTTTTCGGTAATACCGCCGCCGAGCTTCCAGAAAAATTGTAATAATCTTTATCTGAAAAATTTCCAAAACTTTCAGAGTGCGGATTAGCAGGTTCCTTCTCGTTGTTACTGCTGACTGTTATCCAGACCGCGCGAGCGCCAATCAATCCGGCGATTGCGGCACATGCGGCATGCCATGCGCGCGGTTCCGAGAGTGTTTCGTATATAGCGTTGACAGCGTGGTCGTATGGGTCGCTTTCAAGAAGCATCCATTTTCTCCTGTCATGCGGATAATTTGCCGATCCCAGATGCCGGCTTATTGCATTTTTACTGTTCCGCATTTGCGGAATATACAGCACCGCGTATGTTTCGATACTCTGCATGAAGTCCTTCCGGGCCTGCGCTAGCTTCCATCTGGCTGCGCATGTTGCACATTTCGCGAATCAGAGCATCCAACATGTGACAGCGGAAACGGTTATCTGTTCCGCGCGCTGCGTCGAACTCGTTTGAGAAAAAGTAAAAATAACTTCTACCGTGGAGTAATGAATGAATCATCGGCAAATCGAAACGGATATTCTTCATCTAGAGCGGGTAATCGGAAGAATTTCCGCTGACGACCGCATTCCTTTGTCTTACTGGCGCAACCGTGTTGATCTCGTGGCATCCAATGCGCTTGTGCCCGCGCAGCAATCGCGCATGCGGCGGATCAACAGTCGACTCGAGCAACTTGAAGCGGTTCCGGATTGAAAGGCTTACTGGTTTATTCTGGGTAACGGCATGTGGTTCGATTTCCCGGTTTCTGTTTCATGAAGTTACGGCCTAAGTAAATCTTCCCTTTGAGTCCGATTCCGGCATGCTTAAACGACGAGCCGAGAAAATGCGCACGGCAGGGATATTGAATCTCCGACGCGGTTCGACGCGGGACTCAGCGCCATGCGCCTCGAGCGCACTCGTGCCGCGACGCAGCAGTTCGTCGAGACGAAGCCCGTAGATCATCCAGCATCGAGTCGCTTTGCCAATACGTCCTCATAAAGGCCGGCCAGGAAGGCGCCGCTGCCGCCGAAGTATTGTGACGCGAAGACCGGCGAAACATGAAGCGGGCCCCCGCCGGGCTGGCTCGAAGGGCGCATAAGGACCGCTTCCTGACAGGTGTTTGATTATCCAATGACGCTCAATGCAAGGTTTCTCGCAACAGCGTCACGTCGTAGCCGAGTGCGCGTACGCGATTAACAAATGCCGTACGTTGCTCGGCCGAAGGTTTCGCTTCACGCGTCAGGATCCAAAGATACTTGCCGCTCGGCTCGCCGACGATGGACCACGTGTAGTCATCGGCGTGATCGAGCACCCAGTAATCGCCAACATAGAACGGTCCGAAGAACGACACTTTGAGCTTCGCGTTGTTCGATTCCGGCACGATCTTCGCCTTTCCTTCGGACGACCTGAACGCGCCGCTCACGCCGCCAGTCCGACATGAATTAACGATGGAAAGCAGCCCGTCATCGCGCTTAGCATAGTTCGCCGTGACCGCTTCGCAACCGCGTTCGAAGCGGTTTTCGTAGCGCGCAAATTCGAACCAATGGCCGAGGTAACGATCGAGATCGACTGGCTTCGCAGGCTCGGGCACCTCCGCGTTGCCGCTCTTGTTGCCGCCGGCCATTGCGTAGGCAGCCAGCAGACCCAGTCCGCCGATCACCAGCAAAGCTGTTGCGCCGATGGTGACGGATCGTTTGAATTTCATGGTGGTCCTCGTTGTAATTAAGCGGCATTCAAGCAGCATTTAATTGATACATGTCGCTGTATGAGCAAGCTTCATTCCGTTGTTTCCGGTCCCGCATAACCTCACCTATGGCGCGATGAATCTACCGAAAAGCACTGGCAGGAAGCACTTAAAGTTCACGCGCACGCGTATCAACTGTTTTAACAACGGGTCGCAACTCATTGATAGAGAACGCTTTAACGTAGCGCATGCAGCGCGCTGCAAACGTTGCTCACAGTGCTTAATGTGAGTTCTCAACATGGCAGGATCACCCTCCCGTATAACCTCACCTATGACGTCACTCACTTCACGCGTACGCAAGCGGAACGTCGAGTTCCTGCTTCGTGTCACCCATGCAAATCATGGCGCAGGCCTCGAAGCGACATCAATGATAAGCCGCGAAAGCCTTATAGATAAAGGCTCACAGCGGCATACCTCAAGCACTTGCTGAAACCGGCTTATCGCTTCAATCTAGTTAGCGATACTAGCAATTCGCCTCAAGCGTGAGTTTTTGTCGAGTCATGCAACTCACCTCGCGCGGCTCCCGAAATCGCTCACCTTGCCGCTCACTTCATCGCTGATCTTCATAGAGTGCGCTCTGCGGCGAACGTATTGAGCCGCTATGCTCTTGACCTCGTTCACTTCGCTCCGCTGCTCATGTCGTCGCTGGTCTCGTCGCTTTTCGCTCCGCTCCTCAAAATCATTCTTCCTGTGTTCGCGTTGATCTTTGCAGGTTATGCGTGTCGCAAGACCAATCGGCTGGGACCGAATGCATCGTCTGAACTGAATCGATTCGTGGTCTATCTGGCACTGCCCGCGCTGCTCTTCGACATCATGGCGACCACGCCATGGCCTACGCTCGATCAGCCTGCGTTCATCGCAGTGTTCGGTTTGGGTGCGGGCGGGATATTTGTGTTGACCGTGCTGATTCGATTGAAACAATCACGCCATCTCGCCGATGCCAGCCTCGATGGTCTCAACGCCGCGTATCCCAATGCGGGGTTTATCGGCTTGCCGTTATGCATGCTCGCGTTTGGTCACGCGAGCCTCGCGCCTGCGGTGATCGTGACGATCATGACGGTATGCGTGCTATTCGCCGTGGCTATTGTGTTGATCGAAGTGGGTTTGCAGACCGAGAAGAACCTGGTTGCCACGCTTGGCAAGGTGGTCAGATCGCTAATGACCAATCCGTTGTTGTTCGCGCCTTTCGCGGGCTGGTTATGCAGCGGAGCGGGGCTCACGATCTCGGGCGGTGCGGACACGTTTCTCAAGTTGCTGGGTGCAGCGGCAAGCCCGTGCGCACTCGTTGCACTCGGGCTGTTTCTTGGCGAGAAGTCAAAAGGGGGCGCGGCTAGAACGACCACCATGCTGGTCGTGGCCAAGCTCATTGCGCAACCGTTGCTCACGTGGTGGCTGGCGTTTCATGTGTTTGCACTGCCGGTGTTGTGGGCGAAGACAGCCGTCATTCTCAGTGCGTTGCCCACGGGGACGGGGCCATTCATGCTCGCGGAATTTTATAAGCGGGAAGCGGCGGTGACGTCCCGCACCATTCTGTTTTCCACGGTGATCTCGCTGATCACGGTCACGGTGTGTCTTGCCGCGTTGAGCTGATAGCGAAGATCTACAAGCGCGTGTCGCGCGCGCAATGTTCAACACCTTGAACATTACGGTTACTCACGCGGTTTATATAACGCAGGTTGAACATAAAACCGCGCGATCATTTTTTCGATGGATAACGCGGCTTCAACAATCGAAACCGCCGCGTTCCTCAACCGCGCTTATTGCGTGCTCACGCGCGTGCCGTTCCCTTCTGTCACGGTCGTATCCGTACCCGATGTGACGCGTTGAAAGCGCGCGCTTTGATACGGCAGCAACTGGGGATAACTTTCCGTGTGCAGCGCTTCTAGTTCCCCGCTCTTTTGCGCAGCGATCAATTCGGCTTTCACTTCAGCTCGCGTTCTGGATGCGTAAGCGCTTTGCTGCGCGACGTCGGTGGATTGTGCAAAAACCGGTGCCGATGAGACCAGCACGGCGACAAACAAACTTCCAATAAGCGCGCGTTTCATGATGAACCCTTCACTGTTTGGAGACGGCGCGTTTCACGCCATCGATGTGAAGCAGTCTATTCACATAACTATCGATAACCAATGTCGATTGAGAAAACATATTGTTGTCTATCGCGCATGAATGTGAAGTTCCGTTTCTGCGCGCCGGGATGACCGTTCCCTGTCTCGCCCCGCCGCCCTTCATTCATTGCGTTTTCGGTAAGGATTAATTCCTGACACCGCCATTTGTCTGCGTCCGCTTAATCGATATTCTCGGTTTACCGATCAGTTGCGATCGTCGTCAAATTACTGAGATATCCCATGAAACGCATGCTTTCCGTCTTCGCCGCTATCGCTTTGTTCGCTATGACCGGCGCTGCCAACGCCTCGGCCGATGCCAATCCGCAGTCGTCGACATGCCAAGGCCCGCCGTCGCAATGCAACGTGTTTTTCGGCCAATAACGTCGCGTTGGCCGGTTTAGCGGTGTCCTTTAGTTGTATCCCGCCAACCGCTTTGGCGGTTTAGTGCGAATTATTAAACAACTACAAAGTTGTCCACAGTTTCTGTGGACAACTTTGTGGAAATCATCTCAAAAATGGCTTGCAGCGGGCTTGTCATCGGGTATCGATCGAAACGCCCAATTCGAGGCGAAACGTCATACGAAACGTCCGTTCTCCCGCGTCGTTCGCGACAGCAATCCGACCCATTCCCGATAGCCTCGGGCTCGACCGAACGCCTATGATGTGCTGGCTGTTGCAGCCATATACGAGGAACATACAGGGCACATTCGCGGATTCCGTTCGGGATCCGCATCAATCAAACACCGGGACAAGCCATGACCTACAAGATTGCGGTTGTTGTTGGCAGCATTCGCCGAGATTCGTTCAACAAGCAGCTTGCGCACGCGGTTACGTCGCTGGCGCCGCCGGATTTTTCGTTCGAGTTCCTGGATATCGCGAGCCTGCCGCTCTATAGCCAGGACTACGACAGCGACTTTCCCGAGGTTGCGCGCACCTTCAAGGAAAAGATCGCGGCGGCGAATGGGCTGCTGTTCGTGACGGCGGAATACAACCGGTCGATTCCCGGCGTGCTGAAAAACGCGCTGGACTGGGGTTCGCGTCCGTGGGGGCACAGCGTGTGGGGCAACAAGCCCGGCGCGGTGCTGGGCACGTCGCCGGGCGCGACCGGCACGGCGCTCGCGCAGGCGCATCTGCGCAATGTGCTTGCTTACCTTGATGTGCCGCTCATGGGTCATCCGGAAATGTTCGTCAAACACGATGCAAGCCGCATCGATGCCAGCGGCACGATCGTGAGCGAAGACACGCGCAAGTTCCTGCAGAATTTCGTCGATAAATACGTCGCGTGGGTGCAGCGTATGGCGAAGGCCTAAGCCCGCAAAAAGAGCAAAACGCCAACGGCCCGCTTTAGCGGGCCGTTGGCGTTTCAACGCGTCGTTAAGAACAAATTCTTACAGATGGTGCTGATGCCCCGTCACCCGTTCCCAGCCATGACGCACCGCAAGCTTGAAACGTTCCCATGTGTCATGACCGCCCGAGCTACGGCCTTCCCAGTCCTGGCGCAACTCGGTTTCCATCGTGTCATCCCAGTTGCGGCGCGTATAACGCTCGTTGCTGGCTGCTGAGACGCCGTATCGATACGCCTCCTCGTACTCTGAATAGCTCGCACCGCTCGCCGCGTACTTCGCCTCGTAGTCGCTGCGGAACTCGTCTTCGTACTCTATGTATTCATCGGGCATCGTGGTACGCGGACCCGCATGGGCTCCGAGCGCCGAGTCGCCGGTTTGACTCAACGTACCCGGAACCGGTGCGCCCGTCGCGCTCATGGAACCCGTGCCGCCCACTCGTGCCGATGTCTCGGTTTCATCGAGCGGATCAAGCGGATCGACGGCGCGCCAGCCTTGTGCTGACGTCGTTCCCGTCAACGGGTCTTCCGCGCCTGCCGCCCGCAGAGCCGCTTCCCTTGTGTCCGGCCAGACCGCGCCGCTCGTGCCCGTGTTCGTGCTCGTGCCCGTCAATGGATCGCTGGCAACTGCATCGCGGCCGACCGGGCTGATCGGGTCGAGCGGCTGCACAGCCGGATCGTCACGGTCAACATGCGGATAAGCGCGCGCTCGATATGCATCCCGGTTTGCATCGGCGCGAACGGGGTCGAGCGGATCGACCGGCGGATTCACCGGAGCACGTCCCGGCACAGCGCTGCCCGAGCCAAGACCAAGTTCGTCCAGCAGCGAGTGATCGCGATCGTCGGCTTCAACGGCCGCCGAGCTTGCCGTGCGTGTGTGATTCAGCGTGCCCCAGCTGGCCGCGCGCTCGTCTATATCGATAGCACCTTGCTCAGCCAGCGTCTGGCGCGCAGCGTCCGCGCGGTCCTCAGTTGCCGTATCGACAGCCACCAGCACCGCCCCGCGCCGCACGGCTTCGGAGTAATGCGCCACTTCAGGCGGTTGATCGCGGCCGCCAAACAGCATCGAGAAGAAGCGTTCGATATTCGCCAGCACGCCGCCGGTTTCGGGCGGCTGGCCCACGCCGGGCGCCAGCGCGGGGTCATCGGGCGAGGAAGGTTCGGGTGCGGCCTGGAGTTCGATGTCGGAACGTGCAAAACCCGACGCGACAAGTGCGCTGCGCGCGACTTCGGCCTGGTCGTAGGTATCGAAGATACCAATAACTGTGTGTCGCATGGCTGCCTCCTGGGTGGCCTGGATTGAGTTGCGACGCGTCAGGGAGATTCGCCGCACTTCTATTTGAGCCACGCAACTCGCGTGCCGGGTCGCGGGCGTATGCGCCGCGATGCGCTCCACAGCCTGACGCGATCCCGCCCCAAGCCGGCCGGCGCGCAGCTGTTTTTACAAACGATGTGGAAAAGGCGCGCGGTTCAGTGCTGCGCTTCGCCGTGTTCGCGGTTGTCGGCGTGCGCGCTCAGTTTTTCGCGAATGGCCTGGAGGAGGGAATCGAGCAGGGCGATATCGAACGGTTTGGACAAGACGCGCGCATCCACCTCACGCGCCCGGTCCAGTTCTTCGGCATACCCCGTCACCAGGATCACCGGCACGCGCGGCGTCCAGCTTTGCAGGATCTCGGCCAGGTCGATGCCGTTCAGTTTGCCCGGCATGTGGATATCGGAGAGCACGACATCGAACGGCAGCACACCGCCATTGGCGGCGTCGCGACGGGCCGCTTCCAGCACGGCGATCGCGCCGTCCGCGTTGAAGATATGCGTGACGTCATGATTCATCATGGATAACAACGCCTCGGTGCCGGCCGCCACCTCTTCGTTATCTTCCACGAGCAGCACGCGCAGCCCGTGCGATTCGCTGGCCGTGGCGGCGTCGTGATGCGTTTCGGGCGATTCCGCCACGGCTGCACTCGCGCGCGGCAAATAGAGCCGCACCGACGTGCCCGCGCCGACCGCGCTATCAATGGTCGCCACGCCGCCCGCGCGCTCGCAGAACGCGAACACTTGCGGCAGGCCAAGCCCGGTGCCCATGCCTTTGGACTTGGTGGTGAACAGCGGTTCGAACGCGCGGCCGAGGACATCGGGACTCATGCCCGCGCCCGTATCCTCCAGCGTCAACTGCACGAATTCGCCGATGATCGGAAATCCGTCCTCGTGACGAAAGCGCACGTTGTCGGCGCGCACCGAGAACGTGCCGCCGCTCGGCATGGCATCGCGGGCGTTCACCGCCACGTTGATCAGCGCAAGCTCGAGTTCTGCTGCATCGACGCGAACCGGCCACACGTCGCCACTCGTTTCCAGATTCAGCGCGACTTTTGCCCCCAGCGACGCCTTCAGCAATTCCCGGCAAGCCGGCAGCCACTTGCCGATCGCGATGTTCTCATTGCGCAGCGGCTGCTTGCGGGCAACGCCCAGCAACTGGCGCGTCAGCGACTGGCCGCTTTTGAGCGCGCGTTCCATGGCCGACAACTC
Source organism: Caballeronia eucalypticola (assembly GCF_047608185.1). NCBI lineage: Bacteria > Pseudomonadati > Pseudomonadota > Betaproteobacteria > Burkholderiales > Burkholderiaceae > Caballeronia > Caballeronia eucalypticola. Next base: position 49,953 of record NZ_JBLKRU010000017.1, read on the forward strand.
GCGATCCAGTCCCGTAGCGCCGCGTCGCCGGACAATCTGCACGTTGGTCGAGAGGATCATCAGCAGGTTGTTGAAGTCATGCGCAACACTGCCCACCAGATTACCCAGCGCTTCCATCTTGCGCGCCTGCCGGTAAGCCGATTCAATCGACCGGCGCATGGACGCCTCCGCCTGCCAGCGCTCCCAGGCTTCTTCTTCGTGGGCGAGGCGGCGCAGCGACAGCCAGATCACGCCCCACAACACCACGCACGGCGCGAACAAGGACAACATCAACACGCTGACACGCCGATACCACGCGGCCCAGATGGTTGAGACGGGATATCCGCTCGATACATACACCGGATAAGTCCCCACCTTCCGAAACGCCACGATCTTCATTTCATTGTCGAGCCCTGAGCGCATTCGCACAACGCCGTTGTGCTCTTCCTTGGCATAGGCCTCGCGCAATGGCGAACTGGCGGCAAGGTCCATGCGGTTGGGCGGCCGGGTCGGGTACCACGCGAGCACGGCGCCGTCCGCGCGCGTGAGGCCAAGCGATACGGTGGAATGTTCGCCCAGCAATTCGCGATAGAACGCGCCGAAGTAACCCGGACGTAGCGCAACGGTCACAATGCCGGCGAAGCTGCCGTCCGCGTTCTTGCGCGGCACGGCCGTATTGAACACGGTTTCCCCGGCCACCTTGCCGATCATCACGCGGGAGACGTTTTCGAACATCTTGTGGTCGCGGATGCCGATGAAGTCGTCGCGGTTTTCGATCGATACATCCGGCACGGGGTAAATGCGGCTCGTGGCAATCAAACGGCCATCGGCGCCAATAATGCTCACCGACGCCACTTGCGGATAACCGCCGCCCATTGCAACGAGTTTGTTGTGAATATCGAGTTCTTCGCCGCGCAAGGTGTCGTCGTCCACGCCTTCGATCAAATCGATCACGCGGGCATTGAGCGTCTCGTTCATGTCGAAGACTTTGAGCGCGTGCTCTTCGGCCACGTGCGCGTTGCGGTCGACCACTTCGGCGGCATCGGCCTCGCGCGATTTGAGGTCGCTCCACGCCATGGCCGCGACGTAGAGGCAGGGCAGGACGATGGCGGCGATCAGCAGGACCAGGAGGGTCATGCGCTGGGCGGCAAAGTTACGCTCCGGCACCACGGGAAACGGCGGCTCGTCCTGCCAATGGTCAGCGCCCGGTTCCTCGCGTTGCGGCGTCATGATGACTCGTCGTCCCGATGTGAATGGCTGAGCGTGGCATCTTTATACAACGATGAAGGCAGCGAATGCGGCACGCGGAATTCCGCGCACTTTAGCCGCTTGTTAGTTTGCCGCCAGCGCTCGGGAAAGAGACCCCGTGCATAAATCGTGCCTTTGGAGTTCATTCAACCGATGAATCGATGTTTTGCCGAACCGATCGTATCGACGTGTAAAGCGCCGGGATTGAGTGAAGATAATTTTTTCTGGAGCAAGAGAGCGGGAGGTAAAAAGCGGCGAATCGCGTAAAGTTGGCAATGGATATCGCGTGGACGCCGATCGTATGCAAAGAGCAAACCGTTGATTTGTACGAAGATTTTGATCAGTGGAAGGTGGGTTACCAAGCGCTTTGAAAGCACCCGGCGGGCGGCCTTAGGGCAACAGTTCACAAACTTGATATACTTTTCGCCGCTTCCGGCATGGCTTGCACGCCGCCTGAAGCGGGTGTCCAAGCCATGCCGGGCTTGCATCCAGCATTACAGCTAGCTTTACAGCATGCTCCATGAAGCCGGATTTTCCCGGCGCCCGATCTAACACTTGCTGCCCTTGGGGGCGCCACAGCGGAGTCCGTCTTGGCCGTTTCCAATCTTATCGCCGACGATGATCCTGCTCCCGACGTTGCCAAGGTAACGTCGGGTAGTTCGTTCTATCTCGCCATGCGCATCCTGCCGGCTCCGCAGCGCGACGCCATGTATCAGGTCTACGCGTTCTGCCGGGCGGTGGACGATATCGCCGACGGCACGTTGCCGCGCGCCGAACGCGCTGCCGCGCTCGAACAATGGCGTACCGACATTGACGATTGCTACGCCGGCAAGCCGCGCCGGTCGCTGGCCGCGTTGACGCAACACATTGAAGCGTTCCACCTTTCCCGCGATGACTTTATCGCCGTGATCGACGGCATGGCCATGGATGCGGCCGAAGATATCGTCGCGCCCGATGAAGCCACCCTCGACCTCTATTGCGACCGCGTGGCGAGCGCGGTGGGGCGGTTATCGGTGAGGATATTCGGGATGCACGAAGATGCTGGACGGCGTCTCGCGCACCACCTCGGCCGTGCGCTGCAACTCACGAACATTCTTCGCGACATCGATGAAGACGCCGGTATTGGGCGTGTTTATCTGCCGCGAGAACTGCTGTCCCGCGAAGGTATTTCCACGACCGACATTACGTCCATCATCAACGATGCCCGCTTGCCGCGCGTCTGCCTGACGCTTGCGGATCGTGCGCGCAGCCACTACGCGCAATCCGACGCCATCATGGCGACCGCGCCGCGTGCTCAGGTGCGGGCGCCGCGCATCATGTCGGGCGCGTACCGGTGCGTGCTTGAAGCGAATTTGAAGCGTGGTTTCGATCTCCCGCGCAACCACGTCCGCACGCCGCGTTCGCGGCTGCTGTGGATCGTCGCGCGACATATTTTCTGATGTCGCGTCTCGTTCATGTGATTGGCGCCGGGTTGTCGGGACTCGCCGCCGCAGTCCAGTTGCAGCGTCGTGGCGCGCGCGTGATGCTGCACGAAGCCGCGCCGCACGCGGGCGGCCGCTGCCGTTCCTACTTCGATATCAAGCTCAACGCCACCATCGATAACGGCAACCATCTGGTGCTGTCGGGCAACCACGCCACGCTCGCCTATGCCAAGGCGATCGGCGCGGCCGACGAGCTCGTTGGTCCGGCCCAGCCTGAGTTTCCGTTCATGGATTTGCGCAGCGGCGCGCGCTGGACGGTGAAGTTGTCGGCGGGGCGCGTGCCGGGCTGGATCTTCGATTCCGCCGCGCGTGTTCCGGGCACGATGCCCGCGGATTATCTGTCGCTGTTGCCGCTGTTATTCGCCAAACCCGGCCGCACGATGCAGCAAACCATGCGCACGAACGGGCGCTTGTGGGACGCGCTGATCAGCCCGCTATTCCTGGCTGTGTTGAATGTGGATCCGCGTGAAGGCAGCGCGGTGCTCGCCGGCAACGTGTTGAAGGAATCGCTGCTGCTGGGTGGTCAGGCGTGCCGTCCGCTGGTCGCGCGCAATGGCCTGGGCCATGCGTTCGTTGATCCCGCGTTGCGGCTGCTGCAATATGGCGGCGCGGAGATCAAGCTGGGGTCGCGGGTGCGTGAGATCGGCTTCGCCGGCACGGATTCGAAGACGCGTGTTGCATCGCTTGATTTCGACGATGGCCGCGTGGACGTCGGTATTCATGACGGCGTGGTGCTTGCCGTGCCGCCGAATGTCGCGCAACAACTCGTGCCGGGCTTGACCGTGCCGAACGAATTTCGCGCTATCGTCAATGCGCATTTCGCGATTGATCCGCCGCTGGCCTTCGAGCCGATGACCGGTTTGCTGAACGGCACCTCCGAATGGCTGTTTGCGTTCGATGGACGTCTTTCGGTGACCATCAGCGGCGCGGATCGTCTCCTCGATACCCCGCGCGAGACGCTGGCGCAGGGCATCTGGCAAGAGGTCGCGAAGGCGGCGCGCTTGCCCGTCGAGCGCATGCCGACATGGCAGATCGTCGCGGAAAAGCGTGCGACCTTTGCGGCTACGCCGAGCCAGGAGAACCTCCGGCCGGGCACGCGTACGCGCTGGTCCAATCTGATGCTGGCCGGCGACTGGACGGCCAACGGGCTGCCCGCCACCATTGAAGGCTCGATCCGCTCCGGCCAGAAGGCCGCGGACCTGCTTATGAATCCTTCCATTGATTTCTCGGTGCAACGCTGATGAACGAACCTGTCCAGCCGCCCGGTATCCAGCCGGTGACGGCGGCGGCGCTGGAAGCGTCGGTGGCGCGCGCTGCCGATGCCATTCTTGCCGACCAACATCCCGACGGCTACTGGCTCTACGAACTCGAAGCCGACGCCACCATTCCCGCCGAGTACGTGCTGCTCGTGCATTACCTTGGCGAGACGCCGAAGCCTGAGCTCGAAGCGAAGATCGCGCGGTACTTGCGCCGGATCCAGCGCGCCGATGGCGGCTGGCCGCTTTTCACCGATGGCGCCATGGACGTCAGCGCCACGGTAAAGGCGTATTTCGCGCTGAAGATGATCGGCGATTTGCCCGAAGCCGAACATATGCAACGGGCGCGCCGCGCGATTATCGCGGCCGGCGGCGCGGAAAAATCGAATGTGTTCACGCGCATTTTGCTCGCGCTGTTCGGCGTGGTGTCGTGGCGCGCGGTGCCCATGATGCCCGTGGAAATCACGCTGTTGCCCGAGTGGTTCCCGTTCCATTTGTCGAAGGTGTCGTACTGGGCGCGGACCGTGATCGTGCCGCTGCTCGTGCTCAACGCAAAGCGGCCTAAGGCGCGCAATCCGAAGGGCGTGCGCATCGATGAACTGTTCTTCGATGCCCCCGTGAACGCCGGCATGGCCGCGCGCGCGCCGCATCAGCATCAGGGCTGGTTCGTGTTGTTCCGTTGCGTCGATGCCGTGCTGCGCGTCGCTGATCCGCTGTTCCCGCGCCACACGCGGCAACGGGCGATAGAAGCGGCGGTGCGTTTCGTCGATGAACGCTTGAATGGCGAAGATGGCCTCGGCGCGATTTTCCCCGCGATGGCCAACTCCGTGATGATGTACGACGTGCTCGGTTATCCGGAAGATCATCCGAACCGGGCGATAGCGCGCAAGTCGATTGAGAAGCTTTTGATCATCGACGAAGCGCCGAACGGCGAGGCCTATTGTCAGCCGTGTTTATCGCCGATATGGGACACGTCGCTCGTCGCGCATGCGTTGCTCGAAGCCGGTACGCCCCAGGCGCGCGCTGCCGTTTCGCGTGGTTTGGATTGGCTCGTGCCGCTGCAGATTCTCGATGTACGTGGCGACTGGATCTCGCGCCGGCCGAATATCCGGCCTGGTGGCTGGGCGTTCCAGTTCGCGAATCCGCATTATCCGGACGTCGACGATACCGCCGTTGTAGCGATGGCGATGGAACGTGCCGATCGTGAATACGGCACGGCGTTGTACGGCGAAGCGATTTCGCGCGGGCGGGAATGGGTCGTCGGCATGCAGAGCAGCGACGGCGGGTGGGGCGCGTTCGAGCCTGAGAACACGCAGTATTACCTCAACAACATTCCTTTCTCCGATCACGGCGCGTTGCTCGATCCGCCGACGGTCGATGTGTCCGGCCGATGTCTTTCGATGCTCGCGCAGTTGGGCGAAATGCCCGCGACGAGCGAGCCGGCGAAGCGCTCGCTCGACTACATTTTGCGCGGTCAGGAACGCGATGGAAGCTGGTATGGGCGATGGGGACTGAACTATATCTACGGCACGTGGACCGCGTTGTGCGCGTTGAACGCAGCTGGATTGCCGCCTGCCGATAGCCGCATTCAGCGCGCCGCGGATTGGCTCATCAGCATTCAGAACGCCGATGGCGGATGGGGCGAGGGCGGGGAGAGTTACAAGCTCGACTATCGCGGATATGAAGCGGCGCCGAGCACGGCATCGCAGACATCGTGGGCATTGTTGGGGTTGATGGCGGCGGGGTTTGTCGATCATCCGGCGGTGGCGAAGGGCGTGCAGTATTTGCAGGCAGAGCAGCGCGAACATGGCTTGTGGGACGAGACGCGATTCACCGCGACGGGATTCCCGAGAGTGTTTTATCTGCGATACCACGGGTATAGAAAGTTCTTCCCGCTTTGGGCGCTGGCAAGGTACAGGAACATGATGCGCGACGGTACGTCGCGCGTGACGGCGGGCATGTGAGTTCGCGCCCCGGCTTCGCTTCTGGCGCGGGTTCTGGTTCAGGCTTCGGTTCAGGCGATGCGCGTTTGCCCGTGATTGCTGTGACGGGGATGGCGTTTGAAGCGCGTATCGCTCGCGGGCCGGGAGTGGAGGCGGTGTTTGCGGCGCGGTCGGATTTGCTCGAGCGCGCGTTAAGCGAAGCGTTGGCACGAGGCTGTTCCGGGATTATCAGCTTCGGGACGGCCGGTGGGTTGTCGCCGGAGTTGGAGCCGGGGACGGTGATCATCGCTAGCTCGGTGTCCGGGCCGTTTGGTGTGCTCGATACCGATCCTGAATGGTCTGCAAGGCTGTTCGCGGCTTTTGCCGGGACGCCGCTGGAGGCGCGGGCGGTGCGCGGGACGATGGCCGGTGTGGCTGCGCCTTTGACCGGCGAGCAGCAGAAGAGCTCGCTTTATCGGGCTACTGGGGCGTTGGCTGTCGATATGGAATCGCATATTGCCGGGGCGATTGCCACGGCGCGCGGATTGCCGTTTGCGGTGTGTCGCGCGATTGTTGATCCAGCTTGGCGGAGTTTGCCGAGTGCTGCGACGGCGGGGTTACGGGATGATGGGACTACGACAGTTCTGCCGATATTGCGCGAGTTGTTGAAGGAGCCCTCGCAACTTGGGGCGCTGTTGAAGGTCGCGGGGGATGCGCGGGCGGCGAAGACTTCGTTGGTCCAGGCGCGGCACGCGATGGGGGGGGCGGGGGCGTTGGCGGTTTAGGGTTTTGGTTTTGGCTTGGCCGTTGCGCGGCTGAGTGGGAATGACGGTCGGTGTGTGGCGTGCGACTGCGTTTCGATTTCGTTCCGATGTCCGTTTTAATCTTGTTTCAATCATCCATGCAGTGATAAGCCTTTGATGGCTTTATCGACTGCTTTCTTCGGGCCTCTTACGGCCAGTCCGACTAGATCGGGCGCATCTGCCGGCTCCTTTAGAAACACTTCCCGATTGGCTTCATCGTGGCCAGTGGAAAACATCGCGCGCACGTAGACGGCGCGGGTGAGTTCTCGTTCGATTGCTTGGCGGAAGGCGCGGAGGAGGCCGGGGGTGTCGGATTGGTAGATCATTATTGGTTGGCCGAGGAGGCGGGCGTGGGTTCGGCCTGCGGCGTCGATGTAGGGTTCGCCCATTGCGTCAGGGGCCGCACCCGCGATGCCGGTTGCGAGGAACGCGGTTACGTTGAGTTTCTGCCAGACGGCGAGATCGTCGAGGATGATGATGGCTACTTTGGTATCGAATTCCATGGGTGGGGGCTTTGAGCGGTGGTGACTTTGAGATGGTAATCAAAGTGATTGACGGGTGGGGAGATAGCGTGTCAGAAACGAAGGCGCTTCGAGAAACTGACGATGCAAAACCATCAGCAAGCGATTTGACAGAATGGCATTCAGCCGCAAGATGGTGGCGGCCGTTCGGAATACCTCGCGGTTGCGCTGCCACGAATGTCCGCTGACACGAAAATTGAATGAGTCTTCTCGACCCTGAACCGCCGCTGGGATTGGTGAAACATTAATGGCGGCTTCCAGTACCGTTTCGGACATCGGCCCCGCTATTCGCTGCACCACGTAGCCGATGACGTGTGCATATCGTTCGTGCGACGTAACAGGGCGCGCTTGCCGTCTTACTCATTCCTTGCTCTCAGGAAACATACATCCGCCATTGCGGACCAGCGCCTTCACCTCTTCGCTCACCTGCATCGGGTTTTGACGCAATCGAGCCGCGAACTCTTTGCTGCGCCGCACGTACGACTTCGAATCGTACTTCGCGCTCCAAAGGACTATGTTAAGCACGACGGGGATGAGATCCAGGCCCTTCTCGGTCAGCGAGTAGAAGTCCTTGCGTCTGTCTTCGGCGCTGGGCGCCTTCGAGAGAATTCCTTGCCCCTCAAGAAAGGCAAGGCGGGAAGCAAGCACATTGGTCGCGATTCCCTCTTCCGATTTCAGGAACTCGCCATACGTCTTCTTCCCAACAAAAACGATGTCGCGAATGATCAAGAGCGACCATCGGTCGCCGAAGACCTCCACGCCGTAGTTCACTGCGCAATGGGACCGAATGTCTTCTTTAGATGTCATCTTCATGTCTAGATATTAGCATCGCTTGCATGTTGCAAGTAAATTTCCATTTTTACTTGTTTTTTGCAAGCAATCTATCTAACATGGTTGTTTGGAAGTACGAGCAGCACCCAACTCACCAGGAGACTGCATGAGCACTATCAGCATCATCGGCACAGGCGGCATTGCCGCAGCGATCGGCGGCCTTGCCGCCAAGGCCGGACACACCGTCGAGGTGATGAGTCGCGACGCCGTCAAGGCGCGGGCGCTCGCAGAGCAGATCGGCGCCGGCGCGACGACAGGAACGATCGGCGCCGCCCCGGCCGGAGACATTGTCATCCTGGCGGTTCCCTACTCCGCCGTTCTTGACGTGGTGAAGCAGTACGGCGAAGAGCTGGCAGGCAAGGTTCTTGTCGACATCACCAATCCGGTCGCCTCCGACCACACGAGCTTCGTGACCCCTGGAGACAGTTCGGCGCGAAGGAGATCACCAAGGCCGCCCTTGCCGATGCGATAGTTGTCAAGGCGTTCAACACCCAGTTCTCCCACGTCCTGGCTGCCGGTCCCGCCGAGGGCCACCCATTGGACGTGTTCATCGCCGGGGACGACGCGCAGGCGAAGGCTCGCGTCTCGGCGTTCATCGAGAGCCTCGGACTACGCCCTATGGATACCGGGCCGCTGCCCATGGCGAGGACGCTGGAGCACGCCTGCCTGCTGTCGCTGGGCCTCCTCACCCACTCCGTCAAGCACGCCAACTTCTCAATCGGCGTCAGCCTTCTCGGCTGAGTGCACCGGCACCACCGCTTCCCGCATCACATTACTCATAAGGAACATTCACATGCACGTTTTCGTCACTGGCGGGACCGGCCATTCCGGTCCGTACATCATCTCCGACCTCATCGCCGCCGGCCATGAGGTCACCGCCCTGGCTCGTTCAGACAAGGCGGCGGCTGCGGTGTCCGCACTCGGTGCGAAGGCGCGTGTCGGTAGCCTCGAGGATCTTGACGGTCTTAAAGAAGCGGCCGCCGCCTCCGACGGTGTCATCCATGTCGCACACCGGCAAGACCTGATTCCGGTCGGCGGAATCAACGCCGTGGCCGATGCGGAGCTTCAGATCATGCTCGCATATGGCGAGGCGCTGGCCGGAACCGGAAAGCCGCTGGTCTCATCGGGAAGCATCGGCTCGCCCGGCTGGGAAAACCTGGGTCGGCCGGCCACCGAGGAGGATCCGCCTCTTCCCGGCGGCGATCCATACAAGAACACCTTGCGGGTTCGTAACATCGTGGAAACCACCGTAATCGGCCTCGCCGAAAAAGGCGTGCGATCTTCGGTCGTTCGGATTCCTGAAATCATGCACAGCACGACTGATAATGCCGGCTTCCTTCCGCTGCTGATCGGGCTGGCGAAGGAAAAGGGTGTCGTCGGTTACCCTGGAGACGGTGCGAACAGGTGGGCCGCCGTGCACACCCGCGACCTCGCAACCGTGTTCCGCCTGGCGCTTGAGAAGGGCGCCGCCGGCAGAAGCTGGCACGCGGTTGCAGACGAGAGCATTCCGTACCGCGAGATCGCCGAGGCCATCGGCAGTCGCCTGAAGCTGCCCGCTGTGCCCATTCCCGCGGACGTGCTGATGCTGCCGGGGTATTTCGGGTTCCTTGCGAATCTGGTCACGCTGGATACCCCGGCGTCGAATGCCATCACGCGCCAGACGCTCGGCTGGACCCCAACGCAGCCCGGCCTGTTTGCTGATATGGACAATGGCCACTACTTCCCTGCCAGCTGAGCTAAGCGGACGGCAGGGACTCCCGCATCGCGCCGAGCCCGACCAAGACACTATCCTCCCGGAGTGGTGGAGGGTGACGCAAGTGGCTCGGCGCACACGGAAAACATTATGGGCGAAAGCCTCGTACAGATTACGGGCATACCCCAACTCAGAGGGATATCTGACATGAGCACTATTAGCATCATCGGCACAGGTGGCATGGCCACGGCGGTCGCCGGCCGTATCGCCAAGGCAGGACATACCGTCGAGGTCCTGAGCCGCGACCCAGCCAAAGCGCGGGCGCTGGCCGATAAGCTCTCAGCGGGAGCGACCATGGGGACTTACGCCGCCGCGCCGGCGGGCGACGTCGTCATCCTCGCCGTGCCGTACGGCAGTGCGGCAGCAGTGGTGACCGAGTTCGGGGACGCGCTCGACGGCAAGGTGATCATCGACATCACCAACCCGGTCTCCCCCGACCTTTCCGGCCTCGTCACCCCGCACGGCAGTTCCGGCGCGCAGGAGATCGCCAAGAGTCTTCCCGCCACCGCTCACGTCGTAAAGGCGTTCAACACCGTCTTTGGCCACGTACTTGCTAAGGGTGGACGTCTCGACGCGTTTATCGCGGCCGACGATCCGGAGGCCAAGGCGCGCGTCTCGACCTTCATCGAGAGTCTCGGACTGCGTCCGTTGGATGTCGGTGGCCTGCACATGGCCTCGACGCTCGAGGCGCTCGGTCTGATGATGATCGGCCTGGCCAAAAACGGCGCCGGCACCTGGGATATCGCCTTGAACGTCGAGATCGGCTGAATCACCGACGCCGCGTCTTCATCGACAGGTCCACAACACCGCTGGGAACAATGTCTCTCACGTCGTTCTCAGCGGTTCTTGCGTATCCGGCAAAAGCAAGCGGTCGCGCTCGGCGAGCATGTTCACCATTTCTGCCATGTTCTCGGTTCCCCAGGTGCACAGCGGGACAATCTTGTCGGCGAGACTGCGGCCGAGCGGGGTCAGCGCGTAGTCCACGCGCGGCGGCACCTCCTTGTAGTCGGTCCGCGCCAGTACGTGATCGGCCTCCAGTTCCTTCAATTGCTGGATCAGCACCTTGGCGCTGACGCCATGGACGTTGCGCTTGAGCTCGCCGTAGCGCTTCGGGCCGTCGAGCAGGAAGTACAGGATCAGCGGCTTCCACTTGCCCGAGATGATGCTGAGCGTGGCGGCGAGCCCGTAGGAGTAGCGGCCACCGCAGTTTTGATTTTGAGTACAGTCAGTCATTTTTCATGGTTACCAAAAGGTGCATACTTGTCCTTAGGTTATCAGAACTGCATACTTGTCTCAAGCAAGCAGTTCCTGCTTCCGTACTACTCCAAGGAAGGATGCACGACATGACCAGACTGAATGGAAAGACCGCTGTGATCACCGGTGGCGCTACCGGCATCGGCCGCGCCGCAGCAAAGCGCTTCATCGAGGAGGGTGCCCTCGTCTTCATCTTCGGCCGCCGGCAGGAATCGCTCGACGCCGCTGTGGCCGAGCTCGGGCCCAATGCTCGCGCTGTGAAGGGCTCTGTCTCGAATGAGGCCGACCTCGACCGACTCTACGCGGCGGTGAAGGCCGAGCGCGGAACCCTCGACATCGTCTTCGCCAATGCCGGGGCGGGAAGCCAGGCTGCGCTCGGCAAGATCACCGCCGAGCACATTGACGAACACTTCGACACCAATGTGAAGGGTACGATCTTCACGGTCCAGAAGGCGCTGCCACTGATGAGCGAGGGCGGTTCGATCATCCTGACCGGATCGAGCGCCGGCACCACGGGCGCGCCGGGAATGAGCGCCTACAGCGCGAGCAAGGCGGCAGTGCGCAACCTCGCGCGGACCTGGGCGGAGGACCTGAAGGGCACCGGCATCCGCGTAAACGTGCTTTCGCCCGGGGCGACTGCGACCGAACTCGCGAAGGAAGCGCTCGGCGAGGAGGGCCAGAAGGTCTACGCCGCGATGACTCCGCTCCAGCGCATGGCCGATCCGGCAGAGATCGCGGCAGCGGCTGCCTTTCTCGCGTCGTCGGACAGCAGCTTCATGACTGCCAGCGAAGTCGCCGTCGACGGCGGCCTGGCGCAACTCTGACGCTACGTCCTAAAGCGCTCCATTCGATTATTCGGAGCGCCGTAGGGCTCGGTAAACTGAAGGAAAATCTATGAGCTACGCAATTATCGGCTTCGGCAAGATCGGCCAGGCCCTGGCCAAGGCGTTTGCCCGCAAGGGCATCGAAGTATCCGTTGCAACCACGCGCGACCCGGAAAGCTTTGCATCCGCCGCGGCCACGATCGGACCCACGATTATCCCCAAAAAACTAGCGGATGCCGTCGGGGCGGACATCGTCTTTTTGGCTGTCCGTTACGAGTCGCACCGGGATGTCGCGAAGGCGCTGCCGACCTGGCAAGGCAAGACCATCATCGATGTGACCAATGCCTACGGCGTGTCTCCTGAGGAACTGGGAGGACAGCCTTCTTCCAAGGTCGTCGCGCAGGCCTTCACTGGTGCAAGACTGGTTAGGGGCTTCAACCATTTGGGCGCTGCCGTCCTTGGCCAGGATCCGGCCGTACAGGGTGGCAGGAGAGTCGTGTTCCTGGCGAGCGACGATGACGGCGCCGCAGCGGAGATTGGTGCGCTTGCGGAAAATCTCGGTTTCTCGCCGATCAAACTTGGCGGGCTTTCGGAAGGTGGACTGCTTGTGCAGGCGCGCGGCAATAGCTGGGGTCAACTGATCTTTAAGGACTTGGTCAAGTTCGACTGAAGAATCGTAATCACAAATTTCGATGCGATCCTGCAATGGAGAGATTTCGATGAGCACGCAAGAGAATGTCCAGATTGTGAAGGATTTTTTTGCAGCAATGGGCTGCGGCGATGAGCAAGGTCTGGTGGCGATTTCTGCCGAAGACATTGAGTGGATCATTCCGGGTGAGTGGCCGCTGGCCGGCACGCACCACGGACACGCCGGGTTGGCGGGCTTGCTTCAGAAGGCCTCGGAAATGGTGGAAACGTCATACCCAGAGCCTCCCGAATTCGTAGCGCAAGGCGACCGGGTTCTAGTCGTTGGCTTCGCCACGGGCAGAGTCAAAGCCACGAACAGGACGTTCGACGACCATTGGGTCTTCGCCATTACCGTTCGAAATGGCAAAGTGACGAACATCCGGGAGTACATCGACACGCTTGCACTGGCGCGGGCCTTCGAAACTTAAGGCTGAAGCTGGCGATGAATCTAACAACATTAGTCAATCCGTTGGGTCGAACTGAGTATGTGGAAGTCGCAGGCAGGCATGTTAGTGCGGGTACTTACCTCATTGAGACGCGAACCCATCGAGCTTTACGCGCTGTATCCGACCCACCGCAGCATGTCATGAAAGGTCCGCGCTTTCATTGATGCCCTTATTGGCCACCTTGATACGGTCAAGCTAACGTCCTCGCGCGACTAGCAACTGTCGTCCGCCAGGCGAGCGCCAAGGGATCGATAGCAGCAATTGACCTGACGAACAAAATCATGGACTCAACGTCGCTTCGCTGCGTGCAGCGGACCGTCGAATGTCCGACTCCTTCGCCGGTCGACTGACCGGAACTGGCCGATGTGGGCCGATGGCGTCAGTTCAACTGAGTTCCCCGAAGCCTCCATTCGTGAAGCCTGGGGCGAATTCGCTAACGGTCGGCGACCTGCTAATCATAGGCACGAAACGGCAGGCGATTAATAGGCGCTATGGAAAGCATCGCATAAGGCCGAAGAGTTGTCGTTCGACGGTAAGTCCTTGTCAGGCATCCCCAAACGGATTCCCTTTCTTCATCGCTGGCGTTTGGTTCTTCGTCGCCTGATGGTTCTGCAACCAGAACATCGCTTTGTTCAACCCTTGCGTGTGCCAGTCCTGTCCCATTTCGCAGATGAACACTCGATCATCAGCCGCCGTCGCACGCGAAAACGACCCAGCCAATTCCTTGGCGCTGCGATCCGTGTTCAGCACCAGAAACGCGCCCATTTGATGCAGGTGCAGGAACTCGTAGTCGTCGCCTGACACTTGTGCCGCGATGTCTTTGATCTGTGCGTGCTGTTGTGTCGGAGTACCGATAAATATGCTGACCAGATACGTCACTTTCTTGTTCGGGTTCATGTTGTTCCGCCGTGCCGTAGTTGGGTGGGTCAAGAACTTTGATTGTCACACAACGGGAAGCGGCATCTCTTGAACATGCGGACCCAACATCGAGGAGCACGCCGCGAAACCTCCCCAACGACCAATTCCCAAAAACAAAAAACTGGCGAGCCACCCACTCGCCAGCCTATCCATCCCTACCAAAAAATCACCAAACCGCTACTCCTTCCCATGCCCCGCGTCCAACGGCTTATGCTGCTCCGCTCCTGACCCGGGGAAGAACGTATCCCAAACGGCTCTAACCCCTTCCGCCGCCGTCACTTCGGCTTCGATACTCTCCGCGCCGTCGACCTTACTCGGATCGCCAGAAAGGCCGCGCCAGTGAGTGAAGACGAGCATCGGTTTTTCGGTCCATCCGTCCGTACCAAACTTCGCGAATGCCGTTTCGCCGCTCGCAAGTTGTACCTCGTACCATCCGTCGCGCACTGGTGAGTAATCGCTCAACGGAAACCATGCAGTCGGATCGAGTTTCACAAGCTCCCCCCATAGATCGTTAGGACATTGCTGTCAGTGTAAGGATTGCGGGCATATCACGTGCCTGACATCGAGACCAAGGCACCTCGAAACGTCGTCACATCCGCCCAAGCAAACCTAAATGCAAGAATACGCGAAGGTAAAAAGGCGCTGCAGGATCTCCCGCCCGATGCGTGCCATCGATGCAGCGAGAACCGGAATTTCCAACAGACGCCTGGTCTCGCCAATACATATCCAACCGGCCACCGGCCAAAAAAACCGTCCATCCGTTTCAAACGCAATAACGGTAAAACCTTAATCACCCCTTCGCCATCAATAGCATCAACCGCACAACAACTGTGCATCCATGCGTTATCCCACGCTACTCATTAAATTGACATATTCTGTCTGTATAAGCATCCGTTCACCCATGCCGCATACGGCATAAATGAAGTATTTGCCACATAACAGCCGGCTAATTCCACGTATAAACCCTGAATAGGGCAAATCCGGTTGATTCTTGTTTTTTGTTTATTGATAATGCCTAAACACAATGTCGTGCCAGACCAACTGGTGCGCTGAGAGAGTAGTGAGTCGTCAACTTGGGGGGAATCAGTCATGCAATACGCTGAGATCGCTTACGAGAACGTCGTCTTGATTCCGCTGGCCGCGTATGACGATGGCTTGTATGCAGCCATGCTTATCGTGAGGGAAGTCGATGGCCTTCAGCGCGCTACTGGCGTGCTCGGACATTTCCCGTGCCCCGTCGATGCCCGCAAGTTTGCCCTTGCATATGGCATGGCGGAAATCGACGAACGTCGTCATGCGCCACAGCAGCAGCAACGACTCATGCATCACTCTTTCGATCAGGCCGCATAAATCCGGCTTTCCAAACCGAAAGACAAAGAAAAGCGTTCCGAAACAAACCGTATAGGTATCGATAAAACACGCCCGCCGAAAACGCGGGCGCGTTAATTATGGGCATTTGCTCATTAACGATACAAACATTCACATCGATTCAATTAATTAAACGCTGCATTTTTTTGCTAAGTAAATAACCGCATCGAATAAAACACTGCCCGCGATGAAAGACCGGTGAATGCCTTATGTCGGTCAGCCACGTGCTTTGTCGCGTCCCTGTATTGCGATATGCGTGCTCGGCCGCTCAATCTATCAAGCAACGCTTGTCTGGCCGGCCCCAGCGCGTAACTCATCCCCCAGGAACTCCACGAACGTCCGCAACTTCGCGGACAACTGGTGCCGCTCCAAATAGACCGCGTGGATATCCGCGTTCGGCAGCGCCCAGTCGTTCAGCAGCACCATCAGCCTCCCATCGCGCACCAGCGCCTCCGTCTCCCATTGCGAGCGCACGGCAATGCCGCGTCCATCCAGCGCCCATTGCAGCACCGCCGTCCCGTCATTGCTGCTGAGCGGCCCATCGACCTTGACGGTCTCCATCTTTTTACCGCGCGTGAAATGCCATGCGCCATACGCCGATTCGTTCTCGCGCAGCACGAGGCACGCATGCCGCGTCAGGTCGTGCGGCATAGCGGGCTGCCCGCATTTCCCTACATATTCCGGCGATGCACACACAATCCGCCGGTTCTTGAGCAGCAAACGCGCGTTGATGCGCGCATCGGGGACATCGCCGAAACGGATGCCCAGGTCGAACCCTTCCTCCTGCAAATTCACCGGCCGGTCGGACAGGTGAAGCTGGATCTTGATCGCCGGATATCGCTCGATGAAGCTGGACACCGCCGGCGCAATCCGGCTGCGCCCAAATCCAAATGACGCGTTCACGCGCAGCAACCCCGTCGGCTCCGCTCGGCTTTTTGTGACGAGTTGTTCCAATTCGGCGAGTTCATCGAGGATGCGCGAGCCGTTCGCGAGATACAACTCGCCTTCAGGCGTAAGGCTGACGCGCCGCGTGGTGCGGTTTAAGAGCCGCACGCCGAGCCGCCGTTCGAGTTGCGCGAGACGCTTGCTAATGGAAGGCGGCGTCACGCCGAGATCGCGCGCAGCCGCCGCCAGGTTGCGATGCCGCGCGACCAGCGTGAACAGGTTGAGGTCCGAAAAACCGTCCATCGATTAGTTCCTGGAAGTTAAGTCTGGATTGCCTGAATAGAAACTGTATCGGGAAATGCATCAATTAAACTTCATAAAACTGCGGGAGACAATGATGTTCGATGACTTCAAGGACGTATCGGCAACCGTCGATACTGTCAGGATCAAGGCAATACAAGGCGGCGAAGGCCCGGCGTTACTGCTGCTCCACGGCCATCCGCAAACCCACGCGATCTGGCACAAGGTCGTGCCCGAGCTGACGAAACACTTCACCGTCGTGGCGGCGGATCTGCGCGGTTACGGCGATAGCGGCAAACCAGAGGGCTTGCCCGATCACAGCAATTATTCGAAGCGCCGCATGGCGCAGGATCAGGTCGACCTGATGCGCACGCTGGGTCACGAATCGTTTGCTGTGCTCGCGCATGATCGCGGCGGGCGGGTGGCGGCGCGGATGGCGCTGGATCATCCGACGGTGGTTACGAAACTGATCACGCTCGATGTAGCGCCGACGCTCGCGATGTACGAGCAAACGTCGTTCGAATTCGCGCGCGCTTATTGGCACTGGTTTTTCCTGGTCCGTCCCGCGCCGTTCCCCGAGACGCTGATTCGCGCGGACGCTGACCTGTATTTGAAGCAGACCATCGGCGCGCGCAGTGCGGGGTTGAAGCCGTTCACGCCCGAGGCGTACGCGGAATATCTGCGCTGCCTGCAACAGCCGGAAACGGCTCATGGCATCTGCGAGGACTATCGCGCGAGTGTCGGTATCGATCTGGAACACGACCGCGACTCGTTGGCGAAGGGCCAGAAGATAACCTGCGATTTTCTGGCGCTATGGGGCGCGGAAGGCGTGATCGAAAAGTGCTTCGATCCTGTCGCCGAGTGGCGCCATTTCTCCGATAACGTCAGCGGCCACTCGCTGCCATGTGGCCACTACATTCCGGAAGAAGCGCCCGAGTTGCTGCTCGCGCGTGTGCTGCCGTTTCTTCGGGGCTGAGCATCATGTCGAACCACACTACTTTCTATAAGAAGCTCGTCGACTCGCATACGGTTACGCGTATCGACGATCAAAACGTGCTGCTCTACGTCGATCTGCATCTGATGAACGAGTACACAAGTCCGCAAGCGTTCAGCGGACTGGCTGAACGATCCAGGCCGGTGCGTCGTCCTAAGCAGCAACTCGCCGTAGTCAGTCACATCATCCCGACGCACGCCGAATCGCCGCGTGTGATTCGCGACGCCGCCTCCCTGCTGCAAGCCGAAAATCTCGCGCGCAATTGCGACAAGGCGGGCATCCGGCTGTTCGCGGCGAACGATCCGCTGCAGGGGATTGAACACATCATCGCGCCTGAATTGGGGTTGATCCGTCCCGGCATGGCCGTGCTTTGCGGCGATAGCCACACAACCACCTACGGCGCGTTGGGCGCGCTGGGGTTTGGTATCGGTACGTCGGAGGTGGAGCACGTTCTCGCGACGCAGACACTGGTGTATCGCGTGGCGCAGACCATGCGTATCACTATCAATGGCGCGTTGCCTTATGGCACGGCATCGAAGGACGTGATCATCTGGATAATCAGCCAGATTGGCGCTCAAGGGGCGCGAGGATATGCGGTGGAATTCACAGGCACGACCATCGCGTCGCTCTCGGCGGAGGCTCGCATGACCTTGTGCAACATGACCGTGGAAGCGGGCGCGCGAGCAGCGTTGATCGCGCCAGATAAAACCACGTTCGACTACGTCCGCGCGCATGCCACATCGCTGGATGAAGCCGCATGGCAAGCCGCGCTCGCCGACTGGAGCGATTTAAGATCCGACGCCGACGCCACCTTCGACGCCGAATTCACCTTCGACGCCCGCGATATCGCGCCCTTCGTCACGTGGGGTACGAGCCCCGACCAGGCGATGCGCGTCGATGCCCTCGTGCCCGATGCCACTCAACAAGCCACGCCCGAAGCTGCCGCCGCATTGCGTCGTGCGCTCGACTACATCGGCCTTGAATCGAATCAGCCGATCGCCGGAACGCCGATCAACCGCGTGTTTATCGGCTCATGCACGAATGGGCGGATTGAGGATTTGCGCATCGTCGCGTCGATTGTGCGGGGACGCAAAGTTGCAGCGGGCGTACGCGCGATGGTCGTGCCGGGCTCGGGCTCGGTGCGTCGGCAGGCTGAAGCGGAAGGCATCGCGGAGATTCTAAAAACTGCCGGCTTCGAATGGCGCGAGCCGGGCTGCTCGATGTGTCTCGCGATGAACGACGACTTTCTCGAAGCAGGCGAACGCTGTGCATCCACGACGAATCGCAACTTCGAAGGCCGGCAAGGACGCGGCGGCCGCACGCATCTGATGAGTCCCGCGATGGCCGCCGCCGCCGCGCTGACCGGCAAGATCACCGACGTCCGTTTGCTGGAGAATCACCATGACTAAGCTGACCACGATTGAAGGCAGCGCGGTGCCGTTGCCAATCGAAAACCTCGACACCGATCAGATCATGCCGAAGCAGTTCCTTCGCATCATCGATAAAGCGGGTTTGAGCAAAGGCTTGCTCTACGACCTTCGCTTCGATGAACACGGCGCGCCGCTCGCAGATTGTGTACTTAACCAGCCCGCGTATAACGGCGCACGCATCCTGATCGGCGGCGCAAATTTCGGTTGTGGATCGAGCCGGGAACATGCGGTGTGGGGACTTCAGCAATACGGTTTCGACGCCGTGATCGCGCCGAGCTTCGCCGAAATCTTCTACTCCAACGCGATGAACAATCGCTTGCTGCTCGTGCAACTTGAACGTCAAGCAGTGGACGTGTTGCTGCGCGAATCGACGAATGATCCGGCGTCGAAGATCCTTATCGACCTGGAAGTGCAGACGGTCACTTCAACCACCAGCGCTCAGGTTTTCACGTTCCCGATCGGCGCGCGACACAAGCGCATGGTGATCGAAGGCATGGACACGATCGACCTGACATTGACCGCGCTCGCCGAGATAAAAGCCTTTGAAAAGCGCCACTTCGAGCGCCATCCCTGGGCCGCCGTGATGTAGCCCGCGCGACTGCGGCCGCACTCGTCAAAAACACCGTGAATCCCACCGCTTTGGCGAAAGCTAAAACCAAAGCGGTGAGGAGCTGATGCCAGCTTACTTCCCAGCCGGTGCCGACGCCGGCTCGGCCGCACCCGGATCAGCGTAGTTCGGCAAGCCTTGCGAACTGCTGCTCCCGCCCATGCCCGGCTTCGCCGGCGCAGCCGTCGCGCTCGCGGCGCCCGGAGGCGATGCGGCAGCACCGCTTTCATCGCCATAATCCGGCAACGACGCGTTCGCCGC
Source organism: Caballeronia eucalypticola (assembly GCF_047608185.1). Classification (NCBI taxonomy): domain Bacteria; kingdom Pseudomonadati; phylum Pseudomonadota; class Betaproteobacteria; order Burkholderiales; family Burkholderiaceae; genus Caballeronia; species Caballeronia eucalypticola. The sequence continues at coordinate 69,721 of NZ_JBLKRU010000017.1, forward strand.
GCCCGTCAACAAATACTGTCGACGCTGCGTGTAGGCATCGCGGACAAACGCGTATTTATCCAGCGCCGCTTGCGACAGGATGTCGGTGGCGCCCAGCAGATCGGCCCGCGCGCTCACGAACTGCACGACGAACATCGACACACTCGCTTCCGTACTCAAATAGGTCCCCGGATTGAGCGGATAGCTCGCGATCCAGTTCGTTGAATCACGCACCGAGCTGGGCCCGAGCAGCGGCAGCACCAGATACGGTCCCGACGGCACGCCGTAATGGCCCAGCGTCAGCCCGAAGTCCTGGTTGTGCTTCGGCAGCCCCGCAGCTGAAGCCCAGTCGATCAACCCGCCAATCCCGAACGTCGAGTTGATTGCGATGCGCATCAAGTCTTCGGACGCGTCGGTGATCTTCAACTGCAGCAGGTTGTTCGCGAAGTTGCCAATGTCGCCAATATTCGAAAAGAAGCTGCTGATCGCGGTGCGAACCGGTACCGGCGTGACCTTCACGTAACCGGTTGCAATCGGGCGGGCGACGTATCTATCGGCGGCGTCGTTGAACTTGAAGATCTCGCGGTTCATCGGTTCCAGCGGATCGCCTGGTTTCCGGTCGGGGCCTGTGGCGCAACCGGACAGGGCGAAAGCAGCGGCTGTGAGCAGCACGCCGCCGGAGAGCGCTCGCAGTTTGCGGGCGGCATCGGGCGTTTTTGCCATCCTCATGGGTCAGTTTCCTTGGGGTGATGCGTTAGTTATTAGTGCGTCTAAAGGGACGATTCAAAGGGGACGGTTCAAACAAGGACGGTCTAGACGGTTTCGGCCACTTTTGGCCGCACCCGCGGTTTTCCCATTAGAACCGGCTGAAATACCACTGCGCCGATTAACGTCGTAAAAAGCGCCAGGACGAGGAGCCTGCCCATGCTCGATGTGCCCGGATGATGCGAAAACCACAAACTGCCGAACGCCGTCGCCGTGGTGGCGGCGCTGAACATCACGGCATGCGTGAGACTGGACTGCAACAGGCCGGTTTGTCCGGAACGCCACGCCATCACGAAATAGATCTTGAACGCCACGCCAATGCCCAGCATCAGGGGCAACGCAATGATGTTCGCGAAGTTCAGCGGCATGTCGAACACCACGCATAACTCGAGCGTGACGACGGCGGAGACCAGCAAAGGTATCAAAGTTCTCAAAACATCGCCGATACGACGCAAAGTCAGCCACAGCAGGACCGCGATGGCGATCAGCGACCACGCCGCCGCCTGCTCGAATGCCTTGATGATCGTATTGGCCGAATGCAACACGGAGATAGGGCCCCCGATAGCGTTCGGCTCGGCTTTCTGCACGGCATTGGCGAAGCGGGCGAGCAGTTTGTCGTCGTCGCGGCTTTTGCCGTCCAATGCTTTAGGCGATGCTTCCACGAGCGCCTGGCCGTTGGCGGCGAGCCAGCCTTCGGTCATCGATTTAGGCAGCGAAGCGAGCGTGATCGGCGAGGGTTGCAGCAGCGAGCGCATCTGGCCCAGTGCGATGCGCAGCGGGTCGGACATAGCGTGCTCGGCGCGATCGCGGGTGGCGACATCGGCGGCGGCGAGCTTTTTCAGCGTCGCCGCGAGGTGGCGCGCTTCATTTTCACCGGGGCCGGGATGTTCATCGGCGGCGAGTTCCAGTGTGTTCGACAGCCGCCTGAGCGAGGCGACGCGCACCGCGTCGTTGGCGGGCGTGGCGACGCGCTGGTCCAGCGAAGGTAAAAGCACCGTCGCCGCAGCGGCAATCAAATCGAGCTTTTGCGGCTGATCGGCAGGAATGAGCGACGACACAGTGGTGGCCCGCTCCACTTCCGGCAGTTTCTCGAGCTTTGCCGCGATCTTGTCTGCTTCCTCGAGCGAGGGCGCGAGTACCTTCACATCATTCACGGCCGCTTCGGGCGCGTCTTTCAGCGAGAGCAGCGTGGCCATGGACTCCGTTTTCGGGTCCTTCAGGTTGAGCGGATTGAAGTCGAAACGCAGATGCAACAGCAACGGCAGCGCGCAGATCACGACGACCAGCGTGGCGATCAGCACCGGCTTGCGATTGCGCGCGAGGTATTCGTCCACCGGCGCGAGCTTCGGAAAGCCCGGCGAGCCGGCTTCTCCCGGCGGCCCGAACACCTTGATCAGCGCCGGGAACAGCGTCATGTTGGTGAAATACGCGACCAGCATGCCGACGCCCGCAATCTGCCCGAGTTCGGACACACCGCGATACGCGGTCGGCAAAAACGAGAAGAAACTCGCGGCCGTCGCGGCGGCGGCGAGCGTCAGCGGCACGCCAACGTGGCGCGCCGTATTCACGAGTGCAACGTCCAGCCGGTCATCCTTGAAGCGTTCCTCGCGATACCGCACGCCGAACTGGATGCCGAAATCCACGCCGAGCCCGACGAACAGCACCATGAACGCGATCGAAATCAGGTTCAGCGCGTGGACCATGAGCAGGCCGATCGCGGCGGTGATCGCGAGTCCGACGAACAGCGTGATGAACACCGAGACAATCATCTTTCCCGAGCGCAGCGCGAGCCAGAGGATCACCAGCACGACGATAAACGTCAGGATGCCATTGAGCACGGCGCCGTCTTTCAGCGACGCAAATTCTTCGTCGGAGAGCGGCTGTTCGCCCGTGAGCCGCACGACGGCCCCATATTTCTCCGATAACTTCAGCTCATTTGCTGTCGCCCGAATTGCGTTCGATCCGCTCGCACCGGGTTCCAGCGCGTTGTAGTCCACCATCGGCTGGACGGTGACGAACGCGCGGGCGGGATGCGTCGCCGAGGGTTCGACGAGATTGCGCCACGAGAACACGGCGGGCTGATTGGCGACGACTTTATCGAGCACGTCCGCGCTCTGGCCCAGCAGCTTGGACATTTGCCCGAGCGTCACCTGGCCAAGTTGCAGCGGCAGGTTGAGGCTGGTGTTGAGCGTGCCGGCCAGGCCGGTGAGCGTGGGGTCGTGCGCCAGCGCGTTGATCAGCGGACGCGCTTTGACGAGTTGCTGGGTGGTGTCGGCGACTTTATCGGTGGAGAGATAAAGCAGGCCGTTATGTTCGAAGAAGTCGCCGCCCGAGGGTTGCGACACCGCCGTGAAGTGGGCCGTGTTCTTGGTCAGCGCGGCGGCGAGCTCGTTGGCGGCGGCATCGGCGAATTCAGGCGCTTGCGCTTCGACCACCACGAGCACCGTCGATCCGCGTTGCGGAAAGGCTTCGTCAATCGCGTGGCTGCGCGCGGCCCATTCGGGTTCTGTTTCGATCAACTGGCTGATGTCGGTACTGATCTTGAAGTGATGCACGACGTAATAGCCGCTCAGCACGGCAATCAGCAGCGATAAAACGATGATCCAGCCGGGTCGGCGAATCGATAACGTGACGAGACGGGCAATGAGAGGCGTGAGCATGAAGACGGATGCCTCGGAGGGCGTGTTCTGAAGTTTTGCTAATTAACCGGGAGGCCATGAGGCGCCGCGTGAGTATACCGGGCGCGGGGAAATACTCGCAGAAGGAGCGTGCGCGCGACGGGCGCGGGTTGGATACTGCGATCGGACAAAAACTTTTTGGTCTGGTCAGCAGTTTGCGGGCCGGGCTCTGGCGGGCAGCGCGGCGAGCGCGCGCTTAATGACAGATTGTACTAACATTGTGCAACCACTCGGCCCGTTCACGGACTAACATTGTCATTACGGTGAAGCGATGAAAACAACGATTCGCAGGATGGGTAACTCGCAAGGCGTGTTGATTCCGAAACCCATCCTGGCCCAACTTGGGCTGGAGGACGAAGTGGAAATGGAAGTGGAAAACGACGCAATTGTTTTAAGAAAGCCGCAGAAGAAAGCCCGCCAGGGTTGGTCTGACGCAAGCAAGGCCATCGCTCAAGCGGGCGACGACGAACTCGTACTCGGCGAGTTTCCAAACGCCGACGATTCGGAGCTCGCATGGTAGTGCGTGGAGAGGTCTGGCTCATTGAAATGGATGAGCTTGACCCTACCGTTGGCAGCGAGATTCAGAAAACCCGGCCTTGCGTGGTGATCTCGCCGCCTGAATTGCACGACCATCTGCGCACGGTGATCGTCGCGCCCATGACGACAAAAAGCCGGCCGGCGCCATACCGTGTATCTGTTGTCTTCAGTCAAAAGAAAGGGCTGGTCCTGCTCGACCAGATCCGCACAATCGACAAAACCCGTCTGGTCAAAAAGCTCGGCGCCGTGCCGGCGAGTACGCTCTCGGTCGCGTTGCGGACCTTGCAGGAAGTCTTCGCAGCCTAGCTTTGGCAACCCCTACGTCTCGCTCCAAAGCCTCAGCAGATTGTGATAACAGCCCACGAGCGTTCGCCTCGCGGCGTCGTCGGCGTTTTCTGCGTTGAGCCTTTGAATGGCTGTGTCCATATCGAATAGCAGGCTGCGGCGGGTGTCGTCCCGAACCAGGCTTTGTGCCCAGAAGAAACTCGATACCCGCATTCCCCGCGTCACCGGCCGCACCTGATGCAAGCTCGTCGCCGGATAAACAATCGCATGCCCCGCCGGCAGCTTCACTTCCTGCACGCCGTACGTGTCCTCGATCACCAGCTCGCCGCCGTCGTAATCCTCGGGCGGGGTGAGGAACAGCGTGATCGATACATCGGTTCGAACCCGCGTGCCATGTCCCGGCACGAGCCGGATTGCGCCATCGACATGACTGCCGAAATGCATCCCGCCTTCGTAGCGGTTGAATAGCGGCGGATACACCCGGTTGGGCAGTACCGAACTAATGAACAACGGATGCCGTTCGAGCGAAGCAATGATGGTGTCGCCGAGTTCGAACGCTATTGGCGCTTCCTGCGCGATCTGCTGGTTGCGCTTGACCGGCGCGCCCTGATAACCGGCCGTCGCGCGCCCGTCCACCCATGCGTCCGACGCATCGAGCCGCTGGCGCATGGCGGCGGCGTCTTCGGGGCTGAGGACGTTGGGTATCGAAAGGATCATGTTTTTTGGGGCCCGGCGGCCGCGCGATGTGCATCGCGCGGCTCGTGTGGCGGGCAGTCGGTCAGTAGAACCGGTAGTTTAGCGTTGCCAGGAACGTCCGGCCGTAACCCGGCACCGCACGCCCGCCATCCGATGGAATCAGCGAATCGTAATAGTGCTTGTTGGTCAGGTTCTGCACGTTGAACTGGATGTCGTAATGCTTCTGGTGGAACGCGGCCATTGCGTCCCAGCGCGTGTACGCAGGCACTTGCACGAAGTCGTTGCTCGCGGCATATCGCGCCGATGTGTACACCGGACCGCCGCCGAAAGTCCATTGCGGCGTGAGGTCATAAGTCGTCCACAACGTGATCATGTTGCGCGGCGTGTTCGCGAGCGTCTTGCCGTTGGTGTTGTCCAGCGCCTTCACCACCTGGCCGTCCATGTACGTATAACCGCCGAAGACTTGCCACTTGTTCGTGATGTGGCCAGCCAGCCCGAGTTGATAACCTCGCACGCGCACGTCGCCGTCGAGCGAGTAGCTGCCGTCGGCCTGGAGCGTGCGAGCATTGGTTTTATCGATATTGAACAGCGACTGCGTCACGGACAACCCGCCGTTCAGCAAGTCCCACTTCGTGCCCACTTCATACGAGCGGTTCGATTCCGGCGGAATGTTCTGCTGGTTGTTCGTCAGCGTCAGCGCTTCCAGCGACGGGTTGAACGACGTGCCGTACGACACGTAGTACGACTGCCAATCGGTCGGCTGGAAAATGATCCCGCCGCGCACGCTGGTGAAGTAGTTGGTCTGCGTGGCGTATGAAGGCGCGTTGAGCGTGTTCTTGATCGACGCCTCGTACCGGTCCCAGCGCAAGCCGCCCACCACCTTCCAGTACTGGCCGATCGACACCGTATCGTTGGCATAAATGCCCACGCCGTTCGCGCTCGACTCCGCCAGGTTGGTCGCCACTTCCCGCGTATTGGCGGGTCGCGTGGTGTATTGCGGATTGAGCAGCGGAACGATCGCGATGGTGTTCGACGGCAGGCCCGGCGTCGTCGCGGTGAACGACTGGTTGCTGTAGGTCTCGTGGCTCAGGTCAACGCCCGCGATCACCTCATGCTTGAGGAAGCCGGTATCGAACTTGTAGTCGATATCGGTCGTGTTGTAGACCGAGTGATCGTTGATGTTGCGGTCCTTGCCCTGCAACTTCACATAGAGCGACGACAACGGCAGCGTCGTGAAATTGCCGTTGGCGAGCGCAGTGGATGTTCCAAGCGGTCCGGTCAGCACAGCCGCCGCATTGGTCGCCGTGGCTTCGGTGCCGTAGTGGCTGAACTGCGTCTCGTTGCGCAGCGTGAGGTTATCGTTGAAACGATGCTGGATGCGCGCCGACAGCGTCTGCACGTCCTGGATCGTCCGATCGCCTTCGAAGCCGTAGAACTGGCTCTTGCTCACCGGGACCGGCGCGCCGTTCACCGGCGGAATGCCATAGTCCGGCTGGTCGCGGTTGTGCTGGATCAACGCTGACAAGGTGACTTCCGTCGGCGTTCCAATGCCGAAGCGCACGGTCGGCGCAAAGCCGTAGTCCTTGCTTTTCATCACGTCGCGCGTGGAACCGAGGTCTTGCCCGAACGCGTTGAGCCGCACGGCGGATGTGTCGGACAGCGGCTGGTTGATGTCGAACGTGGTGCGGTAGCGGTCGCTCGTGCCGACCATCGCGGATACCGATGCATGCGCTTTCAGCTCCGCTTGCTTGCTCACCTGGTTGATCACGCCGCCCGTGGAGCCGCGTCCGAAATACAGCGATGACGGGCCATACAGCACGTCGATGGATTCAAGGTCGAACGTGTCCCGATAGTACTGGCCGCGATCGCGGAAGCCATCGAGATAAATGTCGGTGCGCGCCGAAAAACCGCGCAAGTTGATGTTGTTGCCGATCTGGCCGCCTTCCGCCGCGCCAAGGGTGACGCCGGGAACGTTGCGGAGCGCATCGGAGAAAGAGGTGGCTGCCTGGGACTGAAGCACGGCTTTCGGGACCACCACGGCCGCTTGCGGGATATCGCGCAACGCGGTCGGGACCTTGGCGCCTACGGTCGACGTATCGGGCTGGAAATCGGGCGTGACGGCCTGGGCGTTGACGTGCACGGCGGGCAGTGCGGCGCCTTCAGTGGGGGAAGTGGCTTGCGGGGCTTGTGCCGACGGGTCCGCCTGGGCGGTTTGATCGGACTTGCTGACTGGCGCGGTCTGCGCGTGAGCATAAAGCGGTACGGCAACAGGAGCCGCCAGCGCGGTCATGATTGCCGCGGCAAGCGGTGTCTTCCTCAACATGTGTTTCCCCGAGTGCTTGATAGTCAAAAAAGCCGGCGCCGTTGCGCCGTGCCGTCAATTGTTTTCGCGATTCCCGCAGCGACGGGCGAGCGGTCGGCAAGCGGCACAGCCGAAGCACCTGTTTGTAGTTGCGAAGGATGTGCAGCGTTACCGGATAGTTCCTGAATACGAATCAATATCATTACATAGGTAAGAATTGTTTTCAATACGGCTTCGGGAACTATGCGGATTGCTGACGGACCAAGGCCCGGCAATTTTCACGAGGGGGTTTCATAGAAGGAAATAAAACGCGCCTCGGAGGTCGAAGCGTTGTGGGGCGGGGATGAGAGCGGGAAGCCAGAAATGGCGAGGCAACCAAAGTCTCTGGTAACGTCGCGGACAACCGTAATCATTCTACAAATTCAGATCTTTCATTCAGGCGTGTTTTCAAACGTCTTGAGCGCCGCCGCCATGTCGCGTTGTAATTGCCCCAGCGCGGCGACTTTCGGATTGGGCGGCTGCAAACCCTGCCAAAGAAGCAGGGATAACCGCTTCGACGTCTCCTCAATATCCACGGTTTTCTTGCTGATCGCGTCCCACAGCACATGTTCCATCGGCCCATAAATGCTCGAGCGCAGCAGGCTCAAGGGCAGGTCGTCGCGGATATCGCCGGCTGCCACGCCGTCCGACAGCACTTGCATCAGCGGCGCGGTATAGCGCCGCTGGAGCCGCACGATTTCATCGCCGAAGGTGTCGTCTTTCGCGCGCCCTTCCGACAGGATCAGCGCGCATAGGCCCGGCCCATCGATCATCAGCCTGTACAGATGCGTGCGGATCAGGAAGAACAGCTTCGCGCGCGTGCCCGTGATGCGCGGCAACGTGGCTTCAATCTCCGCGATGATCTCGTCATACCAGTCGCAGATCACGCGCACGCAGAGGTCGCGTTTGCCGGAGAAATACGTGAAAACCGTCGCCTCCGATACCCCCAGCCGACGCGCCATATCGATGGTCGTCGCCGACGCATATCCGCGCTCCGAGAACACTTGCCGGGCCACGAGCAGGATGTCCTTGATGCGTTGTTCGGACTTGACGCTTGACGGTGCGCGACGTGCGGGGAGGGTTTTGAGCTGACTCATGGTTGGCGATGGGTTAGCGATGAAAGCCGCTCGTCAATGAAAGTATTTTGAGTGTAGCTCAATTGAAATTGAAGGCAAAATTTAGCAGAATTACTGGCGAAATTTAAGGGTTAACCGGCTTGACGTCAGTATGAAGTTGAGTTTTACTCAAACGCATTGAGGCGCACTCATCCTGTCACGTCGAGAATCATGGAAACCAATCCGAACGATCGCCACAGTCAGCATCAATACCGTTCCGTTTTCCGTCCCGGCCTGTTCGCCGGCAAGGTTGTTTTGGTGACAGGCGGAGGCAGCGGGCTTGGCCGATGCACCGCGCACGAACTGGTCTCGCTGGGAGCGTCGGTGATCCTGATCGGACGAACCTTGGCGAAGCTCGACACCGTGCGCGCCGAGCTGGCCGAGGACTACCCTGAAAGCATCGAACGCGTGCGCTGCCACGCCTGCGATATCCGCGACGAAGCGAGCGTCAAAGAAGTTGTCGCTGCGGCAATCGCCGATTTCAACCGGCTCGACGGCCTCTTCAATTGCGCGGGCGGCCAGTTTCCCGCGCCGCTCGACAGGATTTCGCTGAACGGCTGGGACGCGGTTGTGCGCAATAACCTGCACGGCACCTTCCTGATGTCGCGCGAATGCTTCACGCAATGGATGCGCGATCACGGCGGCGCGATCGTGAACATGCTCGCGGACATCTGGGGCGGCATGCCCGGCATGGGCCATTCAGGCGCCGCGCGCGCCGGCGTCTGGAACTTCACGGAAACGGCCGCGTGCGAATGGGGTTACGCCGGCGTGCGGGTGAATGCCGTTGCGCCGGGATGGATTGCATCGGCGGGCATGGATAGCTACGACGAACGCTATCGCGCGTTGTTGCGGGAGCTCAAGCACAAGGTGCCGTTGCAGCGCTTCGGGACCGAATCCGAACTGGCCGCGGCGGCGGTATTTTTGTTGTCCGAGGCGTCGGCGTTTATCAACGGAACGGTGATTCGCGTCGATGGCGGCGTGCCGAACGCACGGCATTCTTGGCCATTGGCGGCCGCTGGGCGTACGCTGGAATTCAACGGATTTTCTCGATATCAGCCGCCTGCGGGATTGCAGGAATTGACCACTGCGAGTGGTTCAAACGATTCCGATGATCAAGCCGCTATCGAATGAGACTTAACCAAAAACCAGGGAGAAGTGATGCTTCCCGCAGCCGACTCATATGAAACCCTCGCCGGGGCCTTCTCGTGGAAAGTGCCCGCGCGCTACAACGTCGGCGTGGACGTCTGCGATAAATGGGCCGACGGGTCCGGCCGCCTCGCGCTGATCTACGAGACGCGCGAAGGGTCGGAAACGCGTTTTACCTTCGATGACCTCAAGGCGCTTTCCAACCAGTTCGCCAACGCGCTCGCTGGCGCGGGACTCAAGCGCGGCGACCGTGTGGGAATCTTCCTGCCGCAATCGCCGGAGACGGCCATCGCGCATCTGGCCATCTACAAGGCGGGTTATATCGCGGTGCCGCTGTTTGCGCTTTTTGGCGTCGATGCCATCCAGTACCGGCTCGCCGATAGCGGCGCAGCCGCGCTGATCACCGACCACGCGGGATTCGAGAAGCTTGAGCAGGTTCGCGGGACGTTGCCCGACCTGAAAGCGGCCTATTGCGTCGATACAAACCCGCGCGAAAACGCCCATTCCTTTTGGGATTCGCTACGCGCGGAACCCGACGTCTTCACCCCGGCCGATACCTCCTGTGACGACCCCGCCGCGATCATCTACACGTCCGGCACGACGGGAAAGCCCAAAGGCGCGCTGCTTGCTCATCGCGCGTTGCTGGGGCATTTACCGGGCGTGGAGATGTCGCAGGGACTTTTTCCGGCGCACGCCCGGCTGATGTGGACACCCGCCGACTGGGCGTGGATTGGTGGCCTGTTCGACGTCTTGCTGCCCGCGTGGCATCACGGCGTCACGGTGCTCGCGCGTCGATTTGAAAAATTCGATGGCCCCGCCGCGTTCGACCTGATGGCGCGCCACGGCGTCACGCACACGTTCCTGCCACCGACCGCGCTCAAGATGATGCGCTCGGTGGTGCGTCCCGAGCAGTGGCGGTTGTCCTTGCGCGCGGTGGCGAGCGGCGGGGAATCGCTTGGCGAGGAGTTGATCGCGTGGGGCCGGTCGGCGCTTGGCGTGACGATCAACGAGTTCTACGGGCAGACCGAGTGCAACGTGGTCGTGTCGTCGTGTTCTGCGTTGTTCGAGCCGCGGCCCGGGGCAATTGGACGTAGCGTGCCGGGACATCGCGTAACAATCGTCGACGATGAAGGCACCGAACTGCCGCCCGACACGCCGGGCAATATCGCGATTGCCGCGCCCGACCCGGTCATGTTCCTGCGCTACTGGAACAACCAAGCCGCCACGCGCGAGAAATTTCGCGGCCAGTTCCTGCTGACCGGCGACCTCGGTTTATGCGACGCCGATGGTTTCATCCGCTTCGTCGGCCGCAACGACGACGTGATTACGAGCGCGGGTTATCGGATCGGTCCTGCGCCTATTGAAGATTGTTTGCTGCGCCATCCCGCCGTGAGCATGGCGGCGGTGATCGGTGCACCAGATGCTGCACGCACGGAAATCGTGATGGCGTTCGTTGTGCTGAATGCAGGTTTCGTGGGAGATGAAGCGCTGGTGCGCGAGCTTCAGCAGCGTGTCAGGACCCGGCTGGCCGCGCATGAATATCCGCGCGAAGTCAGGTTTGTCGATGCGTTGCCCATGACGCCGACCGGCAAGGTCATGCGCAAGGAATTGCGGGCGGGGTTGCCGGGTCTGAACGATTCGGCCAAGCCATGAGGACCCGCCGATGACCTCGGAGACGGCCTTGCCCAAACGCAGGCCTCCTGCCGCCGCCCTCGATGCAACCGACCGCAAGCTGCTGGCCTTGCTCGCCGAAGACGCCACGCGGACTTACGCTGAGCTTGGCCGGCTGCTGCATTTGTCTGCGCCTGCCGTGCACGAACGGGCCAAGCGCCTGAAGCAAGATGGCGTCGTCAAGGCCACGGTGGCAGCGCTGGATGGCGCAAGCGTGGGCCGGCCGCTGCTGGCGTTTGTTCACGTCGATACCTCCAGTTGGGCCGTCACGCGTCAACTGCTGCAACTGGCGGAGTTTCCGGACGTCGAAGAGATCCATACCGTGACCGGCGAAAGCGCGATGCTGCTGAAAGTCAGAACCCGCGACACGCAGACGCTCGAACATCTGCTGGAGCGCATTCATTCAATCGAGGGATTCACTGGCACGCGAAGTTACATTGCGTTGACGACGTATCTGGAGCGCGGGCCGAGTCCGCAGGCGTAAGGGCGGAGGAAGAGCGTTGACTGAACTGTCACGGCAGACGCAGGTCGATATACTTACTGCGTTTTCCGCTAACTCGGCGCCTCAGGCTGAACGCCGCCCGCCATTACTCGATAACGGTCGTATGAAACGCTATTTTCCTGTCCGTATGGTTTTGTTCGCCCTGGCATGCTCAGCGGCGTTGTTCTCCAGCACGTCGTTTGCGCAGACGAGCCCTGATGCTGTCGTCAAGAGCGCCGTGGAAGGCACGGTCAGCGCGATGAAGGCGGACCCCGTCGCGCGTGGCGGCGACATGGCCAAGATCACGCAATTGGTGCAGACGCGTTTCGTGCCGGCGACCGACTTTCAGCGCACCACGCGGATTGCCGTCGGCAAGGCGTGGAACACGGCGACGCCCGACCAGCAGAAGGCGCTCTACGATCAGTTCCAGACGCTGCTGGTGCGCACCTACACATCGTCGCTGTCGCAATTACGCGATGAAGACGTCAAGTTCAAATTCGATCCCCCCACGCTCGATGCAGGCGGCAAAGATGCTGTCGTGCAGTCGCATGTGTACTCGACCGGTGGCGATAACCCGGTGCGTTATCGGCTGGAGAAGACGCCGGACGGCTGGAAGATCTACGACATCGACATGATGGGCGCGTGGCTGATCCAGGTGTACCAGACGCAATTCGCGGGTCAGTTGTCGAAGGGCGGCGTGGATGGTTTGATCAAGTTCCTGACGGCGCACAACGCGCGGACGGCGGAGTGAGGAAGGGTAGGGCTACGAACGGGATTCGCGCATGAAGCGCGGGTGAGTGGCTTAGAACATTCCTTGAGCAAAACAAAAGGGCGCATCTGGCACCAAGCCAGATGCGCCCTTTTTTGCAGTAATTGTCAGTGCATTGCCATATACAAAACATCTCACTCTAGCTAAAATGACCATAGACATATGACTAGGGGCACAATATGCCAAATCGGCAGGTATCAAAATCCGAGTTCAAGGCGAAGGCGCTTGAATTCTTCAGGTTGGTGGAGTCGTCGGGGGAAAGCCTGATCGTCACTGACCATGGCAGACCCACACTAGAATTGCGCCCGTATCGCGCCGATGCACCGGATCCGCTAGATCTTTTGCGCGGCTCGCTGTTGCGTTATGACAATCCGATGGACCCGGTTGGGGAAGGCGATTGGGAGGCCGCGCAGTGATTGTTCTGGATACGCATACGCTGATCTGGTGGGCAACTAGCGATGCCGCGCTGAGCAAAAAAGCGAAGAATGCTATCGAACGTGAACGAGCCGGTGGCGAAATCGTTATTTCCGCGATTTCGGCTTGGGAAATCGCCATGCTCGTTGAGCGTGAAACGGTAGCGTTCTCAATGGATGTCGAAGACTGGCTCGCTGCCGTGGCTCAAATCCCTGGTGTGAGGTTTGCCCCTGTCGACGTCGATATTTCGGTCAAATCCGTGCAGCTTCCAGGTGAGTTCCACAAAGACCCGGCAGACCGGCTGATCGTAGCGACGGCGCGGAAGTTTGCCGCGCCGCTTGTGACCAAGGACCTTAAGATTAGGGCCTATGCCCACGTCAAGACGATCTGGTAACGCAGGACGTGAACGGGGTGACGTCCGTGCCTTCGGCTCCAACCCCAAGCACCCCCGAAACTTTATGCGCAGCAAGTTCCGCCCTGACGGCCTTCACTCCCGCCTCAGCATTCCGACACAAGCACCATTGCTTTCGACGAAACGCTCTTCGCCGACTTCAGCGCTTTTTCCCGCACCGTGGTCAGGTTTTCGGTTTCACTAGAATACTTAAACGATGCCGGCAACAGCCGATAATCCGCTGCCACTTGCGCGGCCTTCGTCTCGCTGAATCCTGTCTTGAACAGTATCTTCGCCAAGAGAGAGTAGTCGTCCAGATCGGCTTTGCCGAGATTGATCATTACGCTGAAATCAGCCATTGCTTCCTGCTTGGTTGCCTTGAAAACCCGTGATGCTACACGGGCGCGCCACATACGCATCTTGAAATACAAAACGGGTGGATAACGCCGCTCGTCGCGACCTTATCCACCCGTTCGTTTCGCAGTATGCAGTGAGCTTGAATAACACGCTGCCAAGCTCACGTGCGCAAACTCAAGCTGCGATCGTCGTTTGCTTGCCGCCCTTGTTGTTCTTCGCGCGGCCGATTTCTTCCAGCTTGATCTCAACGTGCTTCGAGAACACGAATTCAGCCGGGCGTTGATTATCGACCGGCAAGTCCTTCGCATAGGCGCCTTCAGTACGCGGACCGCGCAAGGCAACAAGTGCTGCCTTCAGCGGATGCGCAACCGTATCCATCACGGCGGTGGCTTCGAAGCCGCAATGCACCATACAGTCGGCGCATTTCTCGTACTTGCCCGTGCCGTACTTGTCCCACTCGGTGGTTTCCATCAATTCCTTGAAGGTCTTCACATACCCTTCACCGAGCAGATAACACGGACGCTGCCAGCCGAACACGGTACGCGCCGGGTTGCCCCAAGGCGTGCATTCGTAGGTCTGATTGCCGGCCAGGAAGTCGAGGAACATGCTCGACTGGCTGAACGACCAGCGCTTGCCGTTATCGCCGCGCTTGAAGATGTCGCGGAACAACGACTTCGTTTTTTCGCGATTCAGGAAGTGCTGCTGATCCGGCGCACGTTCATACGCATAACCCGGCGACACCGTGATGCCGTCCACGCCCATGGGGCCGAGCGTGTCGAAGAAGTTCGCTACACGTTCCGGATCGGCGTCGTTGAACAGCGTGCAGTTGATGTTCACGCGGAAACCACGGCGCTTCGCTTCCTTGATCGCTGCAACGGCCTTCTCATACACGCCGTCTTGCGAGACCGAATGGTCATGCGCTTGCTTGTCGCCGTCGAGGTGAACCGACCAGACGAAGTACGGATTCGGCTCGTAGTCGTCCATCTTCTTTTCCATCAGCAGCGCGTTCGTGCAGAGATAAACGAACTTCTTGCGCGCGATGATGCCCTTCACGATCTGGGGCATTTCCTTATGCAGCAGCGGCTCGCCACCGGCAATGGAGACCACCGGTGCACCGCATTCGTCGACAGCCGCGAGGCAGTCTGCCATCGAGATGCGCTGGTTCAGGATGGGGTCCGGGTAATCGATCTTGCCGCAGCCGTTACACGCCAGATTGCAGCGGAACAGCGGCTCGAGCATCAACGCGAGCGGATAGCGCTTGTTGCGCATGAAATGCTGACGCGCGATGTAAGCGCCAACCCGGACCTTTTGCAGCATTGGAATAGACAATTGCGTGTGCTCCTTAATCTTCGCGAAGGGCGCCAGCGGATGCTGTTGCCGCAGCAAGCGGCTTCGTCAGCTTCGCGGGGAGTTTGAATTCAACCTTTTCTTCGCGGCCGGACATTGTCGTGACTTCAACAGGGCCCAGCGCGCGCAGTGCACTGATAACGTGTTTAACCATTTCTTCCGGCGCGGACGCACCGGCCGTAATCCCGACGGTCTGCGCGTTCGCAAACCAGTCGGCTTTCAATTCCGAGCCATCTGCCACGAGGTAGCTCGGCACGCCGGTTTCGGCGCCGATCTCGCACAGACGATTCGAGTTGGAACTGTTGGTCGCCCCGACCACCAGCAAAACATCGACTTGCTTGCTCAACTCGCGCACCGCCGCCTGGCGATTTTGCGTGGCATAACAGATGTCACGCGTATCCGGGCCAACGATATCTGTAAACCGGCGATGCAGTGCGTCGATGATGTCGCGCGTATCGTCCACCGACAACGTGGTTTGCGTGACATACGCGACGGGGGCATCGACGGGCAGCACGAGCGTTGCCACTTCCGCTTCGCTTTGCACGAGCACCACGGTGCCGGGAATCTGCCCGATGGTCCCTTCCACCTCGGGGTGCCCCGCATGGCCGATCAGGATCAGCGTGCGGCCCTGCGCGACATATTGCCGGCCCTGGACGTGGACCTTCGTCACGAGCGGACAGGTGGCGTCGAGCACATCCAGGCCGCGCGCTTCCGCGTCGGCTTCAACCGTTTGCGCTACGCCGTGCGCGCTGAAAATAGCAACGGCGCCGTGCGGCACTTCGTCGAGTTCTTCGACAAAACGCGCGCCCTTGCTACGCAGATTGTCGACAACGTGCCGGTTGTGAACAATCTCATGGCGCACGTAGACGGGCGCGCCATGTCGTTCAAGAGCGCGATCGACAATTTCGATCGCGCGGACCACGCCCGCACAAAAGCCGCGGGGTTGAGCAAGGATAATACGCATATTCGGGCGAACTCCGACTGGCGCGGGTTTCGAATGGAACCGGCTATAAGCTTCGATCAAATCCGGTCGATTTGTTGTAAGCGAAATTAAAGCTTCTCGGAAAAGCTTTGGGAAACAACTGGCTGGAAAGAAGCCATTCGTTTCAACTTTAAGGCCGAAGTTGACCGCGTATTCTAACTCGTCCAGTTTTTGGATGCTTGTAAGAGGCTATTAGAGGGTGTTTACGTTTCTACCGGCAGGGTTGAATTACTGCGGAGACGCGGAAGCCGGTAAACTAGCGCTTTGCCGCGTTTGAGGCCGCGTTTGCGCTAAACAGTTTTGAAGCGGCCATGGCGGCGTGATCCGGCCTTTCAGGCGACTGCGGCACGCGCGGACAATAGTCGTCCAGCGCTGCAAGGCACTATGAAAAGCCCGTGCCGGGCAGTATCGGCGGGGATCAGCGGCTGTGGGGACACTAGGCCGGGCTGCCGATCCAAACCGATGCTGACGGGCGTTTGAGCCTCACCTGCGCGGAGGCGGACGCCGCTTAAGCCGGACGAACGAGTCGCCTCGGCGGCTGCATCAAGCGCCGGAAGCACCGGATTTGCCTGGATTCGCGCCTGGTCCTTCAACAGGTTTCGGGCAGCGCACGACAAGAATTTATCCCGTGTCGAGTCGTTGCGCCTAACCAACATTCACGTCGTCCGAAAACGGAATGTTGTTATGTGTCAGCGATCCGGCATGAACGGCCTGCGTGCGTCGATGTCCATTTTGGCATCCGCGCGCCGTGTCGAATACCTGGACCGCCTTATGGAAGTCGATCACTACGAAAATTTCCCGGTAGCCAGCATATTGCTGCCGAAACGGCTGCGTGCGCCGGTCGGCGTGATTTATCACGTCGCGCGCACGGCAGACGACATCGCCGACGAAGGCGTCTTCGATCCGGCCGAACGCCACGCCCGCCTTGCCGATTTCCGCGCGGGCCTCGATGCGGTCGCCGCCGGTTCACCGGCGGCGGTTCACCCCATGCTGTTCGAGAAACTGGCCGGCACCGTCGCGCAATATGGGTTGCCGCTCGGCCCCTTCTACGATCTCGTCTCGGCGTTCGATCAGGACATCGACACCACGCGTTACGCCGATTGGCCTGCGCTGATGGACTATTGCCGGCGCTCGGCGAATCCGGTCGGGCGGCTGATGCTGCATCTCTTCGACGCCAGCACGCCCGAGAATCTCGCCGATTCCGACGCGATCTGCACCGCGCTGCAGCTCATCAACTTCTGGCAGGACGTGGGTATCGACTGGAAGAAGAGCCGCATTTACATGCCGTTATGCGATCTCGAGCGTTTCGGCGTGACCGAACGGCATATCGACGAGCAAATCTGCGACGACGCCTGGCGCGCGCTGATGCGGCATGAGGTTGACCACGCCCGCGCGATGATCGTTGGCGGTGCGCCGCTGGCCGTGCGTATGCCCGGGCGGTTCGGGCTGGAGCTATGCAGCGTCGTGCATGGCGGTCTGCGTATCCTTGAAAAAATTGAACAGGCGGACTACGACGTGTTCCGCAAGCGTCCGGTGCTGAAAGGCCCGGACTGGGCGGTCATCGGCGTGCGTTCCCTCGCGATGCGGCTGCGCGGCCGGGTGGGTGTGCAGTTGCGCTCGGTTGAAGGCTGATCTGACGCGGCCATGGCACCCTCCTGATGTTGAATCTGCTTAATCATCGACCTGTTTCGAATAAACGATGCTCCTGATTGCCTGGTTGTCCCTTCTCATCTGGCTTGTCCTGCTGTTTGGCCGCGGCGGTTTCTGGCGCGCGCAGCCCCTCGAACGGCTCAGTGAAAGTACCGTTCACGCCGTCGGCCAAGCCGAGATTGCACGGCGCGGCGCGTGGCCGGCGCTCGTCGCGGTCGTGCCGGCGCGCAATGAAGCCGATGTGATCGGCCGCGCGGTGACATCGCTGCTGGCGCAGGATTACGCGGGTTCGTTCCACCTGATTGTCGTCGATGACCACAGCACCGACGGCACCGCCGACGCCGCTCAAGCCGCCGCGCGCGACGGCGGTTTCGAAGACCGCCTGACGGTGCTGGCGGCCGCGCCGTTGCCGCCCGGCTGGTCCGGCAAGGTGTGGGCGCAGTCGCAAGGCATTGCGGCTATCGACGGGCTGGGTTTCCCCGCCGATTACCTGCTCCTTACCGACGCCGACATCCGTCATCCGGCGGACGCTGCCTCACAACTCGTCGCACGCTCGATTCTTGAAGATCGCGACTTGGTCTCGCTGATGGTGCGGCTGCGCAGCGATTCCTCATGGGAAAGGGCGTTAATTCCCGCGTTCGTGTTTTTCTTCGCGAAGCTGTATCCGTTCGCGTGGGTGAACGACGTAAGCAAACGCATGGCCGCGGCCGCGGGCGGTTGCATGATGGTGCGGCGCGCGGCGCTGGTTGAAGCGGGCGGGATGGAATCGATTCGTGGCGAACTGATCGACGATTGCAGCCTCGCTTCGCGTATCAAGTTTCGTAACGGCGTGAATGCGGCGCGGCCGATCCGGCTTGATCTTGCCGCCGACAGCGAATCGCTGCGGCCTTATGACGACTGGCGCGAGATCTGGAACATGATCGCGCGCACGGCGTTCACGCAGTTGCGTTATTCGGCGGTGCTGCTCGTTGGGACCGTGCTGGCAATGTGCGTGATCTATCTCGCACCGCCGGTGGTTGCGTTGACGCTGGGCGCAAAAGGCTGGCCGGCATGGCTCGCCTGGATTGCGATGTGCTGCGCCTATGCGCCCATGTTGCGCTACTACCGCCGTTCCATAGTCTGGGCGCCAATATTGCCGCTGATCGCGCTGTTTTATGTGAGCGCGACCGTTGGCTCGGCCATACGGTTCTGGCGCGGCAAAGGCGGGCAGTGGAAGGCGCGCGTCCAGGCGCCTTGAGCGGTTCCGCTCACCGCTTCGTCAGCAGCGCGTACATCTCGATGATGGTGTCGGGCGAGAAAGAGAACGGCACCCAGCCGTGTCCGGTATGGCGCAACACCAGCAAACGGTCGCCGTTCGCATAACGTTGCGTGGCCATCACCGGGTTTTTCGTCGCGACAAAACGCCAGCCTTGCGGGAGGCCGCTCGGCTGTTCGACGTCCATCGACGCGCGCGCGTTCGATAATTCCTCGATCAACTCCGATACCCCTTCGGGGCTCAACGGCACCGTCACCCCGCCAATCGTCATTGCGATCAGGTTCTTGTCGGGGCGCGAGACGTTCAGCGTGGGCTTTTCTTCAGCCACGGTCGGTTGTTCTTCAGCCGCCGGTTCAACAGCGGCGTCACTCACAGAAGAAGCAGAAGCAGTGGAAGTGCCAGGAGAAGCGGGAATAGAAGCGGCGGCGAGAATCAGCTCATCGAGGCTTGATTCCAGCGCGCCGAGCTGGTCGGTTAAGTTCATGCGTTGTTTGCCTTGCTAGCCTTACATCGAACCTGTGATTTTAACTGCTGCGTACCGCGCAACGTCTCCACACGTTGTAACAAAATGCGTGGATGACGATAAAAATGCCATCAAAACAACAGGCGATGCGTACCTTGCTTCATCGTCGCTTCATCGATTCAGGTAGCCGTTCGCGCGAAACCAGTCCAGCGCGTGACTCAGGCCTTCACCGTATGGCCGCGCCTTGTACCCCAGCTCCCGCTCCGCTTTCGCCGACGTGAAGTACATCTTGTTCTTCGACATCCTCAAGCCATCGACGGTAACGAACGGTTCCTTGCCGCTGAACTTCGCGTAAAGCTCCGCGCCGATTGCAAGCGGATACAGCGGGCCGCGCGGCAACTTGATGGTCGGCGGCTTGCGTCCGGCAAGTCCCGCGATGTCCGCCAGCATCTGCTGCAGCGACAAATTCTCGCCGCCGAGAATATAGCGTTCGCCGATCACGCCGCGCGCAAGCGCCAGCAAATGGCCGTTCGCCACATCGTCGACATGAACGAGGTTCAGGCCGGTATCGACGAAAGCGGGGATCTTGCCCGTCGCCGCTTCCACGATGATCCGCCCGGTCGGCGTCGGCTTGACGTCGCGCGGACCGATCGGCGTGGACGGGTTCACGATCACCGCCGGCAAGCCGTCATTCGCGACCATCCGCTCGACCGCGCGCTCCGCCAGCACCTTGCTGCGTTTGTACGCGCCAATGGTCTGCTGGGCCTGCGCAGGCCTGGTTTCATCGACGATATCGCCCGCCGGACTCACCTTCAGCGTCGCGACGCTGCTCGTGTACACGATCCTCTCGACGCCCTCGGCCAGCGCCGCGCGCATGGTAGCCTCGGTGCCTTGCAGGTTCGCGCGCTCGATTTCGCCCGGATCGCGGGCCCAGATGCGGTAGTCGGCGGCGACGTGCAACACGTAGCGCACGTCCTTCATCGCGGCCCGCATGGAGGTTTCATCGCGCATGTCGCCGATCACGACTTCAGCGTCGAGTCCTTCGAGGTTCTGCCGGGAACTGGTCTTGCGTATGACTACGCGAACATCAAAACCCTGGCTCCGCGCGATCCGCGCCACCGCCGATCCGACGAATCCGGATGCACCGGTGACAAGCACGCGTCCACGGGCGAACCCACTTAACGGGTCAGTCATTTTTGCCTCTTTTTGTCTTGCAAAGGTAACAGTTGCGCGTCGTCCGAATCGTCGCTATTCCCCGCCAACCCATATGTGACAAGGGCTTGCGGCTCGTGCTATGGTCCGGTGCTGCTTAGGTTCACCGTCACCGAAATTTAAAGAAAAGTCTTCAGCCAATGTTCATAGACAGTCGAAATCGATCCGTGTGGCTGTACTTCGCGATCGCGATGTTGCTCCTGATCGTATTTGCGGTCGACTGGCTCACGCCGCTGCGCGTGGCCATCTGGGTGTTCTACATGCTGCCGGTCGCGCTTTGCATGTGGGTCGACCGGCCCAACGTGCCGTTCATCACGGCCGGCCTGGCCTCCGTGCTGACGTTCACGGGTTATATCCTTTCGAACGCCGACGCGCTCACCGGCCCGGTCGTGTTGCAACTCAACCGCGTGATCGGCGTAATCGTGATGTTCGTGCTCGCCGCCGTGGGGCATCTCTATATCAAAACGCGGCTGAACCTGCAACGCAGCGCGTGGCTCAAGCAGGGCGAAGTCCAGATCGGCCTGCAGATGCGCGGCGATCTCGTCCCTGCTGCCGTTGGTGACGGCATTCTTCGCTCGCTCGTGCCGTACGTCGGGGCGCATGTCGCCGTGTTGTACAGCCGTGAAGGCAATGCGCTCGAGCGTATTGCAGCGTGGGCGCTGCCTGCCGGAAGCGACGTGCCACAGCGTATCGAGCGGGGTCAGGGATTGCTCGGGCAAGTGCTCGACGAGAAGCGGGCGATCGAGGTAAAGGGCGCGGGATCGGACTTCCTGAGGGTGGGCTCGGCGCTGGCATCGGCGCCTGCGAGCCACTGCGTGGTCGCGCCCATGATGGCCGATGGCGACGTGACAGGCGTGCTGGAAGTCGGTTTTATCGGCGATGAAAACGCGGTGGACGATACCCGCGAACTGCTCGAAAACGCCGCTGAAGCGATGGGCATGGCGCTGCGTTCGGCGCAGTATCGTTCGCGGATGGTGGAGTTGCTGGAGGAAACGCAGCGCCAGAGCGAGGAATTGCAGGTTCAGCAGGAAGAGTTGCGGGTATCGAATGAAGAGCTCGAGGAGCGCGGCCGTGCGTTGATGGAAACGCAGGCGCGGCTCGAAACGCAGCAGGCGGAGCTCGAGCAGACGAACGTGCATCTCGAGGAATACACGCAGCATCTCGAACGGCAGAAAACGGAACTGGTGCGCGCGCAAAAGGAACTGGAATCGAACGCGCTGGCGCTGGAGCGCGCGAGTCAGTACAAGTCGGAATTCCTGGCGAACATGTCGCACGAGTTGCGCACGCCGCTGAACAGCTCGCTGATCCTCGCGAAGCTTTTGCAGGACAACAAACACGGCAATCTCTCCGACGAACAGGTGCGTTACGCCGCGACTATTCATTCGTCGAACAGCGATTTGCTGTCGCTCATCAACGACATCCTGGATTTGTCGAAGGTCGAAGCGGGGCAGATGGACGTGCAGTTCGCGCCGGTTGCTATCGACGGGATGTTGCAGTCGTTGCGGCAATCGTTCGCACCAGTCGCAGACTCGAAGCGCGTGAAGTTCGTGACGGAACGCGCGGAAGGCGTGCCGGAATATTTCGTCACGGACAACCAGCGGCTTCAGCAAGTCCTGCGCAACTTGTTGTCGAATGCGTTCAAGTTCACCGAGCACGGTCAGGTGACCGTTTCGGCGCACAAGGCGGACAACGAGGAAAATGCGCTGCGCTTCGATGTACGCGATACGGGCATCGGCATTGCGCGCGACAAGCAAGACCTCATTTTCCAGGCCTTCCAGCAAGCCGATGGCACGACCAGCCGCAAGTACGGCGGCAGCGGATTGGGTCTGTCGATATCGCGGGAATTCTCGCGGCTGCTGGGCGGTTCAGTGAGCGTATCGAGCGAGCCGGGCAAGGGCAGCGTGTTTTCAGTTACGCTGCCGCTAGCTGTTCGTGAAGGCACGGTCACGGCTAAGCTCGATGTGATCGGGCATATGAGCGAGCCGGAGACTGCCGCGGCGAACGATGCACCGGCGGATTTGCCCATGGCCGCTGCCGCGAACGAAAGCGCCGCGCTCGTGCAGAACCACGCGCCCGCGCACCTTGTGTCAATGGCATCGGCTGCGCCTACTCCCGAGCCTTCGTCCTGGCGCGCGCCGAACGCGAACTTCCCGGCGCCGCAGCCCATTCCCGATGACCGCGCCAACCGCAAGCGCCCGGATCGCGTGATCCTGGCCATTGAAGACGACTTGCGTTTTGCGCACATCCTGCACGACCTTGCACATGAACTTGAATTCGACTTCGTGCACGCGACCACCGCGACACAAGGCGTCGAACTCGCCCGCACTTTGCAGCCCAACGGCATCCTGCTCGACGTCGGCTTGCCCGACCAGTCGGGCCTGACCGTGCTCGAATGGCTCAAGCACGATCCGCTGACGCGCCATATCCCGATTCACATCTGTTCATCGACGGATCATGCCGATGTCGCGCTGCATCTCGGCGCGATTGGTTACACGCTCAAACCGAGCGCACGCGATACGCTGGCGAGCGCGATCCGCAAGCTCGAAGCGCGTTCAGCACAAGGCACGCGGCGCGTGCTCGTGGTCGAGGACGACCCCGCGTTGCGCCAGAGCATCCACGCGCTGCTGAAAAGCGCGACGGTCGAGATCGTGGAAGCCGGCACGATTGCAGAAGCACTCGAGCAGATGAACCACGTGAACTTCGACTGCATCGTGATGGACCTGGCCTTGCCGGATGGTTCGGGTTACGACTTGCTGGAACGGGTATCGACGGTGCAGGAGCATGCGTCGCCGCCGGTGATCGTGTATACGGGGCGTGTGTTGTCGCCGGATGAGGAGCAGCGGCTGCGTCGTTATTCCAAGTCGATCATCATCAAGGGCGCGAAATCACCGGAACGTCTGGTGGATGAAGTGACGTTGTTCCTGCACAGCGTGGAGAGCGCGTTGCCGCCCGAGCAGCAGCGCATGTTGCGCGCGGCCCGCCAGCGCGACGACGTGTTCGAAGGCCGCACGATCCTGCTGGCCGAAGACGATGTCCGCAATATCTTCGCGCTGTCGCATGTGATCGAACCGCTGGGGGCGAAGCTTGAAATCGCGCGCAATGGCCGCGAGGCGCTCGATTCGCTTGCGCGACATCCGGACATCGATCTCGTCTTGATGGACATCATGATGCCGGAAATGGACGGGCTCACCGCCATGACCGAGATCCGCAAGAACCCCGAACATGCGCGGCTGCCGATCATCGCGCTGACCGCGAAAGCGATGGCGAGCGATCGCCAGAAGTGCCTGGAAGCGGGCGCGGATGACTATATTTCAAAGCCAATCGATGTCGACAAGCTGGTGTCGCTGTGTCGAGTCTGGTTACGCCAACGATAGCCAGGATTCGCCATGCCACATCGAACCCTGAAGGACACGGAAGAGGCGGTCTTCGACATCGAGTTGAAGCTGCTGCTCGAAGCCGTCTATATGAAGTATCAGCACGACTTCCGTCACTACTCGGTGAGTTCGCTGCGCCGGCGCCTGACGCAGGCGCTGCACGACCTGGGCTTTTCGACGCTGTCGCAATTGCAGGAGCGCATTCTCCGGGACGCCACCTTGTTCTCGCGTTTGTTCCAGTACCTGACGGTGCAGGTCAGCGAGATGTTCCGCGACCCGCCGTACTTCCGCGCGATTCGCGAACAGGTCGTGCCGATCCTGCAGACGTATCCATCCATCAAGGTGTGGGTGGCAGGGTGCAGTAGCGGCGAGGAATTGTGGTCGCTCGCCATTCTGTTCGCTGAAGAGAACATTGCGGAACGTACGGTTTTGTACGCCACCGATATCAACGCCGACGCCTTGCGCCAGGCCGAGAATGGCATTTACCCGCTGGATCGGCTGGCCAGTTTCAGCCAGAATTATCTGGCGGCGGGAGGCAAACGCTCGCTCTCCGACTACTACCACGCAGCGTATGGCGCCGCGAAATTTTCGCAGACGCTCAAGTCGCGCGTGGTGTTCGCCGATCACAGTCTCGCCACCGACAGCGTGTTTCTCGAAGCGCATCTCGTGTCTTGCCGCAACGTGCTGATCTATTTCGACCGAGCGTTGCAGGACCGCGCGCTGGGACTGTTCAGCGATTCACTGGTCCGGCGCGGATTTCTCGGGCTGGGCAGCAAGGAGAGCCTGCGGTTCTCAAAACACGCAGGCAGTTTTGCTGATTTCGATGCGCGCGAGCGTTTGTATCAAAAGGTCTAACGATGACACCGTCGACCGATTACCTTGATGCAATCGATGCCGTCGTGATTGGGGCATCGGCCGGCGGCGTCGAGGCGTTGAACCATCTCCTGCCTGCGCTGCCGGCCAATTTCCGCCCAGCCGTGCTGGTGGTCGTGCATGTCAGGAGTGATCCGCCCAGCTTGCTGCCCGCGCTGTTTGCCGCGCGTTGCAAGCTGCCGGTCGTCGAGCCTGACGACAAGAACGAGATCGCCGGGGGCACGATCTATGTGGCGCCGCCGGGGTATCACATGCTGGTCGAGCCCGACTGCACGATCTCCCTTTCCGTCGATCCGCCCGTGCGGTTTTCGAGGCCGTCGGTGGATGTGTTGTTTGAATCGGCGGCGCTCTGTTTCGCCAATACGCTGCTTGGCGTCGTGTTGTCCGGTGCCAACGACGACGGCGCGCGCGGACTGGTCGCGATCTCGCGGGCAGGCGGGCGCTGCTGGGTGCAGGAACCGCAAACCGCGGTGGCTAGCGCCATGCCGCTTGGCGCCATCGCGCGCGGCGGCGTGCACGACATTCTTACACTCGACGTCATGACCGCGCGTTTGGGCGCCATGGTGGCGGGCACGCGCCGCCAACGCGGTTGACTTGGAGCCGACACGCTAATGGAACTCCGCTAATGGAACACATCAGGCAACCTGCCAGGCAGCCGCTCAGGCCGCCCATTTACGTCCTGATCGTCGATGATGTGCAGAACAACATCACTGCGCTGGAAGCTTCGCTCGCGCGGCCGGACATTTCGGTGCTCGCGGCCAGCTCGGGTCCGGCGGCGCTCGAGCTTTTGCTCAAGCACGAAGTCGCGCTCGCCATTCTCGATGTCAACATGCCCGGCATGGATGGCTTCGAATTGGCCGAACTCATGCGCGGCAGTCCGCGTACGGCGCATGTGCCGATCATCTTCCTGACGGCGACCGCGCAGGACACCGGGCGCACGTTTCGCGGATACGAAGCGGGCGCGGTGGACTTCCTGTACAAGCCGTACGACTCGCGGATCCTGAATTCGAAGGTGGATGTATTCATCCAGATCGAGAAGCAGAAGCAGCAGCTCGCCACGCAACTGGCGACGGTGCAGCAACTCCTCGATGCCAACGAAATGCTCATGGCGGTGCTCGGCCACGATCTGCGTACGCCTTTGTCGGCGGTGATTGCATCGGCGGAATATCTTGCGCGGTTCGTGCCGGATGAAAACGTCGCGAATATCGGCACGCGTATCAAGAGCAGTGGCATGCGGATGGTGCGCATGGTCGACCAGCTGCTCAATCTGGCGCGGCTGCGTGGCGGGCGCGTGACGCTGCAGCCTCGGGCCGTGGAGTTGATGACGCTGGCGAAGAATATCGTTGAAGAATACGAAGCGCGGGTGGGTAAGGGACGCATCTTCATTTTCCGCGATGGCGACACGCTGCTGCAGGGCGATGGCGATCTGTTGTCGCAAGTGTTTTCGAATTTGATCGGCAACGCGTTGACGCACGGACGCGAAGGGTCGGCTATTCAGGTGCGCCTGAACGGCGATGCTCCCGACGACGTCCTGATCAGTGTGCAAAACGCAGGCGAGATTCCCGTCGATGTATTGCCGACCATTTTCGCGCCGTATCGGTCGGGGCGGCCGCAGCAGGAAACGGGCGGGCTTGGACTGGGGCTTTACATCACGCGCGAGATTGCGCAGATGCACGGAGGCCGAGTGGAAGTACGCTCCGACGCAGAGAGCGGCACGGTATTCGAAGTGACGTTACCGCGCGAAGCGGTCGCGCGGCGGGGGAGTAGCGACATATCCGAAGGTGCTCAGCCGTTTCGTTTGGGGTGAAGGCGTAGCGGCGCTTTGGTCGCGGCTTCGTGCTGGATGATCTCGATAATCCCATGCGCACTGCCGGTTTTGCCGGTCTTGTCTAAAATGCGGCCTGATGGCGTTTGCCGGGGCGTGCTTTTGGCACTCATCTGGCGGCGTGGCGAATCGGCACTAATCGGGAGAAGCAAGCATGCCAAGTCCAGACCTGGATGTTCGAATAGAAACGTATTACGTGCACCTGAAGGGCTTGGTGCAAGGAGTGGGATTCCGCCATGCGACCGTGCGCCGGGCGCATGCGCTAGGTGTGCGCGGCTGGGTGGCCAATCTGGAGGACGGAACGGTTGAAGCCATGATCCAGGGACCGGCGAATCAAGTCGACCTGATGCTTGAATGGCTGCGCCGAGGGCCGCCGCATGCGCGCGTCACGGATCTCGTCAGCGAAGAGCGGTATATCGAGAAGCGGTTCGAACGGTTTGAGCAGCATTGAAGGGGTTGTTGTGAGTGGAACCTGAACGAGTTTCGGCTCTGTATTTCCTAAGTTGAACGCCTTTGAGCCAGTACAAAATACTATTTCGCCAGCTGTCGGAAAATCTCGAATCTTGACCTCAGGGTGTGACGGCGCCAGGCTACGAAAGCTGGTTGCAAGAACCTTCGGGGGGCCTTCCCGGAACGTACGGGTCTACTCAATTGGGCACAGAATCATCCGGGATTCTGAGGCAGTGGTAGCGCAGTGTAAAAAGTCGCGCTAGTCCCCGACTACCTTCGTGCTAAGGGGGTGTTCCGCCTGCCGTTTTCCAGCTATCAAAGGGTCCCAATCTCGGGGCCCTTTGCATTTGTATCTCTAAAGGCCGTTACGACCGAATAGTAGAATTCGCGAGTACTCCGGTCGACCATGGGCTCCAACACTACACTTCCGTTTCCGCCTTTGACCACAATGGGTTTGTGTTTCCCCGCGTGCTGGCGAACTCACAATGGATCTTGGCGCGACGAGTCAATACCCGTGCGACAAACGCTGATACAGCTGTCACGTTGCCCGGAGAGAGCGCTTTTGTGGACAGCTTGATCTCCTTCCAGTGTCCCTCCAGGATATCCGCGATGGTGACTCCAGTGCTCGCCCAGCAGCAGATATACCGGTCTGTTTTCGAAGGTGTGGCCGGGCGCAATCGTTTTGGGTAGTCCGCAAAAAATAGAGCCGCCGCGTGAATGTTCGATTGTCCATAGCGCGTTTGGCATGCCTGGACGGGGCCACCAAGATGACAACACAATGGACTGGCGTAGCAGTGGACGTGACCGTACCAACGCGTAAAGATTAGGTATGAAAATTGGTCTTGCGAAGTGGCGTTCATCGTCCATTGATTGTTCTTCAAAGACGTGAACGAAGTTTTCGGTCTTATCGGTGAAGCCGGGAAAGTTGGTTTATCAGATTAACATATCAGTAAGGCATGCTGAGCATTGATCTGAAGAATTTCACGCGACTCGATTTTTGACATTTCTTCGCGTCGCCGGCCAGTCCTACGCGCGGCTTGCGCCATCCATCGTGTGGCGTCGTGGCAGTTGCCAGAATCAAAAACGGCAGCGCATCAAGGCTTCAAACAAGCCTCAATGCGCTGCCTTCAATTCCGGCCGCACATCCATTGCGAGATAACGAATCTCGTTACTTTGCCACCAGCAAACTCTCGGCAAATCCCCATTCGTCGTCCAGCCACTGCCTCGTAAATTCGAACCCTGCATCCGCGGCTAACGGCCCGACCTCCCCGGCGAGATATTTATGGCTGCTCTCTGTCCAGATCGTCTCGCCCTGAAGGAATTCCACGGTCAATTCCGCCGCGCGAATCGTTGCCTTCACCGGGCGCTTCGCACGCAAGTGCATTTCCACACTGCGAGCGTCGGGATTGAAGCGCGCCACGTGCTCGAACGCGTCCAGCGGAATGTCCGCGTCCAGTTCGCGGTTGATCCGTGCAAGCAAATTGAGGTTAAACGCGGCCGTCACGCCAATCGGATCGTCGTACGCCGGAATCAGCACTTCCAGCGGCTTGAGCAAATCCATTCCGAGCAGCAACGAATCGCCCGGTTTGAGCATGCCGCGAATCGATTTTAAAAATCGCGTAGCCGCCAGCCGCGCAAAATTTCCAATCGTGCTGCCGAGAAACAGGACGAGCAACACTTCTCCGTCCTTCCGGTTGGCACTGACTTCCGCCAGCCCCGCCAGATAATCGCGCTCGTAGCCCACAATCGAAATCCGTTCAATATCGCCCAACTCCCGCCGGCACAATTGCAATGCAGTTGGCGAAATTTCGATCGGACAGTATTCGGTCGGCCGCTTCTTGCACAGCGCCTCCAGGATTCGCCGCGTCTTACGGCCGCTGCCGCTGCCGAGCTCGGCAACAGTCACATTGCGCGGCAACGCGGCCACGATATCGGCGGCATGCGCATTCAATACGCGCTCTTCTGCACGCGTTACGCCGTATTCCGGCAACGCGGTGATGACTTCGAACAAGGCGGAGCCGACTTCGTCATACAAATACATCGATGGCAATTCTTTTTGCGGCGCGTGCGTGAGGCCGTCGTGTACGGCTGCGGCAAACGGGGAGGAAAAGCGCGGCGACTGAACGGCCTGCGTCGTGGCTTGAGGCATGAGGCGTCTCCATGTTGCCGTGGCGCAGTGCGCCCGGCGGGTTATCCATGACGGAGAATTACGCGCGTCGAAAAAGACCTGACGAAAATGGTCGATCGGCGATCCGGCGTGACGGCCGTGACAGGCGCCGCGCAACCGGGGAGCGAAGTATCCGGGTGAGCAAGAAGCGCGCACGGCGCCGCCATTTCATGATTCAAGGTCGCGCATTGTCACGATAGTCGTGATGTCTGTGCGTCCCGAACCCCATCAATTCATGCCCTGTCCGGACAGCAAATTTCGCGTGGTGATCGACTGTACCGGTGTCTTCGCGATCACGCTCAAGCCATCCGGGAAAAGGTCATTTTCGCAATAAATACGCGATAACCACGCAATAACTACCCGTCGCCGGGTTGCTTTTTACACGCGTCGTGTGAACGCCATGGGGCAGTGGTTGCATGAAGCAAGTGCTGCATAAGCCTCAGCTATGCCCGCAGTCCTATGTGGCCTTGTTTCCCTGCACTGGCGCGGTGCTTGCTTTCTATTCCCGATCACGTTGCAGCGCATCGCTAGAAAATCGCCTCGCGCTGCCCTCGCCGTTCTCTCTCCAGTGCCCGATTCATGACCGACTCCGCTAGTCCCGATCCCGTGATCGCACGTCTCGACGACACGGGTGCGTACAGCGTCCCGGCGCCGGTCCAGCAGCCAGACCCCTTGATGCCCGCCGACAAGCCGTTCGGTTTTCATGGCGCCATTCCGGCCGCGCCCGAGCCCGCTTCCGAGCCCGGTTCTGAGCCGGAAAGCGCGCCAGCAACGGATCACCAGCCCGACAACACGCCGCCCCTTTCGCTCGATTCCGGCGGGTTTTTCCTGAGTGTGCTGAACGGCAGCACGGACTGCATCAAGATCCTGCGGCTCGACGGAACCCTCGAATTCATGAACGCCAACGGCATCTGCCTGATGGAAATCGATGACTTCGCGCCGCTCAAGGGCAAGTCGTGGGCATCTCTGTGGCCGGAGGAATCGCGGCATCTGCTGATCGGAGCAATGGACGGCGCCCGGCAAGGCCGGCATTCGCGTTTCGAAGCGCCTTGCCCGACAGCGAAAGGTACGCCGAAATACTGGGACATCTCGGTGTCGCCGGTGACCGGACCCGGCGGAGTGGAGTGGTTTGTCTCCATCTCCCGCGATATCACCGAGCGCGTGCTCGGCGTGCGTTCACTCGACGCCGCGCTGCAAGAGCAAAAGCGCTTGAGCGAAGCATTGGAAAAGCATCGGGAGACATTGGAGGAACGCATTGAAGAGGCGTCCAGGGCATTAGGGGCGATCGAAGCGGAACAGCGCGAAACGGCTGCTGCGCTGGCGCAATCGCAGAAAATGGAAGCCGTCGGCAAGCTGACCGGCGGCGTAGCCCACGATTTCAACAATGTGCTGCAGGTGATTGGCGGAAACCTGCAACTCGCCGTGCAGGAATCGAATGGCAACGAAGCCCTGACGCGGCGCCTCACCAGCGCGCATGAAGCGGTCGAGCGCGGCGCGAAGCTCGCATCGCAATTACTGGCATTCGCGCGCCGGCAACCGCTTGAACCCGTGGCGCTCGATATTTCGCGTTTGCTGCGCAGTTCCGACGACATGCTGCGCCGCGTGCTCGGCGAAACCATCGAACTGGAAACGGTGGTGTCGGGCGGCCTTTGGAACACGCTTGCCGACCCGAATCATTTGCAGAACGTGATCGTGAATCTGGCGATCAACGCCCGCGATGCGATGGACGGCGCGGGGCGCCTGACCATCGAAGCGGGCAACGCGATGCTCGATGACGAATACACGCGCTATCACGAGGACCTGGCGAGCGGCCAGTACGTGATGGTTGCCGTCTCCGATACGGGTTGCGGCATGACGCCGGAAACCCTTGCGCGCGTCTTCGAGCCGTTCTATACGACCAAGCCTGAAGGCCGCGGCACTGGCCTGGGCTTGAGCATGGCGTACGGCTTCATGAAACAAACCGGCGGCCACATCAAGCTCTATAGCGAGCCGGGCCACGGTACGACGGTCAAGCTGTATCTGCCGCGATCGATGGAAGATGAGGCCGTGCGCGTGGAAGCCGCGAACGATCCGGTGACGGGCGGCACGGAAACAATCCTGGTGGTCGAGGACGATCCGAACGTTCGCGCGACCGCCGTGGACATGCTGACCCAGCTGGGTTACCAGGTGCTGAAAGCCGTGGATGCCCAGAGCGCGCTGAGTGTGCTGGAGAGCGGCGTGCACGTCGATTTGCTGTTCAGCGACGTCGTGATGCCGGGACCCATGCGCAGCGTCGAACTGGCCCGGCGCGCGAAGGAAATGCTACCGGCGCTCGAAGTGTTGTTTACATCGGGATATACCGAAAACGCGATCGTGCATGGCGGCCGGCTCGATCCGGGCGTGGCGCTGATCAGCAAGCCGTATCGGCGCGATGCGCTGGCGCGCAAGGTGCGCTGGATGTTCCGCACGCGGGTGTATGAAGCGCCCGATATGCCGGACGCGCCCGACGTGCAGCCCGAGTCTCAACCGCTGCGCGTGCTGATCGTAGAGGACGACGCCAACACTCGCGAAGCAACGCGCGAGCTCCTGGAATTGCTCGACGCCAACGTGGTGTCGGTGGACAGCGCGCAGGCCGCACTCGACGTGATCGCGCAGCAATTGTTCGATGTCCTGCTCACCGACGTCCGCATGCCCGGCATGTCGGGCCTCGACCTGGCGCGCGCGATGAAGCGCGTGCAGCCGCGCGTGCGTGTGGTGCTGGCGTCGGGTTACGGGACGAGTCTTGCGGCCGAGCTTGGCGACGAGTTAAGCGGCGCGACCTTGCTGCCGAAGCCATTCAACTTCGATGAACTCGAACAGGCGGTGTTCAGGAAGCCATGACGGCTTCGGGCACGCGGGCAGTCTGCAAAGCCGGGCCGCAACCCGCACGGATGGGTTCGGCCATTGGAATGACAATCCGCACGATGAGGCCGCCGTCTGACGCGTTGCCGATATCGCAGCGGCCGCCGAGTTCCTGCGCGAGGCGTCCTACGATGGCGAGTCCCAGCCCGCAATGACCATCGCCCGCTCGCGCCGGGTCCAGGCGGACAAACGGCTTGCGGGCATCGTCCAGACGCTCGGGCGGAATGCCATTGCCGTAGTCGCGGACCGTGATGAACCACTCGCCGTTGCGCTTGCCCGTGGTGATATCGACGGGCGGAGCGCCGTGTTCCAGCGCGTTGTCGACCAGATTGGTCACCAGTCGATCCAGCAAGGTACGCGGCAACTGGAACGCATTACCCGCGGCCAGGTCGAGGCGGAACAGCGGGGTGTCTCCTGCTTCGTCCTGCGCAAACTGCTCTGCAAGAAAATCGTCGACGTTGATCGCCGGCCCGCTCGTCGGCACGTTGGCCGCGAACTCCAGGAACTGCTGCACGATGCGCGTCAACGAGTCGATATCGCCAATGAAATGCGCGCGCTCAGCGTCGTCCTGGACCAGCACACTCGCCCGCAATTTCAGGCGCGTGAGCGGCGCTTTCAGGTCGTGCGCGATGCCGGCCAGCATCACGGCTTTCTCGTCGTCGGCGTCGTTGATTCGCCGCATCATCTGGTTGAACGCGCGGATCAGGTCGCGCAGCTCACGCGGTCCGCGCTCGTCAACCGGGACCGGCCGCTCGCCCGCGCCGAACTGACGCGCGCCTTGCGCCACGCGCGACAACGGCCGCTGCAATTGCCACGCCGCGACCAGTGAAAGGATCACGGCGGCCAGCAACATTCCCACCGATTCAATCATGATGGGCGGTGCAGGCGGCAGGTCGACCGGCGTCACAATCCAGTTCGGACTGTTCGGATAACGGACCCAGAGACGCTGCGCGTGCTTGGGACCATCGACGGCGAGCCGGGTGCCCGGCGGCAACACGTTCCTTAATTCACGCAGCAAATGCACGACGGGACCGTTGTCAGGCTCGCGCAACGTGATGCCTTCCGGCAGGTTCGATGACAACACCAATTGCACGCTCAACGCGGGCGCGAGCCGCACGCCCTCGCGCGCGTCGTCATTGGCTGCGGCAAGTACCAGCATCAAGCCGCGCGCATAACCTTCGGCATCGTGATGCGGCCGCTGCACGGTGATCACCGCGAACCAGCAAGCCTGCACGGCAAACAGCACGACCAGCGAAATAAGCGCCATGCGCCCGAACAGCGTGTTGAACGGATTGCCGCGACCTGACCGGCCGCTATTCCAGACGCGTGGGTTGCTGCGCGAATCGTGATCCCGCGCCGTGCCGAAAAGTTTCATACCGTTGATGCGCGATCAGGCGCGGAGGGTGCCGGCATGGGAGGCGCCGATTGCTCCGCCGAGTTCATATTGCGCGCACCGTCGGGATCGGGAATGAAGACATAACCCTGGCCGCGCACCGTCTGCACATGACGCGGGCTGGCCGGATCTTCCTCAATAATCCGGCGCAAGCGCCAGATGGGCACGTCGAGGCTGCGATCGCTGAACGTGCTGTCGTCGCGATGCACGAGATCGTGGATAAGAACGCGCGACAACACTTTGTACGGATGCCGCACCAGCACTTTGAGCAACGCGAATTCGCTGTCGCGCAGCGGAATGCGCTCGTTGTCGCTCACCAGCGCACGCGTCACGAAGTCCAACTCGAAGCGGCCGAAGCGTTCGCTCGCGCGGGCTTCCGGCCGCGCCGTCGATGCGGGCGCGCGCCGCCGCAACACGGTGTCGATGCGGGCAAGCAGTTCGCGCGGATCGAAGGGTTTGGCGAGGTAATCGTCGGCGCCGAGTTCCAGCCCTTCCACCTTGTCCGTCACGCTGTCGCGTGCGGTCACGAAGATCACGGGGATGTCGTCACCGGCGGCACGCACCTGGCGAAGCGCAGCGATGCCGTCCAGGTTCGGCATCATGATGTCGAGCACCACGATGGACGGACGTGCATATTCCAGCCGCCCGCGCAGGTCGGTGCCGTCATGCAGGACGGAAACGTCGAGTCCGCGCGCTTTCAGGAAGCGGCTCAGGAGGTCGCACACCGCGAGGTCGTCGTCGACGATCAATACAGAGGTAGTCATGGTGAAATTTTAGCTGGCATAGGAAAACTACGGTTTTTCATCGGCTCAAAGATCGTTACCGATTCTTACCCGAAACTGCCGCAAAAATGACCGGCGGCACCGGCTTGAAAAGCCCGTGCGCGTTGGCCCGGGCGGCCAAGCGCTTTGATCAGGAGATTTGAGCGATCGCTTGCCGTGCAATTCGATGAAAGAAGCGGAAAGGAATCGGTATCGCGAAAAGGCGCTTTGGCGTCTTAGAATGAATCGCATGACCCATCATGTCCTTCTCGTCGACGACGACCCCGTAGTGCGCGACCTCGTTCGCGAATACCTGCAAGGCAACGGCCTGGCAGTCTCGGTGCTGCACGACGGTACAGGCCTTAAACGACGTCTTGACGTCGAGCGGCCGTCAATTGTGGTGCTCGACGTGATGATGCCCGAGCAGGATGGCATCAGTGCATTGCGCGAACTGCGGGCGGCCGGCGACGACATCCCGGTGATCTTCCTGACAGCGCGTTCCGATGTTATCGATCGCGTGATCGGCCTTGAGCTGGGCGCCGACGATTACCTCGCCAAACCTTTCGATCCACGTGAATTGCTTGCGCGCATCCGCACGGTGCTGAGACGTCGCGACGCGGCGTCGCCCGGCGCGCCGGAGGACCGGCCGCCTTATCGATTCGGCCCCTACGAAGTCGATTTCGCCGCGCGCGAGCTCCGTCACAACGGCGAGCGTGTGCCATTACGTTCCGGCGAATTCGCGACGCTGAAGATCTTCGTGAAGAACGAAATGGTCGTACTCACGCGCGCTCAGTTGAACGAGAAGCTGCGTGGTCAGGCCGGAACGTACAGGGACCGTAGCCTGGATGTGTCGATATGGCGGCTGAGGCGCTTGCTGGAGGCCGATCCATCGGACCCGCGTTATGTCCAGACGGTCTGGGGACAGGGTTATATCTTCGTGCCGCACGGCGAGACCGGCGCGGTGGAACGGGCTATCCGCCGGGCATCGACTGAAGCGTGATGAACGCGGGCGCACGGGTACCAAACAGCACCCGAAGATGTATCCGCTGAAATGATCCGTTACCAACTGCATCAGTTATTTCTTCTGTACCCGCATAAGATCGGTTCCATAGTCCCGACCACGGGATCTGGAGAACTCAAATGAAACGCGTAGCTGCAGTGTTGGTGTTGGCCGGAAGTCTTGCCATGTCGGGTCAGGCGTCCGCACACGGGGGTGGCGGGGACGGTGGCGCGGTTGTCGGCGCATTGCTGGGCGGCGCGGTGATTGGCGCATTGGTCGGGTCCGCCGTGGCTCAGCCGACGTACGCACAACCTGTCTATGCCCAGCCGGTGTATCAACCGGTCTACGCGCAACCTGTTTATGCACAGCCGGTCTACGCCCAGCCGGGCCCGCCCCCGGGATACTGCTACGACAGCTATCGCCGCGCTTATGTACCGTGCGGTCCGCAACCGCAGGCAGGTTATTACCAGCAACAAGGCTGGTAAGACCGAACTACCTCGAATCGAAAACCGGGCTGGCAAGCCCGGTTTTTTGTTTTGTGCGTTTCGGATCAGACTATGTGTTGCGCAAAAGCTGGTCAAAAAGCTGGCTCAAGGTCACAAGTACTGCTGCCGTCCAAACCTTGAAATGCCCGCCAGGCAAGCGTTACCGGCCATCGAATAGCCGCTTGTGCGGCATGCCCCTTGCACTAGCTTAAGAGCGAGCGTTGCGACAAAAGTCCTGCGCAACGCACTCAACGGTATTTCAAGGAGGCTGCAATGAAAAACGTAACCAAGAAGCTTTTGGTGTCTGCGCTCGTGCTGGGTCTGTCGGGCGGCGTGGGCAGTGTTTACGCGCAGGCCGGCGGCGGGGGAGGCGGAGCGGGTGGTGGCGCAGGCGGCGGATCGGGAGGTGGTTCAGCGGGTGGAGGTTCGGCCGGCGGCGCGGGGGTGGGCGGCGGCGGTGGGAATGCTGGCAGCTCCAACGGAGCGGGAATGAGCAATGCGCCCGGAGGCAACGCGGTCGGTGGCGGGATGGGCACAGGCACAGGCGCCACGCCTAACATGAAGAGCAATGGTTCCAGCGCAAATAGCAACTCGACCACATCGCCAAATGGGAGTGGGACAATGTCGAAGCCGCAGTAACGGGGTTGGATGTCTCGCTTGTTCTCAGGTTTAGCGCTCACGGGTTCTGCTAGTTGTTAGTCTGTTAGCTGTTGCTTGCTAACTGCTGGCAGAACTGCCCGCCCGCAAAACCGACCAACCCCGGCGCGAGCGAGCGCAACCTTGGAGCTTTGACGCTTTGCACTCTTCGGATTCCGCCGGACTCGACTTGCCATTGCCGCTGCGCAATTTCGCCGCGACCCGGCGAATGCTGCTGGTCGTGCTGGCGGCATCGATCCTCTTTCCGATCGTGTTTTTGCTCGGCTACGGTTATTACGATTATCAGCGCCGCATGACCGAATCGAATGACATCGCCGACCGCGTCGCGCGTGTCGCCGATGAACAAGCGGTCAAGGTACTCGATCTCAACCGCGAAATCTCCACGCGTATTGTGGAAATGCTCGCCGACAGCAACGACGCCCAGATCACCGCGAACCAGAAAGCCATCCATGACCGCCTGAGCGTGATCGGCGACTCGTTTGATCAGGTGGCAGGCATCACCATCTTTGGCGTGAAAGGCGAGATGCTCGCCAGCAACCGCTATTTCCCCGTGCCGTCCGTGTCAATCGCGAATCGCGACGACTTTACTTCGGCTCGCTCCATCCGCCCGGACCCGTATTTTTCACTGCCGCTCCTTGGCAGCATCCAGCAAGAAAATGTGTTTACCACCAGCGTCGGCCGTAGCCTGAACGACGGCCACTTTGCGGGCGTCGTGTCGATCGCGCTCAAACGCGATTATTTCGCGGGTTTCTATCGCGATCTGTCGAATGGTGAACCGGGCATGAGCGTCGGCTTGTTCCGGCGCGACGGCGGCATTCTCGTGCGCGAGCCGCCGAGCCGTCCCGGCATCACCCACGCTCGCGACACGGCGTTCACCAGCGCCATGCGCAACAACGAACTATTCGGCCGCATCCGGATTCGCTCAAGCGTTGATGGTGTGGAACGCGTGGTGGCGTTTCGCCGTGCGGGGGATTACCCGCTCTATGTGACAAGCGCGATTCCGACCGATGCGATTTTCGCGGAGTGGCGCAAGCACTACTCGCTGATCGCCGTGATCACGGCGGCGCCGTGCGTCGCGGTCTGGCTGCTCGTGTTGTTTTCGTTGCACCAGTTGCGGGCGCAACAGGCCGCATGGGAGCGATGGCAGGCGGAGGTTGCCATGCGGCTTTCGGCTGAAGCATCCAGCCGGCAATTGCGGCGCATGGGCGCGCTCGGCAATCTGGTGGCGAACGTCGCGCACGATTTCAACAACTTGCTGATGGTGGTATCGGCGAATATGGAGCTCGCGCGGCGCAAGAATTTCAACGGGCTGGAACGGGAAGTCCTGGCCGTGGAGCGCGCGACCGCCGGTGCTGAAGCGCTCGCCAGACGCTTGCTCAGTGTCGCGCGCAAGCAGCCGCTCAAGCAGGAGCCGATCGACCTCGCTGTCTGGCTGCCCGCGGCGACCGGGCTGATCGAAACGGCGGCCGGCGAGAAGGTCCAGGTGAAGGTGCAGGTGTCGCCGGACATGTGGCAGGTTCGTGCGGAC
This sequence comes from Caballeronia eucalypticola, assembly GCF_047608185.1. Lineage (NCBI taxonomy): Bacteria > Pseudomonadati > Pseudomonadota > Betaproteobacteria > Burkholderiales > Burkholderiaceae > Caballeronia > Caballeronia eucalypticola. The sequence goes on from NZ_JBLKRU010000017.1 coordinate 107,648, forward strand.
GCTACCGAACTTGAGTTCGCGATCATCAATATTGCCGTGAATGCCCGCGATGCAATGCCGCGCGGCGGCCGTTTCGTGATCCGCAGCCAGAACGTTCGCGTGACGGCCGACAATGTTTTACCCGACGGCGAGTACGCGCTGCTTGCTTTCACCGACAGTGGCGAGGGCATGACGGAGTTGACCGCGCGGCGCGCATTCGAACCCCTGTTCACGACCAAGCTGAGCGGCTCAGGAACGGGTTTGGGGTTGGCGCAAGTGCTGGCGGCAAGTGAGCAGGCGGGCGGCACGGCGCGCCTTGACAGCGTGCCGGGCCGTGGCACGACCGTGCGGCTTTATCTGCCCCGATACCACGTTCCGTCCACCGGGACTGCGCCGGAAGTCGCGGCTCTCACGCCAGATTCACCGGACAATGCTGCGCCGGCGCCGGTACATCCCGGTTCGATCTTGCTGGTAGAAGACAACGAGGAAGTGGCGGCGGGCGTGGCGGCGGTGCTCGCTACGTTTGGCTGCGACGTACGCCACGAGCTCACCGCCGATAAAGCCTTCGACCTGCTCAGCGAAGGCAGTCGCTTTGACCTGGTGTTGTCGGATATACAAATGCCCGGCCGGCTTAACGGCATCGACCTGGCTGAGAAAGTACGTGGCGCCTGGCCCACGCAGCGGATCGCGCTGATGACCGGTTATGCCGATGAATTCGAGCGCGCGCGCCACACCGGGGTAACGATTCTCGCGAAACCATTCAATATCGACGAGTTGCGGGAACTGGTGCTGCGTTGACTCGTTAGCTCGTCAATCTATCAACTCATCGATGCTCTGTTCAGCGCGAAAAAATCGCTGAGAACCTCAGAGATGCGCCACATGGGACAGGGACGGCGGCAATGGCCGTCGTAACCTGCTTCCTGCAACACCGCAACCGGATCTTCCGGCAGGAAATTGCTGAACGCGAGCAGCAGCGTGCCGGCGTGGCTCGGGTTATCGCTGAGTTTGCGCACGAAACCGGCGTGCTCGCCGGTCGCGAGGCGCGTATCGATCATCAATGCCTGCGGATGCCAGTCTTCAATCAGGAGCGTGAGCGCTTCCACATCCTTTACGTGCTGCGCCGCCAGCCCTTTCAACCCAAGCAGCAGCACAAACGACTCGCCGATCATGGGGTCGCGATGCGCAATCACGACCCGCTGCTCAGGCATGCGGGTGGGCAGGCGCTTGGGATGCCATAAAGCGAACTGATCGTGATCCGCTTCGAAGGGGCGTCGTGTCACGAATTCCTCGAAAATGAGGCGATCGGTTAGCCAACCGGGGACGCTTCGGGGAATCGAAAGCGGGCGGTCTGGAAGGCAACCGTATTAGGGCTTAGCCGCGGGAGCGCGACTTTACTAATCTTTGCTTGTTTAGTGCCCGATGAAAATCAGGCGTGTCCTGTATGAGGGGAGCAAAAAGCGGTCCGCGCGACGCGTGGAGGCGCGCCGAGCGAACAAGCAAGTATTAAGAAGGTATTCAGGTGCGAGGACTGCGCGCGAAAGCTGCCAATCAGTCGCCGGCTGTTTGCGCGCCGGCGTCGGTGTCAGCAGCAGTGCCGGAGCCGAATTCCGGGGCGAATGCCTTGGCTCGCAGGCTGATCTTCTCCGCGTAGGCTTTCGAGCCGCCGTAGCTCTTTAGTGCCGCGCCCACGTCGCCGCGAGCGGACTGGACATAACCGTGCAGGATCGCCGATCCGGCTTCGATATTCGCCTTCGCTTCGGTCAGGTCGATATTACGCACAAGTTGTTTGTGCGCGGCCGGCACGACCTGCATCAGCCCGGTTGCGCCATTGGAGCCGCGGGCTTTTTCCTTGAAACGGGATTCAACGGAGATGATGGCGAGGAGGAGAGCGGGAGGAAGCGAGTATTTCGATGCTGCCGACATGACAGCGGATGAAATCTGCTCCGCTTTCGCCCGTGCGACGCCGAACTTTTCGGAGATCAGCCGGGAGACCTGGTGCGTGGCTTCGACGCTGGCGTCACTGGCCGCGGCATCTTGCTGGGCGGCCTCTGGAGCGCGCTCCTGGGCCACCGCGCCTTGCATCGGTCCTAGCGTTGCGCCTAGCGTCAGCGCAGCAAGCAAGAGGAGTCTGCTCATGGGAAGTGGCCTTGGGAGGGAAGGTCGCATTATACAGACGAGAAAAATCCTTGCAAATCATGTGTTTGCTTCGGCTGTAGAGCAAGTCTGCGCGCGTTTGCCCGAAATTTGCGGACCCGCCGGCGTGCTTAGGAACTCTCTATCGGGGCGGCCGCGTGGGCGAGCGGCCGGACGCAGTCGCGCCCTGCGGCCTTCGCTTTGTAGAGCTGCTGGTCGGCGGTGCCGAGCAACCCGTACACGCCGGCGAGACCCGGCGGCGACGCCGTCGCGCAGCCTATGCTCACGGTCACCACCCCAAGCGCGCTCGCCCGATGAGGAATTGCGCAGGCCAGCACATGCTGCCGGATCGTTTCGGCAATATGCTGCGCGCCTTCCAGGGGTGTATCGGACAGCAGCACGACGAATTCTTCGCCGCCGTAGCGCGCGGGGATATCGCCCGGACGGCGCACGGTCGTGGCAATGCTGTGCGCCACCGTGGCGAGCGCGTGGTCGCCGAGCGCGTGGCCGTAGGTGTCGTTGTAGGCCTTGAAATAATCCACGTCGATGAACAACACCGACAACGGTGTACCCGCCCGGCGGCCGCGGCGCCATTCGTCGTCCATGCGTTCGTCGAAGGCGCGCCGGTTCGGCAGGCCGGTGAGCGCGTCGGTGCCGGCCAGCCGGACGAGTTCCTCCTGCGCGCGGGCGCGTTCGCGCAGCGACAGCGCAAGCAGCCACGACACCGCGACGAAACTCAAGCCCGACAGCAATGTTAGCGCCCCGACGATCCGGCTGCGTTCGCGCCACGGCGCCAGTACTTCGTCCTCAGCAGGGGCCACGGCGGCGATGAACGGTGTTCCCGGCACATGCGAAAACGTGTAAAGGCGGCGCACGCCATCGACGGGAGAGGTCGCCGCGTACGACCCCGACGCGGCGTTCGTCATGCGCGAAAAAGTGGGCGAAACGGCGACGTTGCGCCCGATCACGTCGTGGCGAAAAGGCTTGCGGGCGATCATTGTGCCGTCCTGATGGACGATGAAGATCGATCCTTGGGCGCCTACGTTGAGCTTGTCCAGCAACGAGTCGAAATACGCGACGTTCAACGCAAGCAGCGCGATGCCGGCGAACGAGCCGTCGAGTGCGTTGATCCGCCGGCTCATGCCGATGGTCGGCGTCCCGCGCAAACGCGACGCAAACGGATGCGAGAAAAACAGGCCGGTCGAGGGGCTGCGCTGCTGCGCGTAGAAATATTCGCGGTCGGCGAACGAGCCCGGCGAGAGAGGGATGTCCTTGCTTACTGCCGTGACCTTGCCGTGCGCGTCGAGCACGTAGGCGCCAGTGATGTAGGCAGCGGAGGTCGCCCGGTCGAAGAGGATCTGCCGGCGCAAGGCGGGCGGAAGTCCCATCATGGCCGGATTTTCCGCGCCTTCGACCATTGCGTTGAGCGACAGATTGTAGATTTCGACATTGCGGGCGAGGTCGCTGCTGATTATGGCGACGAGATTCGCCGATGTATCGTGGGCGTGGTCGAGCACGCCCTGGCGCCCCTGATACAACGTAACGAGCGACACGCTCGCCATCAATACCGCGGCCACGGTGCCGGCTACGCCCGCAAGCAACGGATGGTGCGACAGCGTGCTCGCCATGCCGACCGCAGTCCAGCGCGACCGGATGCGACGCTTCCTCAGAACCGTGGCGGGCGGCGCGTCAGCTTTCATCGCGGACGGCCGTCATGCACGAGCAGCACGGGGCGCCGTGCTGCGCTGGGCACGCACGGTCAGACGACGGCATGGAGTTCGGGTTCGGCATCGTGCGGCAGATTGGATCGGGAGGTTAGTCACGTCTGACGGGCTGGCCGCATTGTATCGGCTCGAACTTTCGTTCTTGCTTTCGTTTTCGTTTCACGCAGTCAGGAAGAGTCCCTTCGCGCCGCCGGGGAAAGATTACGATTTCATTTCAATCGTGATAGTCTCCGTCCGTCTTTGGGGAGTAGCCGGCTTCCATTTACTGGAAGCGCTCATGTCAACACGCTTGGTTCGATCGAACCGTGGCATGAGCAACCGTTCAGCTTTTGGTTGGCAAGACCATCGATGCATCGGAGAGACCGGTCGGGCTCACCGCTGCATCGCATGTTCTCGCCCGACCTGAATGCCTTAACGACAACTCCACCTCTCCATGAATATCGCTTCTACTCTCCTGCTCGCCTTCGCCATGTCGACGGACGCCTTCGCCGCTGCAGTCGGCAAGGGCGCCACGCTACATCGTCCGCGGATGCGCGAAGCGCTTCGCACCGGCCTGATCTTTGGCGTGATTGAAGCCATCACGCCGCTGGTCGGCTGGGCGCTCGGCAAGGCCGCTGCGCCGTATGTGGCCTCGTGGGATCACTGGATTGCGTTTGGCTTGCTGCTCGTGCTCGGCGTACGCATGATCAGCGCGGGTCTGCGCACGCCCACGCCGGAAGTCGAGAAGCCCGATAGCCACAGTTTCTGGCTGCTGGCGATCACCGGATTCGCGACGAGTATCGACGCAATGGCAGTGGGTGCGGGACTCGCTTTCATCGATGTGAATATTCTCTCGACGGCTGCGACCATCGGACTCGCGACGCTGATCATGGTGACCTTGGGCGTGATGGTCGGACGTTTTCTCGGCAAGGCTGTTGGGCAGCGAGCGGAAATTGCGGGCGGGGTGGTTCTGGTTGTTATCGGCTCGGTGATCCTGGCCGAGCATCTTGGCTACATGAGTTGAGCGCGCTTCTATTTGTGTCAGCGAGCGCTTACCCGGCGCCAAGCATCCGGTCGTTGAGCGCTTGCTGTTCGCGGCTTTGCGTGAGAATCCATCGATGAAAAGCGCGGCAGTGCGGCTGGTCGAAACTGCTCGCTTGCCACGTCAGGAAATAAGGCGAGGGCAGCGCAACGCCGACCGGAAACGGCAACACGAGGCGGCCCGCGCTGAGGCCATCAACGATCATCGATGTCTGCGCCAGCACGAACCCATGGCCTTCAATGGCAGCTTGTATCGCAAGTCCCGACAACGAGAACACCAGGCGATTGCTGCGCACGTCCTCGGGACACTCAATGCCGTGCGTTGCAAACCATTCGCTCCACGATGGCGGCGAGGAGAACTTGGGAAACCAGTCTATCGATAGCAACGGATAAGCGAGGATCTGGTCCAGCTTGACGAGCGGTTTGGTGGTACCAAGCAACCGCGGGCTGCACACAGGCACGACACTGTCACGAAAGAGTTCGACCGTCGTGCCCGCATGATTCATCCGCTCGCCGTAGGTAATGCGGAAGTCAATCTCGGGGCCATCGGGCGACGGCTCCGAATGCGTGCCGTCCAGATATACATCCAGTTCCGGATGCGTGTTTTGCCACTCGTAGATGCGCGGTGCCAGCCACTTCGACAACAGCGAGGGCAACGCGCTCACGCTGAGGCTGCGCCTGTTCCTGACACGTTCAATCTCGGCGCCGGCCACGCGCAGGCTTTCGAACGCCGCTGCGCAGGTCTCGTGATAACGCACGCCTGCGGCTGTCAGGCGAAGGCGCTTGCCTTCTTTTGCCAGCAGCCGCATGCCCAATGAATCTTCCAAAAGCTTGATTTGCTGGCTGACCGCGCCCGGCGAAACGCCAAGCCGGCGCGCTGTCTCGACCACTCCCCCGCAACGGCCCAGGGTATCGAATACCTGCAACGCACGCAGTGGCGGAAGTGTGTCCATGGTGAGCGGCTGGGCCTAAGTCGTTTTAGAAATTCTAAACGATGCCAAAGCTTTAGCCCTCTGTTCTTTTCAATTTTGAGTTCCTAAGCTGAGTCCCAAGGGATGAGCGGGTGAGCAGTCGCAACGGCTGGCATCGGAATAGAACGGAGAGGGCAATGTTCTTAAGAAACGCGTGGTACGTGGCGGCATGGAGCAGCGAAATTGGCGACGGCCTGTGTCCAGTAACGCTGCTGGGCGAGCCAGTGGTCTTGTATCGCAAACCTGACGGCGGGGTGGCCGCGCTGGAAGATGCTTGCCCGCATCGGAAGCTGCCTTTGTCGATGGGACGCCTGCAGGACGGCCAGATTGAATGCGGTTACCACGGCCTTACATTCGATTGCTCGGGAACCTGCGTGCGGGCACCGGGCATGACGAAGGTTCCACCGGCCGCACGCGTTCGAAGCTACCCCGTTGAAGAGCGCTACGGCCTGGTCTGGATCTGGATGGGCGCGCCGGAGCAGGCGAATGCGGACACTATTTTCGCGGTCGAGGAATGGAACGATCCTGCGTGGGGCATGAACCAGGGCGATGCAATGACCGTCGCGTGCAACTATCTTTATGTGACGGACAACCTGCTTGATCCGTCGCATGTCGCGTGGGTTCATCCGTCTTCGTTCGGCAACGCGGCGTGCGAATCGGAGCCGCTGAAGACGTCGGTGACGGATGACGGCGTCGTCGTGTCGCGCTGGATGCGAGACGTGGATGTGGCGCCGTTCTATGCGCGCTTCGTGAAGTTCTCGGGACGCTGCGATCGCAAGCAGCATTACGAAGTCCGGTTTCCATCGCACGCGATTATCAAGGCCGTGTTCACACCCGCAGGCACGGGGTCCGACGAAGGCCCGCTGCACGAGCAAGTCTTCCTGATGAACTCGTACAACTTCATGACGCCAATCGATGAATCGAACACGCGCTATTTCTGGTTCCAGATGCGCAACTTCGATCAACGCGATGAAAACGTATCGCGTCAATTCAACGAGGACGTTCGTCATGCATTCGAAGAGGATCGCGTGATCCTGACCGCGGTTCATGCGGGTATGGCGAACAAACGAACGCCTAATCTCGACCTGCCGCTCGACGCCGGGCCGTTGCGCTTTCGACGCAGCCTGCAACGGCTGATCGAAGCGGAGACGCGGGCGCCCGAATCTGAACCTGCCGCGCTCGACACCGTCCGATAGTCATGCAAGAGGCAACTGAACCGCGAGCGTTCAAGCGGATGCGCATTGTTGACGTACAGCGCGAAAGCAGCGTCATCAAATCGTTCGTGCTGGAAGCGGAGGACGGTGGATTGCTGCCGGCTTTCCTGCCGGGCCAATTTGTCCAGGTGCGTATTACTGGCGCCGACGGGCAGCGCTTGCTGCGGCATTACAGCTTGTCCGGCGATCCTGCCGAACGCACTCGGTGGCGTATTTCGGTCAAGCATCAACTGGCGCCGGCAGACAGGGGCGAGCTGCCGGATGGCTTGGTGTCGGGTTATCTGCATGGGGTTGTCGAGGCAGGCGTTACGCTTGATGTTGCCGGTCCGGCCGGTGCGTTCGTACTCGATGAGCTGAGCGATCGTCCCGTTGTGTTGTTAAGCGGTGGCGTTGGCGTGACGCCGATGCTCAGCATGTTGCATCGCCTGTGTGCGACGTCGCGGCGTCGGGTCTATTTCATACACGCATGTGAAAACGGCGAGGTGCACGCGTTCCGGGATGAAGTCGTGCACCTGCAGGCGAGCAGGGAGGGCGTACAGACGCATGTCTGTTATCGCACGCCTGAACCATCGGACGTCGCTGATCAGCGCTTTCACAGCCACGGCTTGATTACGCGCGAGACCCTCCAACGCGTGTTGCCGCTCGACGACTACGACGTTTATCTGTGCGGACCTACGCACTTCATGCAGGCGAACTCCCGGTTACTTCGAAGTCTCGGTGTCGATAAAGCCCGTATCCAGCATGAGTTCTTTGGACCTTCCTCAGTGCTTGAGCTGGACGAGGTCGACGGGTCGTCATCGCCCGAACCTTCCGTTGCATTGGACGCCTCCGTGCCCGCAGTTCATTTCATGCCTTCCGGCAAGACTGTTGCATGGGATCCGTCATGTCATTCATTGCTGGACTTCGCCGAAGCCGCCGGCTTTTCGCCGCCGTTCAGTTGTCGCGCAGGATTGTGCGGGTGTTGTGCCAGTCAGTTGATAGACGGCACGGTCGAGTACTTTGAGCAACCGCTCGATGAGCCGCGCGAGGGCGAAGTGCTGTTGTGTTGTGCAAGACCATCAACTGCCATCACCCTGCAAATTGCTTAGCAAAGCGAATTAATCCGTCAGCGGCGGCTATATATTTTGGAAAGAGAACATGAACCGGCATTTCATCGAAACCCCAGGCTTTACCGCTCAGCGCGAACGTTTTCTTGAAGCCGCGCGGGCTGCTGGCGCTGAACTCACGGAGTTCGAGCATCCGTTGCGCGGTCCCCGCCGTGAGTTGCTTGCTACCGACGTAGCCGTGATCGGCGATCCGCTTGCGCCCAAGCGGTTTATCGTCGTCTCCGGCACGCATGGCATTGAAGGCTATTACGGTTCCGAAGCGCAGATCGCATTGCTTCACTCCTTGCAAAAACGGGCGCTACCGGCGGACGTCTGCGTGGTCATGGTGCATCTGATCAATCCTTGGGGCACGGCCTGGTTGCGTCGGGTCAATGAAGACAACGTCGACCTTAACCGGAATTACATCGCGTTTAACGAGCCGCTGCCGGACAACGCACGCTATGAGGATTTTCATACCCTCTATTTGTGCCGCGACCTTGACGGTCCCGCTCGCCGCCGTGCCGACGAACGGCTCGCCGAAGAAATCGAAAGACTAGGTCGCGGCACGGTAATGAGCATTGTGGAGGCCGGGCAGTACGCGCATGCCGACGGCATCTTCTTCGGCGGTCAGCACGCCACCTGGAGCAACCAGACCCTGCGCGCCATCGCGAAGCGTTTTATGGAGGGTGCACGGACAGCAATGTGTTTCGATTTGCATACCGGGGCAGGGGCGTTCGGTCATGCCATGTTGATGGCGGTCGCGCAGGAAACCTACCCCGCACTCGCCAGGTCGCAGTCGGTTTTCGGCCCGTGGCTCTACACGGTCATCACCGGGCCTGCTGCAACAACCGATTCAGGAATCGCGGCGACGGCGACCGGCTACACGTCACAGGCGCTGCTCGATTCACTGCCCGGCACTGACTTGATGCAATTGGTTATCGAATGCGGGACCTATGACGGCGACCGTGGCCATCGCGCGCTAAGGGACGATCACTGGCTGCATTTATACGGCGATCCTGAAGACGAAACGGGGCGCCGGATCAAGATGGCGCTGGCGGAACATTTCTATCCCGCGGATCGGGATTGGCGCGAACTCACCCAGCTACGCACGCGGCAGATCTTTGAGCGTGGGCTGCTCGCTTTGCAGACAGCCTAGCTGACCACGGCATGCATCGAATCTACGTACAGCTATATCGCACAACCCGCTTTACAGGCGGTCTTATCAACCTTAGCCGGCAACGCATTCAACGATGCGGCTATTCAGTCGAACGAGAGCATTCATGAAAAAAGCACTGGCTGGTATGGCGGCAGGGTTGGCGATGTCACTCGCCGCGTTCTGCGTGCAAGCGAAAGACGCAGGCGAGCTTCGATTTGGCGTGGACCCGACCTATGCACCGTTTGAATCGAAGGCGCCGTCGGGGCAACTGGTCGGCTTCGAGATCGACCTGGGCAACGAAATCTGCAAGCGGCTCGATGTCAAATGCGTGTGGGTTGAAACAGGTTTCGACGGCATCATCCCGGCGCTTCAAGGCCGCAAGTTCGATGCCATTTTGTCGGCTATGTCGATCACCCCGAAGCGCGAGGAACAGGTGGCGTTTTCAGTGCCGTTGTTCGATACGCCCAGCCGGTTGATCGGGAAAGAGGGAGCGGATATCAAGCCGACGGTGGCATCGTTGACGGGCAAGAAAGTCGGGGTTGCGCAAGGCTCCACGCAAGAGGCTTACGCGAAAGTGCACTGGGCGCCGTCCGGGATCGATGTGGTGTCGTATGCGAATCAGGAGCAGGTGGTCACGGACCTGCTGGCCGGGCGTATTGACGTCACCCTGACGGACATGATTGCCGGCAGCGAGGGGTTTCTCAAGACACCGCGAGGCAAGGGTTTTGCGTTTGTCGGAGACCCCGTGAATGACGCGAAGACCTTGGGTAAGGGTGCAGGCATTGGCGTACGCAAGGACGATACTGCGCTGCGCACGAAACTCGATCACGCTATCGATTCGATGATGAAAGACGGAACGTATAAAAAGATCGAGAGTCGCTACTTTGACTTCGATATTTCGGGAAGTTGAACACGGTTGATGGAAGCGTCCAGCGGCTGGTTATCCGCCGGACGCCAACACGAATTGATAATCGCACCCGGTTTCAAAAGGTCCCGGGCAGCAGGATCTGATCGTCCACACGCCGGATGTCGGTGTGCCCGCAAAAGGCCATGGTGATGTCGAGCTCCTTGTGGATGACCTGCAAGCATCGCTCGACACCGGCCTCACCCATTGCGCCCAGCCCATATAGGAAACTGCGGCCGATCAGCGTGCCCTTCGCACCAAGCGCCACGGCTTTCAGCACGTCCTGTCCGCTGCGGATGCCACCATCCACCCACACTTCAATTCGATTTCCGACTTCGCTCGCAATCGCGGGTAGTGCGGAGATGGACGATGGCGCGCCGTCGAGCTGACGGCCGCCATGGTTCGAGACGATCATTGCGTCGGCCCCGCTGTCGGCGGCAAGACGCGCGTCTTCCACATCCATGATGCCCTTCAGGATGAGCTTGCCGCCCCACAGCTTCTTGACCCACTCGACATCTGCCCAGCTCAAGCCCGGATCGAATTGTTCGGCGGTCCACGAACTCAGCGATGAGAGATCACCCACCCCCTTTGCATGACCGACGATGTTCCCAAAACTGCGCCGCTTGGTGCCGAGCATGCCGAGACACCAGCGTGGTTTTGTTGCGAGATTCATGAGGTTCGGCAAGGTTAGCTTGGGCGGCGCCGACAGCCCGTTCTTGATGTCCTTGTGGCGCTGACCGAGGATCTGCAAGTCGAGCGTGAGCATCAACGCGCTGCACTTGGCGGCGCGTGCGCGCTCGATCAGCCGCACGATGAAATCGCGGTCGCGCATCATGTAAAGCTGGAACCAGAATGGTTTTGTGGTGTGCGCCGCTACGTCCTCGATCGAGCAGATGCTCATGGTGGACAAGGTGAACGGGACACCGAATTTTTCCGCCGCACGCGCGGCCAGGATCTCGCCGTCGGCATGTTGCATGCCGGTCAATCCCGTCGGGGCAAGCGCTACCGGCATGGCGACTTCCTGACCGACCATTTCCGTGCGTGTGCTGCGGCCCGCCATGTTGACCGCTACGCGCTGACGCAGCTTGATGGGGTGGAAGTCGCTTTCATTGGCCCGGTAGGTGCTCTCGGTCCACGAGCCGCTATCGGCGTAATCGTAGAACATGCGCGGGACGCGCCGTTGCGCGAGCACGCGCAAATCCTCGATGCAGGTAATCACTGGCACGTTTCTCTCTCGCTACGGGAACGGGAGGATGAGTATACGGTTAACGCGCCTGAATTTAAGCTGAAGTTGCCTCGCTCCGATGCGAATCCCTCTGTGCAGACAGGGTATTTACCATGTCGTCGAACAGGGGCCGCTCGCTTGGTTGTTCGCTTAGGCAGCTATCTTTTAGTTTGACGAGCATCGCCATGCTGCTTTGCGTGGACCCTTGGACATTGCATCGATCGATCAATTCTTCGAGCAGGCAACCAAGGGCTCTTACTTCCAGACGCTGGAGTGCGGGGGCCAGCGTTTTATTGTCGGCAGCGTAGAAAGAGGCGGCGCCAAAATCTCCCATTAGCGCGTAGCCCTGAGCGCCGAGCAGAATGTTGTGAGCGTAAAGGTCGCCATGCATGATCCCTTGCCGATGCAAATGCGCCGCCGCCGATGCAATTCCATGCGCGATGTTTAACACCGAAGTCAGGTCGAAGCGGGTATCGGCGTCATAGATATCGCGCGTGCAGGAAGCGAGGCTTGGCGGCCCGGCAAGGTTCCTGAGTTGCGGGTCGATCAGCTCCATCACGAGGCCATCGACGCCAGTGGGATGGTCCTTGATTTTGCCGAGCACCGGAATCAAATTAGGATGTGCGCCCGCAGCAATGCACGCTGCCATCTCACAGTGAGGCAGGCCGTCGCTTGTGACTGCGCCCTTGAATAGTTTGACGGCGACGGGCCGGGTTTTGTCGCTGATTTCCGGGTACATCACACGATGTTCCGCGCGATAAATTATCCCCGATGCCCCCTCGCCGAGCCGATGCTGCAGGTCCAGCGCCTGCCATGCAATATTAGCGACGTGCGTGTTCGCCATCGCGCTGGTTTCCATTTCGTCATTGAATGGATTCCCCGCATAGGCCAACCACGACAGCCGGGGCAAAGACGCTAACCATACCGGCAGCTCGCCAAGCCGATTTGCTGCCAGCCGGATCAATTCGAGCCGAGAGCATGCTGCCAACTCGACAGGCAATTCGCGTAACCGGTTGCCGGCCAACAGCAGTTTTTGTAGCTGAGTGCAGTTGCCGATCTCAGGCGGCAGCGCTTCGATTTCGTTATCGGTCAGGGTCAGCCAGCGAAGTTTGGGCGGTAACGAAGCGCCTGATACCGTGCGGATACGGTTCGCCTTGAACCCCACCATGCTCAATTGCGCGCACTGTCCGAGGACGTCGGGCAGTTCTGTGAACGGGTTGTCCGAGCAGAAAATAGTGTGCAGATTCTTCAGGCGCGGCAGGTCGTCGGGCAGCGATGAAAGCGCATTGCCGGACAAGTCGAGAATTTCGAGCGTATCGGCGAGATCGAATATCTCGCGCGGAAATTCGGTCAAGCCGCAAGCTAGCGTCAGTCGATGGATACCGGCTAACTGTCCGGCGCGAAGTTGTTCGAGTGTGCTTGTCACAATGGCGGGAATATCCAGGATGGGCGGCAGGTCGGGATGGCCCGTTCGGGATCGATTTTACTAAGTATTTTGGCAAGCGCGTAGTGAGCCACCTTCGAGCAGCGGAGCGCCTTCTGCACAGTGAATAGCGTGTCCTTTACATTCAGCCGTCGGCACACAGGAGCTGCCTGATCGCCGGCCAAGCGCGTAAGCTAGCGCCATTCCACACACAGGAAACAGACCATGCAGGTCAGCTCGCCTTCTTTCCTGGAAGCACGCTTCGAGGCGCAACGTCAGGCATTCGCGGCGGAATCCAATCCGCCGCTGTCCGTTCGCATGGACCGGCTGGACCGGCTGCTTGCGTTGACGGAGAATCATGAAAGTGACTTCGTACGCGCGATCGATGCCGACTTCGCGGGCCGGTCCGCTCATGAAACGCGGCTCGCCGAGTTGTTCGTCGTGCGCGCCGGCATCCGCCACGCGCGCAAACACCTGAAGCACTGGATGAGTCCGCAGCGTGTCGTGACCGGCCTGCACTTTCGGCCCGGCTATAACCGCCTTTTAAGGCAGCCGCTGGGTGTGGTCGGCATCGTATCGCCATGGAACTACCCCATTCAATTATCGTTGGGACCCGCGCTCGCGGCTCTCGCCGCTGGTAACCGGGTGCTTCTCAAACCGTCCGAACTGACCCCTCGCTTCTGCGAGTTGCTGGACCACTTGGTTAGCGCTTCGTTTGCGCCGGATGAGATGAGCGTGGTGAACGGCGGCGTGGACGTGGCGCGGGCATTTGCCGGGCTGCCATTCGATCACACGTTCTTTACCGGATCGACCCAGGTCGGCCGCCAGGTCGCCCAAGCCGCGGCAGCGAATCTGACGCCGGTGACGCTGGAACTCGGCGGAAAATCGCCTGCCATACTCGACGCCTCCTGCGACTTTGCCGCTGCCGTTGCAAGCATTGCCTACGGCAAATTCCTGAACGCCGGACAGACCTGCATTGCGCCAGACTATCTCCTCGTGCCAACGGGCATGGCTGACAGCATCGCCGATCAACTCAAGGCAGCCATCACGCGTCTTTACCCTACGCTGGTCTCGAATCCGGACTACACGGCGATCATCAGCACGCGGCATCGCGAGCGGCTGATGACGATCCTGCAAGAAGCGCGTGACAGCGGTGCGCGCATTGTGGAAGTCAATGCGGCCCGTGAACGTTTCGATGAGAACACGCGCAAATTTCCACCAACACTGGTGGTCGGTGCGCCCGCAAGCACGCGTCTGATGCGCGAGGAAATCTTTGGGCCGCTGCTGCCTATTATCGAATACGACGGACTTGACGCAGCCATTGCCATGGTCAACCGGGGCGACCGGCCGCTCGCACTTTATTGGTTCGGACGGAGCGTCGCCAATCGTGACCGGGTGCTGAATGAAACGATATCCGGCGGCGTCACGATCAACGACTGTCTGTGGCATCTGGCGCAGGAAGCGCAGCCGTTCGGCGGAGTTGGCGCGAGCGGCATGGGCGCTTATCACGGCGAATGGGGCTTTCGTACCTTCAGCAATGAGAGACCCGTTTTCTACCAAGCCCGCTTGAATGGCACCCGTCTTTTTCATCCACCTTATGGCAAGACCTTCAACCTGGTTCTGTGGCTGATCAAGCGTATTGCGTGAACAACACGCCAGCGGTGCGGCGCGCGCCGACACTCTGGCAGGAGACAGAATGAGCGACCTTTTCGATTTCGTTGTGATCGGCGCGGGCTCGGCTGGTTGTGTCATCGCAGGGCGGCTGACCGAAGATCCCGCGGTCACGGTTTGCATTCTTGAGGCGGGAGGACGTGGTGACAGCGCGCTGGTAAATATTCCGGCGGCCGCCGTCGCCATGTTGCCGACGCGGATCAACAACTGGGCGTTCGAAACCGTGCCGCAGGCAGGACTCAATGGACGCAAGGGCTATCAGCCGCGTGGCAAGGCTCTGGGGGGATCGTCCGCCATCAACGCAATGGTCTATACGCGCGGACATCGTTCGGACTACGATCATTGGGCGTCGCTCGGCAATGACGGCTGGTCATATGAGGACGTGCTTCCGTACTTCCTGCGCAGCGAGCATAACGAGCGGTTCACCAACGAATGGCATGGCCGGGATGGGCCGCTTTGGGTCAGCGACTTGCGTACGGACAACCCGTTTCAAGAACGGTACCTCGAAGCCGCGCGACAGACGGGCTTGCCCGTGACCGACGACTTCAACGGTGCCGAGCAGGAGGGGGTAGGGATCTATCAGGTGACCCAAAAGAATGGCGAACGATGGAGCGCCGCGCGCGCCTATTTACTGCCGCATATGACGGCGCGCAAGAACCTTTCGGTCGAGACTCATGCTCACGCGCAGCGGATCATTTTCGAAGGCTCGCGTGCCGTTGGCGTTGAGGTAACGATGGGCGGCAAGAAGCGCGTTATTCGCGCGCGCCGCGAGGTGATCGTGGCGGCAGGCGCGTTACAGACGCCGCAACTGCTGATGCTCTCCGGCGTGGGCGATGCGCAGGCGCTCGACAAGCTCGGAATTCCGGTCGTGCATCATTCGCCCGGCGTGGGCAAGAACCTGCAGGATCATCCTGACTTTATCTTCGGCTACCGGACTCGCAGCCTCGACACGCTGGGCATATCGGTGCGCGGCAGCGTGCGTTTAGTGCAGGAAATCATGCGCTTTCGCCGTTCCCGCCGTGGGGCGCTGACGTCCAATTATGCCGAGGGCGGCGCGTTCCTCAAGACGCGACCCGACCTGGCCATGCCCGACATCCAGCTTCATTTCGTCGTGGCGCTGGCCGATAACCATGTTCGTACGCTGCACCTCGGCCATGGGTTGTCGTGCCATGTGTGTTTGCTAAGGCCGCGAAGCCGCGGGGAAGTGACGCTTGCGAGCAAGGACGCTCACGATGCTCCTCGCATCGATCCGGCGTTCTTCAGGGACCCTCGCGATCTCGACGACATGGTGGACGGATTCAAGCTCGCGCAACGGCTGATGCGCGCGCCTGCTCTTACCGAATGGATCACGAAGGACTTGTTCACCGCGAACGTGAACACCGATGATCAGATTCGCGATGCGTTGAAACAGCGCGTCGATACCGTCTATCACCCCGCTGGAACTTGCCGGATGGGACAAGATCCGCTAGCGGTAGTGGATGCGCAACTCTGCGTGCGAGGTCTGCAGGGCCTGCGTGTTGTCGATGCGTCGGTGATGCCGACGCTGATTGGCGGCAACACGAACGCGGCGATCATCATGATTGCCGAAAAGGCCGTGGACATGATCAAGGGTGTACCGCGCGCGCCTGCAGCGTTCACCCGCTTAGCACATGCGAGAGTGCATCCTCCTTGACAGCCCTGTAGAATCTTTTGGCCAACAACCAGCCGGGGTTGCAATGAAACTGACTGACCACAAAGCTCAAGCGCGCTCAAACTCCAGCGTCAATCACTCGTTTCGAAACATCATCGCATGAACGACTCCACACGTTTGCCCGGTCATCGCTTCCTGCATTCGCCGGGCCCTAGCCGCGTGCCGGATGAAGTCCTCCACGCCATGAGCCGTCAGCCGATGGACCTCGCTGACCCGCGACTGGATCGCTGTATTGCCGCGTGTGAAACGGGCTTGAAACGCGTGCTGCAGACGGAGCAAGCGGATGTTTTCTTCTATGCCGCGAACGGGCACGGCGCGTGGGAGGCGGTCATTGCCAACGTGGTTGCGCCGGGTCAGGCGGTGCTGGTGGCAGGCACAGGTCACTTCTCGGAATCGTGGGCGGTGCAGACCGAGGCAATGGGCGGCCGCGTGATTCGTACCCCATGGGTTCAGGGGCGTCCGATCGATCCCGCCGATATCGAAACCGTGCTGCGTGAAGACGCGAAGCGCGAGATCGTGGCGGTCTTCATCGTTCACACCGATACCGCCAGCGGCATCACGAATGATCTGCCGGCCATGCGGGCGGCGATCGACCGGGCCGATCACCCGGCGCTGCTCGTGGTCGACGTGGTTGCATCGCTCGCAGCCGCGCCTTTCGCGATGGATGCAACCGGCATCAACGTGGTCCTGGGCGCAAGTCAGAAGGCGTTGATGGTGCCGCCGGGACTCGCGTTCGTCGCGGCCGATGCAACCGCCATGGAAGTCTCGCGCCGCAATGCCACGCCGCGTTTCTACTGGGACTGGGAGCGGCGCAAAAGCACGCTGTCGTATCGCAAGTTTTGCGGCACGCCGCCGCAAAGCCTGATCGCAGGACTGGAGGCATCGCTTGGGCTGATCTTCCGCGAAGGCTTGCCCCAAGTGCTGGAACGTCATCGGCGAATTGCTGAGGCGGTGCAGGCGGCCGTGGAGTGCTGGAGCGAGTCGGGTGTATTGCGCTTTTTCTGCGATGTGCCGTCGGCGCGCTCGGTGTCGGTGACGACTATCGAGGTGAGCGAGGGTATCGATCCGGAAGCAATCCGCAGCGTCGCACGCGAACGCTTCGAAGTCGCGATTGCGGGCGGTCTGGGGCCGCTCGCGGGACGCGCATTTCGCATTGGCCATCTCGGCGACATCAACCCCGCGATGATCCTCGGGTGTCTCGGGGGCGTCGAAGCCGCGATGACCGTGCAGGGTGTTCCGTTCGGCCGCGGCGGCGTGGAGCGAGCGATTGCACGTCTGGCGATGGCCTGAAGCCATCGCCCGGAACAGAGCTTTCCCGAGAAAAGAATTGAGCCAAGTGTGTTCTTCCGAACCGCCAAGGGTGCGCCGCGTTGCTATAAAACGAGGGCGAACTTGGGGAGAACACCATGACAGAAGAACAAGCGCGCGGCATTCTTGCCGCAAAAGCGGCTGCACGCGAGTATGTGCTTCGACGGCTTGTTGAAGACAAGACCTGGGAACGCCGGACCAGCTCCGCCACGACCGCAACCATCGTCCGCGATAGTTTCGACGGCCTCGTCAGACTCACCAACGCTCAATTGGCGAAGGCTGCCGAGGACGCGGGAATTTCGGATGGTGACCAGCAGATCACGAGCATGACGACTGTGCTCGCGCAGTTGGCGCCGGCCGCATAACGTCGGCCCGAGCGGCGGCGATGGCGTCACCTGTTGTTGATTCAGCAAATGCTTGCATAGCTCCTTAACGCGAGCATGATCCATTCGCCGCGCAAAACAAAACCGGCTCCTCCGTCAAACCAGCTGCGATTCCGTCATCCGCTGCATGGCTTGCGGTGACTGTCCGAAGGCGCGCAGAAATGCACGCCGCATCCGTTCACGATCGCCGAAGCCACTCTCGCGTGCGACGACATCGACTGAATGCCGGCCCGCTTCCATCATCAGGCGGGCGGCCTCCACGCGCAGATTTTCGATGGCCCTGGCAGGCGATTGTCCGGTCTCGTCGGTGAACACCCGGCTGAATTGGCGCGGGCTGAGATGAGCGACTTCGGCCAGTTCTTCTATCGACAGCTTCGCCGTCAGGTTGGACTTTGCATAAGCCAGCGCGGTCTGAACGCGATCCGATTTCGCGTCGAGTTCGAGCAGCGCCGAGTACTGCGACTGGCCGCCGGCGCGCCGATGATAGACCACCATTTTTTTCGCCACGAGCCGCGCCGTGTCGGTGCCCAGGTCTTTCTCGACGAGCGCCAGCGCAAGGTCAATGCCGGCACTCGCGCCGGCGGACGTCCAGATCGGGCCATCGACAATAAAAATACGGTCCTCTTCCATCCTGACCTGCGGATACGCGCGCTGAAGCGCCCGCGCGTAAAACCAGTGCGTGGTAGCACGGCGGCCGTCCAGCAAGCCCGCCTCGGCCAGCACGAACGCGCCTGTGCAGGTCGCCGCGATGCGTTGAGACGTCTTCAGCGCGTCGCGAAGAAATGCCGACACGCCGGCCGAATGCGGCGTGCCCAGGTTGTCGCCAGTGACGATCAGGGTGTGGAATGCGCTGCCCTGGAAACTGGCTGTGTCGATGCCGAAGCCCAGCGACGAGCGCACGGAGCCGCCATGTTCCGACAGCAGCTTCACCTCGTACGCGGGTTGTGCGACGGTTGCGTTGGCAAATTCGAACACGGTCGAGACCGCCAGCCCCAGCACCTGAAAGTCAGGATAAACAATGATTCCGATCGTTTTCACGTGTCCTCCCGTGCGCCGGGAAAGGGATCCCGGTCGATGTCCTAAAAAGTTGCATCTATGTCATTGATGACATGATCGCACACTTCTACTATTCCGTTCACACACCGGCCCTACCGCCGGAACCCCTGAAAAACTGGAGAACGGAAATGAGCAATGTAGTGAACAAAGGCACGGCCTTGGTAACGGGCGCTTCGAGCGGAATTGGCGCTATCTACGCGAAGCGGCTTGCCGAACGGGGATACGACGTCATCCTGGTGGCACGCAATCGCGACCGCCTGACCGAATTGGCATCGACGCTGACAACGTCCACGGGACGCAATTTCGAGGTTGTCGTCGCGGATTTGGGAACGCCCGAAGGCGTGCGCAAAGTTGAAGACGTGCTGCGCAACGACGCCAGCATCACGATGCTCGTGAACAATGCCGGCGTGGGCGCGACCGCTCCGCTCGTGGACTCCGACATCGACAAGATGGACGCGATGATCACGCTCAACGTGGTCGCGCTCACGCATTTGACGAAGGCGGTCGTGCCGGGTTTTGTCGCGCGTGGCGGCGGAACGATCGTGAACATTTCATCGATCGTCGCCGTGTCGCCGGAGATACTGAACGGTGTGTACGGCGGCAGCAAGGCGTTCGTGCTTGCGTTCTCCCAGTCGCTGCATCATGAACTTGGCGCGAAGGGCGTGCGGGTCCAGGCAGTGTTGCCGGGCGCAACCAGCACGGAGTTCTGGGACATCGCGGGTACGCCGGTGAGCTATTTGCCGGAAAGTATCGTGATGACGTCGCAGGACATGGTGGACGCGGCGCTCGCGGGTCTTGACCAAGGCGAGCTGGTCACGATCCCCTCGCTGCCGGAAGCGGCTGACTGGAACGCGTTCGAGGCGGCTCGGCAGACGTTGATACCTAACCTTTCACATCGGGCGCCGGCAGCACGTTATGGCGTGACGAGCAGCACGCAGAAGTAAGCAGCAGTAAGCGATCGTGTAGTGAGTGGCTCAATGCCGGCGCGTTCCTTTAAGTGCGGATCACCGCGCTTGAAGGGAGAATGAAATCACGCGTCTGCGCATTGGGCTGTGTAAACGCTTCTTAGCGCCCCCATCCTCCGAATAGCGCGTAGCAATGCGCTCATTTCCCGCCGTCATGTCGATAGCAATTATCGTAACCTCAGTGATGTGATGGGCGTTTTCCCTTTGCTTTTCCCGCGGACGCCCAGACAGAATCCGCTGACCCAAGCTTCGACGACAAACCCATGACAACTGTCCCTGTCTTAACAGGCGCGTCTCCCATTGCGGACTGGCATCAGTCGGCCGCTTCGTTATGCCTGGCCGGACACTACGCGCAAGCGTTGTCGATAGTTAAGCCAATGCTTGAACCGCATCCGGCTTTGACGGGAAGCGCGTTGGCAGAGGCCTTGAACATAGCGGCGGTCTGTTCGCTAGGCCTGAGCCAACTGGCGGACGCGCAAGCGTATTGGCGACAGGCGATTGAGGCCAAGCCCGATTTCGTCGATGCCTACAACAATCTCGGCATGTTGCTCAAGGGAGTGGGCTCTCTAGCGGAAGCGGAGACTGTCTACCGGCAACTGCTGAGCATCCGCCCGGATTTAGCCGAAGTCAGTAACAATCTGGGCGCCGTGCTCTACGATCTCGGCCGCTTGCATGACGCCGAGGCGGCGTATCGGCATGCGCTTGCGATCCGTGCGAATTACGCGCAGGCGCACTACAACTTAGGCATCGTGCTGTATGACCTGCGTCGCTGGATTGAAGCGGAAAGTGCTTACAGGCAGGCATTAATTCTTTCTCCCGATGCCGGGACCTACAACAACCTGGGCAACGTGCTCAAGGAATTGGCCCGCTTGCCGGAAGCCGAGGCGGCGTACCGGCAAGCGCTGGTACTCCGGCCTCAATACCCCGAGGCGCTCAACAACCTGGCGAACGTGCTCAAGGAACTGGACCGTCTTCACGAGGCCGAGCTCGCTTGCCGGATGGCACTGACTATCCGCCCCGACTACGCTGAAGCGCACCTTAACCTCGGCGCCTTGATGGCTGCCCTCAACCGATTTCCCGAAGCGGAAGCGTCTTACCGGCTGGCGCTCGCAGTCCGGCCCGGCTATGCGGAAGCCCATTACAACCTCGGTATCGTGCTGCAGGCGCTCGAACGGCTACCCGAAGCCGAAGCGGCCTACGGCCAAGCGTTGCTGATTCGTCCGGATATTGTTGAAGCGCATAACAACCTGGGCAACGTGCAGTGGGCGTTGCGTCGCTTGCCTGAGGCCGTTGCTGCTTATCGGGGAGCGATTACTCTGCGTCCCGATCTCGCCGAGGCGCACCATAACCTCGGCAACGTGCTGAAGGAACTCGGCCACCTGTCCGACGCCGAGACATCCTTCCGGCGAGCACTCGCGATCCGTGCCGACTATCACGATGCAAAAGTCAGTCTCGCAACGCTGCTCCTCAGCCTGGGTGAATTCGAAGAGGGATGGCGGCTTTACGATTCCCGTTATGACCAGCGGGGATTCATTCATCACCAGACGCAGTCCTTGCTTGCGTGTCCGCGCTGGCGGGGCGAAGCGCTTGCGGGCAAGTCCTTGCTGGTCTGGCAGGAAGATGGTCTTGGCGACATGGTTCAGTTCGGCCGCTATCTGCCCTTGCTCAAGGCGCAAGGCGCAAGCCATATCGCCTTTGCTTGTGCGCCAGCGCTGCATCGGCTATTTGCGAATGTAGAGGGCGTCGATACGGTGCTCGACCACGAGACCGCTCAACGCCGGGCGCCCGAGTTCGATTATTGGACGAGCCCGATGAGCGTGCCGCTGCATCTGCGCACGGCCATGGACACCATCCCCGATCCTGTCCGCCTGACGTCCGACGCGTTGCGGGTCGAACACTGGCGCGCGCGGCTGGCGACGCTTCCACCCGGCCGCAAGATTGGCCTGGTCTGGAAAGGCAATCCCAAGCATCACAACGATATCAACCGTTCGCTGCCATCGCTTGCAACGCTTGCGCCTCTTTGGAGCGTGCCCGGGGTCAACTTCGTGAGCCTGCAAAAAGGACAAGGTGAAGAAGAGGGGCAGTCGCCACCCGCCGGTCTTCCGCTGCTGCATCTCGGCACAGAGCTGAGCGATTTCGCCGATACCGCTGCGATCATCGGCGAGCTCGATCTGGTGATCTGCGTGGACACCTCCGCGGCACATATTGCCGCGTCGCTGGGCACGCCGTGTTGGATGTTGCTGCCGCGAGAAGATATCGACTGGCGCTGGATGCGTGAGCGTGACGATTCGCCGTGGTATCCGCAGACGCTGCGCTTGTTCCGGCAAGCAGCCGATGAGAGTTGGTCGACGGCTGTCGAGCGGGTGCGGATGGCGTGCATCGCTGAATTTTCAAGTCCGGGATAGTTCGCGGCAGCAGGAGTTTTAAAATTCTTCAGGGTGGATGTCGAATTCCGGCAACCTCGCTCGTCGTCAGGGAAAGCCGCCTTTCTCAACCCGAGGAGTTCCAATGACATTAAAGCTCTACGCGCATCCATTTTCGTCTTACTGCCAGAAGGTCCTCGTCGCGCTCTACGAGAACGGCACGCCATTCGAATGGCGCGCGCTGTCGCAGGAGAATCCACTGGCGATGGAGGAGCTGACGGCGCTCTGGCCAATGAAGCGCTTTCCCGTGCTCGTGGATGCGGACCGCGCCGTGGTCGAGGCGAGCATTATTATCGAGCACCTTGGGCTGTACCATCCGGGCCCCGTGCAGCTGCTGCCTGAAGATGCGCGCGGTGCTCTCGAAGTCCGCAGCATGGATCGTTTCTTCGATAACTACATCTCGACTCCGCTGCAGAAGATCGCGGGCGACAGCTTGCGGCCGCAAACGGAACGAGACCCGCGAGGCGTCGCCGATGCACGCGCAATGCTCGAGACCGCTTACGGCTGGCTCGATGGCGTCATGGCCGGGCGCGAATGGGCTGCGGGAGATCGCTTCAGCATGGCCGATTGCGGTGCTGCGCCGTTCCTGTTTTATGCGGACTGGACGCATCGAATTGACACGTCGTTTCCGCACGTGATCACGTACCGGCAACGGCTGCTGGCACGTCCGTCATTCGCGCGGGCGGTGGACGAGGCGCGTCCGTATCGGCCGTTGTTTCCGTTGGGAGCGCCTGTCGACCGGGATTGAATCGGGCTGGCAGGAGCCGGCACTATTCGCGTTGCCGAACCGATGAACCGATTGCACGATTAACCAATGCTTAGCCATGCGAATAAAGCGTGGCATCCAGATACGCCAGCTGACCATCCTGCTCAGCGTGCACGAGTTCTTGATAGACCTCTGCGCGTGTCTTAGGTGTAACGGCCTGTCCATAAGGCGGCACCCACTGGCCGGCGGCCTGGATTGCAGTCTGGCCTGACTGCGCCGGCGGGGTGGTTTGTGCAGCGAATGCGGAACCGGTGGCAAGCAATCCTGCAACTGCGAGGGCGATGACTGGGGTCTTCATGGTGTGTTCCTGGAATGAGGGTTGGCGAGTTACCGGACCTGCGATGAACCGTCGTTGTTGCCCGGTTCATGCAGATTAGCGACCCAGCCCTATTCCGAAAGCGGCGCATTCATGAAGTTTTATTTAGGCCTAAGGTCTCGCCGCCACTTCATCCAGATGCAGCAGCAAGTCAGCCGGGTCTTCATACACGCGCAGCGCACCTGCCCGTTCCAGTTCATCCATGCCGTATCCGCCCGACAAGAGCCCCACGCCCAGCGCGCGGCAGCGTCTCGCGGCGAGCATGTCCCAGATGCTGTCGCCCACCACCACCGTATGTTCTATCGATACCCCCAGACGCGACGCCGCTGCAAGGAAGAGGTCGGGGTCCGGTTTGGCGTACTTCACGTCATCGCGTGTTACGACCACCGACTTGGCCGGATCGACTCCGAGCGCTTCAAGATTCACGGCCGCCGTCTCCATGCGGCCGCTGGTCGCGATGGCCCAGCGCGTGCCTGCATCGGTGAGCGCGGCGAGCAACTCACGGGCGCCGGGCAGTGGGCAAACCTGCGCACGCAGCCGCTGATAAGCATCCGCATGACTGCGGCGCAACCGCTCCACGCGTTCGGGACTGATATCGCCATGCGTTTCGCGCAGCAACTGATTTGTAAAGAGGCCGCCGCTCATGCCAATCTTTCGATGAATGCGCCAGACCGAGAGCTCGATACCTTCCGCGTCCAGTGCCTCTTTCCACGCAAGAACATGCTGGTACACGCTGTCGACCAGCGTTCCGTCGAGGTCGAAGAGGAATGAAGTTTCGATTCGCATGATGGGATCCTTTGACGGTGGGTTCAGCCGACTTCGTAGGCGAATTGACAGCGTACGCCTGAATTTTGTCGTGCGCGTCGTACATCGCCGAAAGCTGCTGTAAACGCGGATAACTGCAACGGCTGTTCCTTATTCATCGAGACGTTTGAAGCCGTAGTCCGCACGTCACGCGTGCGAAGCGAACGTGATAGTCTTTTCGACCTGAAGCGTGAAGCGCCCGCTCCGCGCGCGTCACCGTCGTCATCACGAGCTCAATTCCAGGAGACCAAGGTGCAAAGAAAGATTCCGGCAACCTATATGCGCGGAGGCACAAGCAAAGGTGTCTTTTTTCGCGTGGATTCACTCCCCTCTGATCGGGCGCACCGCGACCGCATCCTGCTGCGCGTGATCGGCAGTCCCGATCCCTATGGCCAGCAAATCGACGGCATGGGCGCAGCTACATCGAGCACCAGCAAGGTTGTACTTGTAGGCCCTTCTTCCCGGGACGATTGCGATGTCGACTATTGGTTCGGGCAGGTGGCGATCGACAAGCCGGTCGTCGACTGGTCGGGTAACTGCGGGAACCTGACCTCGGCGGTGGGTCCGTTCGCGATCGCGCAGGGCCTGGTCGATGCGCCGCGCGACGGTATGGCCATCGTGCGTATCTGGCAGGCAAACATCAACGCAAAAATCATCGCGCACGTGCCGATGCAAGATGGCGCGGTGGTGGAAGAAGGCGACTTCGAACTCGATGGCGTGACCTTTCCCGCAGCCGAAATCAGGATCGAGTTCCTGGACCCGAGCGGCGAGGGCGGCGATGGCAATAGCGCCGGCGGCGGCATGTTTCCCACGGGCAATCCCATCGATACACTCGACGTACCCGGCGTCGGCGTCATCGAGCTCACGATGATCAACGCGGGCAATCCGGCAATTTTCATCGATGCCGCGACACTCGGTCTGACGGGCAACGAGCTGCAGCGAGACATCAACGGCAATGCAGATCTGCTTGGCAAAGCCGAGGCCATTCGCGCGCATGCCGCTGTTCGAATGGGACTGTCCAGAAGTGTTGAAGAAGCCTCCACGCTTCGGCCTCACACGCCCAAACTGGCGTTCGTGGCCGCTCCCTCCGCCTACGTGGCGTCCAGCGGCAAGCCGATTGATCCGGCGACACTCGATATCAACGCGCGCGTTTTCTCCATGGGCAAGTTGCACCACGCGATGACCGGTACCGGCGCAGTCGCGATCGCGGTTGCCGGCGTGATTCCCGAAACGATCGTGCACCGGCTGCTGGCGAACAAGACGGCCGGGCGGGTCCGCTTCGGCCATCCATCGGGCGTATTGGCGGTCGGTGCGGAAGCCGAGCAGCGGGAAGGGTCATGGGTCGTCACCAAGGCGATCATGAGCCGGACGGCGCGCCGGCTCATGGAAGGGAACATCTTCGTCCCTTCATCGGTTGATGCGGCCTTGTGAATTTGCCTCACGTCGCGGTGAAAATTTCTCGCTTTGCGCGCGCGTTCCGGATGGTTAGGCTTGTGAATAGCGGGTGACGTCCGCGCTATTTCTTAGCCGTCGCTCACCCGCTTGGCCGTAACGAATCCGGAGGGGACGATCTTGGACGCTAAATTGATCAACCTAAGCGCAGTGGCAGCGCAGCCCAAAGCAGGCTATTTCAACGAGGTCCTGACTCAGGTGAACGATCACGCGGTTCATCTGAGCGTGATGGACGCGCCATTTTTCTGGCATGTCCATCCTGACTCGGACGAAGTGTTCATCGTTCTTGAGGGCATCTTGTTGGTCGAACTGGAAACAGCGCGATACGAGTTAAAGGCCGGCGAGATGCTGACCGTGCCAGCCGGGGTCAGGCATCGGACGAATCCTCTGACCCCGCGATCCGTGAACCTCACTATCGAAAAAATGACTGCGGAAACCGTACGCGTTACGTGAGCGCGGTCCGGAAATAAAAATTCCATAAAGCCTTGAGCCGTCCGTATATATATGCCGTAAATCACGAAATATTTACGGCATTTTTTCTTGTTATCAACCGGCGAGGAATCCTACACTTCTGGCAAATGATGAAGCCGGGGGTGTCATGCTCAAGCAACGTACAGCAGTGAAGAATCACACGCGTATCAGCTACGTTCATCGTGGCGTGGGCAGCGTAGTACTGAGACGCTTTGATCCGGCGTGCGATTCCTTCGATGAGTTGACCCACATGCTGCACCGGTCGTTCGCGCGGCTCGGCGGGATGGGGCTCAATTGCACGTGCGTTGACCAGTCCGCGCTCGTTACGCGCGCACGTGCCACGCGTGGCGATTGTTATGTCGCGGTATGCAACGGACGGCTGGTTGGAACCATGACGCTTTACGCACAGGATGGCGAGTCGCCATGTGCGCTATACCAGCGGGATGACATTGCGAGCGTTCGCCAGTTCGGCGTTGATCCTGCCTATCAGAGCAGGGGGATCGGAAGGTCGTTATTGGCTTACGCAGATCACTGGGCCGCTATTCGCGGTTACGCCGAGCTTGCTTTGGATACACCGCAACCCGCGGCACATTTGATTGAGTTCTATCGGGGCCAGGGCTTCCGGATTGCCGATTTCGTGAGGTTCGCCGGCAAGCAATACGACAGTGCAATCCTGTGCAAAACGCCAGTCGCTTTCCGTCACCTTGCCGCGTGGACGCGCCGTCTTGAACTGCCGCAAGCGAGCGTTGCGCGCGCTGCATGAAAAACCGGCCGCACTGAAGCTTCAAGTGCGGCCGGCATCCAACAATGTTTCAAAGCCTTCTTCGAACCGGCTTCTTAGCTGTTTCCTATCTGTTTCCTACCGATCACTCAGACCTTTTCGACCGAGGCCTTGTAGATCTCATTGACCGACGTTGCCAACGTTGCGTCGAACTCGCTGTCGCTCATCGACTTCTTGAGTTCGTTGATCAGCGCACGGGAGAAGCTGGCAATCATGCCGTGATTCTTCGCGAGGCGATTGCACGCGTCGGTCCGCGCATAGCCGCCTGAGAGCGCAACCACGCGTACGACGGCCGGGTGCTCGATCAGCGGACGATAGAAATCCGCGACATCCGGGATGGTCAGCTTGATCATGACCTTGCTGCCTTCAGGCAACGCTTCAAGACCCTTGAGCAACTCAGCGCGCAGAATGGTCTCTGCTGCTGCCTTGTCCGGGCTGTTGATCGACACTTCGGGTTCCAGGATTGGCACAAGGCCGTGCGCCTGGATTTGCGCCGCAACTTCGAACTGCTGCCTGGAAATGGCCGCGATCCCTTCCTGCGACGCATGGTCAATAACCGAGCGCATTTTCGTGCCGAATACACCCAGCTTGACCGCCCGCTCGAGCAGCGTGTCCAGTCCGGGAATTGGCTTCATCAGACGCACGCCGTTCGCTTCCGCTTCGAGTCCCTTGTCCACTTTCAGGAACGGAACCACGCCGCGGTCTTCCCACAGGAAGGCCGGAACGGACTTGCCTTCAGCCTGTCCGTCCATGGTGGCTTCGAACAGAATGGCACCGATAACCTTGTCGCCGGTGAAGGCGGGTGCGGTCATGATGCGGACCCGCATCTCGTGCATCAGCGCGAACATCTCGGCGTCGCCGTTGTAGTCGCTCTCCGGAATTCCATACGCCTTCAGGGCGCCGGGCGTTGATCCGCCACTCTGGTCAAGGGCAGCGATAAACCCCGGTTTGTTGCTCATTTGCGCCAGCATCTTGTCATTAGCCACGTACATTTCTCCCTCTTAACTATCAAACCCCGGACCAGGTTTCCCCGGTCTGGGCCATTGCCTTCGATGTAATAAGTGTACTGGATTGGCGGATCGGCCTCGAAAACAAACACGCGGCGGTTCGCTGTTTTGTCCGAATGTGCCGGACGCGCGACTGCCTGAGACGACGGACGAAACAGCGAGGTCGGCTTACTGGTCTTCAATTGGTCCTCAATTCGTCTTCTACTCGTCTTCTACTCGTATTTCGTTTGGTCCACGAAGCGCAAGAACGATGCCTCGATAAAAAGGAACCGGACGTTGTCGCCGACGAGGAAGCATCCGCGAAAAAATAATCAAATAAAAATCAAAAAAGGCCGGTGAGCCGCGCGTCGGTGATCTCAAATCGGCTGGAAAGACGCGTTGAAATCTTTTTAAAGATTTGGAAAGAACCTTCGGGAGCCGCGTGTTGCTCATCGATTCACCTTTGATCGAAGTGCGCAACCATGACGGCGCCGATACACGATGCACAGCC
The DNA here is from genome assembly GCF_047608185.1 of Caballeronia eucalypticola. Classification (NCBI taxonomy): domain Bacteria; kingdom Pseudomonadati; phylum Pseudomonadota; class Betaproteobacteria; order Burkholderiales; family Burkholderiaceae; genus Caballeronia; species Caballeronia eucalypticola. The sequence goes on from NZ_JBLKRU010000017.1 coordinate 136,065, forward strand.
CGAATAACGCGCGGCTGCGGCATTGCATCGCATCGAATTGCATCACGTGAAGCTCTCCTGAAGCTTGTCTTCAGCGGGCGATGTTCATCCAGGCCCAGGCTTAATAGCAAACCCGACGTACGGAGCATTTTAATGTCGACGATTTCCAGCGCGTCCAGCGCTCCAAGCTTGCCCTCCCCGGCCAATACGAACTCGGCCAACGCCATCTCGACCGCGGCCGACACGACGGCTGCCGCCGCGTCGGCCAGGGCATCCGCCGCGCAGTCCGTCATCAGCGGCTCGACGGGCAATGCGTCGCTGGATGTGTCGGCTCTCGTCACGAGCCTCGTCAACGCGAAGGTGGCGGGCCAGACCGGCTCGCTGATCGCACAGCAGAGAAACGACACCACCAAGCTCTCGGCAATCGGCGCTTTGCAGGCTGGGTTGTCGGCGTTGCAGGCGGGTATTGCGCCGCTGTCGAACGGTACCGCGCTCGGGCAGTTCACGGCGACCACGGACGGCACGGGATTGACCGCGAGCGGCAGCAGCGGCGCGGCGACGGGCAGCTATTCTGTCGCGGTGACGCAAATTGCCAGCGCGCAGACGCTATCGTCGGCCGCATTCGGCGCGACCACCGCGTTGGGCACGGGCACGATGAACGTCTCGGTCGGAGACAAGTCGATGAGCGTCGACATCACGTCGGCGAACAACACCGTGAGCGGCATTGCCGGCGCGATCAACGCGTCGTCGAGCAATCCGGGCGTCACGGCAACCGTCGTGTCGGGCACGGACGGCGCGCACTTGATCTTGCGCTCGTCGGCCACGGGTGCATCGAACAAGATCGATGTTTCAGTGGGCCCGGTGACCGACGATGCCGGGTTGTCGAGTCTCGACGTAACGTCCACGGCCGGCGCCAGCGCCGCGGATCCTTCGACCATTGCATCGGCATCGGCCACGAGCCCGTGGACGCAGACGGAATCGGCCAAAGACGCCATGTTCACCATCGACGGCACGGCCGGCACGAGCTCAAGCAACACGGTGACCACCGCCATTCAAGGCGTCACGCTGAACCTGACCGCCGCGGCCATTGGCGCGCCTGCCGGCACACCGCAGACGCTGACCGTGGCGCAGGACACGACGTCGGCATCGACCGCGATCAACAACTTCGTCAATCTCTATAACGCCCTGGTCACCACCTACGGCCAGGTTGCCGGTTTCGACAGTTCGAAAGCCAAGGGTGCTCAAGGCGGCCCGCTGCTCGGCAATTCGATGTTCAACACGGTCAAGAGCACGCTTGCGAGCATTGTCAGCGGCGGCGTCAAGAACGGCAGTTCCAATATTTCGCTTGGCGCTATCGGCATTGCGCTGAACAAGGATGGGACGCTTACCGCCGACGCTACGAAGATGGCCAATGAGCTGACGAGCAATCCGCAAGGCGTCGCGGTCCTGTTCAATTCGACGACCGGCGTGGCCGCGAAGATGACAAAAAGCCTGAATGGGTTCCTGGGCGAGGGCGGCCTGATTGCGAATAACCAGGACCCGCTCAACGCGGACCTCAAGGGCATCAGCACGCAGCAAGATACCTTGGCGAGCTACTCGGCTCAGCTGACTCACCAGTATCAGGCGCAGTTCACCGCGCTCAACACGGTCATGGCGACGATGAACAAGAATTCGCAGTACCTGACACAACTGTTCGGCGGCGCTAACAGCGAGGGTGCGCTGGCGAAAGGCAAGGGCGGTTGATTGGCGTGTGCACTCAATGGCCGCTGCGCTGAGTGGCAGCCGGCCGAAGTATTCTAATCATCTGCATTTCTAACTAACTGGGAGCGCTAGAAGACTGCGATCAACACTACACCAACCACTGACAAGCCCGCACCAATAATCCGGAGCCATGTCGCGGATCGAACCTCGAAGCCCAGCAAGCCAAAATGGTCTAGTAGCACGGAAGTAATGACGGCCGAGATCACGACAATAGTCGTGAACGTGGCGGAGCCGAGCTTTTTGGTTACCAGCAACGAACACATCAAAAACAGCGCGTTGCAGATGCCGCCTATGTAGGCCCACCAAGGTACATCGCCAAGTTTCGCTGCCGTCGCCTTCAGCTGAAATCCGAGGAACGGGATGCAGGCGAGCAGACAGCACGCACCGATTGCATAAACGATGAACGCAGCGACAATCGGCGCCTGAGTCGTCTTGAGCAACGCGGAATTACTACCGGACTGCAGCGGATTCGAAATGCCCGCCAGAACCGCGAAAAGAGCCAGGAGCCAGTGCACGAGTAGCTCCTAATCTTCGGAGAAACGGGGATCGCGAAATGCGTCCGGCCCCGCTATGGGCTCTAACGTAATGGGGCGATTGTCCGCCGCGGACCGGTAGATCGCCTCCATGATGCGCTGGTCCTGCAAGCCTTCCTCGCCGGGCGTTCCAGGTTTGCGGCCGGTCAGCACGCATTCCGCCATGTGGTCCATCTCGGTGCCGAACTGGTTCTTGTCTTCCGAGACCCGCTCCTCCATCACCTCTACATCTTCGTGCGTGGGGGACCGGTGATTCACGTAGAGCCGGATGCCTTTATACGAAAACGCGGGGTCCAATTTGACGGTGCCCTTCTGGAAATGGAGCTGTGCGTTGCGCGACTCGTGCGCGTCATAAGCTGACGAGAAGCGTCCTACAACGCCGGAGGGAAACCGCATCTGCCACGCTACGTTTTCTTCGACCTCGGTGAAGCGCGGGTCACCCGGGGTGCTCCAGATCCAGGCCATCACTTCGACCGGTTCCTCGCCCGTGACAAAGCGTGCGAAGTTAAGACAGTAAAGACCGATATCCGGCAACGAGCCGCCGCCGGCCAGGCCACGCTGATGGCGCCACTGGCTTGCCTCGTCCTGCACCTGGCCGTTGTGCGCTTCAATGAGCTTCAGCTTCCCGAATTCTCCGGATCTGACGAGCTTGGCAATGTCGCGATTGTGGGGTTCGTATTGCAGCCGGTACGCGACCATCAACATGACGCCGGCGTCCGCGCAAGCGCCTACCATCTCAAGCGCTTCAGCCGACGTGTTACTGAGCGGCTTTTCGCATAGCACATGCTTGCCCGCACGCGCGGCCTGCTTTACCTGTTCGTGATGCAGGCCGTTGGGCGTCACGATGTAGGCCACTTGAACGTCATCGTTTTGCGCGAGCTGGTCCCATTCGTCGTAACCATAGACAGCGTCGGCCGGCGCGCCGTATTGACCAAGGATTCGACGCCCCTTGTCCTTGTCGCCGGTCATGACGGCGGCCAGCCGGCAGAGTTTGCAGGAAGCGAAGGCAGGCAGGATGGAGTCAAGACTCAGCCTGCCGAGTCCGACGACGGCGAAGCCAACACGGCGTTCAGGCGCAAGCGGAGGAAGTTCCGGCGCGGCTCGACGCTCCGTTGCAGCGACGAACGGCGGCCTTGCTTCGGGAGAATCCTGAGCGGGTAAAGGCGAGGGCGAGCGGGACATGTCGGCTCCACGGGTCTGTGACGCTTTAATAGCATCGATGAACCTGGTTCGAGCAACGCGCGTTCCTGTCATTTGCCCCTCGGTGGATTGCGTCCCAAACCGCTTCAAGACGGCTCTTGTGGCATGGGCAAAACCTCGGCACACCGAGGCGGACAAATCATGATCGAACGCCAACAACCCACTTGGTATCAGCAGCTTTTGATCGAGACGTGATCGGATTTTCTGCGTGTGATCGGTCGAAACGGCTTCCTTGTGCGCCCGGTTGCTCTTAGCATCGCGTGTACGCACTTGCTTGTCCCCGACGGATGAATGCTGCGAGTGCGAAGATGCAAAACAGGCCGACAGCCAAGTCACGTTTCATTTTTCAAATAGCAGGAGAGACGATGCCGGACAATTTCGAGGAGTGCGGTGCCGTGTCCGCCGTGGACCTGATTGCGGCTCAGCAAGCCGATGGTCTGACCCGTGCTGATCCGTCTGCAGCGGGCGTGGATGCCGATGCCGTCGTCGCCTTCCTGAATGACGTCGAAGCAGCCGGCCTCGACCTGCACGCCTTCATGCTTCATCGCAACGGCAAGGTGGTCGCCGAAGGCTGGCGCTGGCCGTATCGCGCGGACCGGCCGCGCAACCTGCATTCGGTCGTCAAGAGTTTCACTGCATGCGCGATCGGATTGGCGCTGGAAGAGGGTCTCTTCAAGCTCGACGACAAGGTGGTCTCGTTTTTCCCCGAGGTCGAGGTCGTTGCTGAATCAGACCAAGCTTGGCTGACGGCGATGACCATGGAAGACCTCCTGACCATGCGCGTCGGTCACGCAGGCGAAACATCCGGGGCGGAGTGGCGATCGCTGACCACGAGCTGGATAGCGGAGTTCTTCAAGATCCCTATCGTGCAAGAGCCGGGAACGGCCTTCATGTACACGAGTGCTGCGAGCTACATGTTGTCGGCCGTACTGAGCCGCGCGGCGGGCGTGACGTTGCATGAGTATCTCAAGCCGCGAATCTTCGAGCCGATGGGCATCGAAGGGGAAACCTGGGATATCGGCCCGGACGGCATCAATCCGGGTGGCAACGGTCTCATTGCACGAACTGCCGATCTGTTGAAGCTAGGCGTACTGCATGCGCAAAACGGCGTATGGGAGGGGCGTCGCCTGCTTCCTGCAAGGTGGGTTGAGACCGCCACGACGGCGCACGGCGAGCCGGTCAAATACGGCTATCACTGGTGGACACGGCCTGACGGTTCATATAGCGCAATTGGCAAGTTCGTCCAGATGACAACGGTGTTCCCATTGCACGGCGCAACGCTCGCGGTTACCGGCGCGATCAAGGGGAGCGCAAAGTTGTTTCCACATATCGACCGGCATTTTCCGGCGGCTTTTCGTGACCATATCGAAGACGGTATTGCAGCCGATGCGCGACTCAAATCGAGGCTCACCGCCTGGCAAAGTCCGGATGCGCCCGCAGCGTGGAAAGCGCCTTATGAACGAGCCGGTGCGGACACCAATGCAGCGTGCACATCCGGCCAGACGCAGCGCTTCCATATGTATCCCAACCCCCACGGCGTGAGCGAGTTGCAATTCGAATTCGCGGACGAGACCTGCGTGTTTCGTCTCACCGACGCGCGCGGCGAACACATCGTAGTTGCGGGGTTAGGCCGGTGGCTGGAGGGCCGAACCAACATGCCCGGCAGCGATCTTCACCATGGCTACGAGTTCGATAACAGCCCGGTCGTCGCCCGTGCATGCTGGCTAGATAACACCCGCCTGCAGATGACCTGGATCTTTCCCGAGACCGCTTTCCGCGACACCGCGATCTGCGAATTTTCGGGAGAGACGGTAACGTTCAAGCGGGAAGTGAACATCAACGGCGGTGCGTTGCATCACGACGATTTGACCGGTTCACTCGCGAGCTAAAGAGAAGCCCTTCACGAACTGGCGCCGTGCAGCATGCGCGAATAGGAAACCAGCATGCTTGCCAGCTCTTGCGCGACCATGGTCAACGGCGAGGACCGCCGGCTGATCAGACAGACGTCGCGTGGATCGAACGCCTCGTGAATCGGGATATTGACGATCGAATTTGAGAACAGCTTCAACTCGACCAGCACGCGCGGCTCGATGGTCAGGTAATCCGATTCGCAAACAATGTGCAGCGTTTCCAGCAACGATTCCGCCGTGACAACTATCCTTGGCTCCCCCAGTCCCTCTGCACGAAAAAGGCTCGTCAGGCGATTTTCCGCGCCACCAACAATTCCCGCCGGCCGGATGCTAACCCACTCGCAATCCTTGAGATCGCGAATGGAAGTGGCGTGTGCCTGGGGATGCCCCTTGCGTCCAATCACGCCCGGCACCGAGCGGTAGAGGCGTTCTATCTCGAGGTCGACATCGCTGACTTGCGGCGCGATTGGACACAGCGCGAAGTCGAGCCGACCATCGCGGATCTTCTCTATCAGCATCTTTGAATAGCCGCTGGACACATGCACGCGTACTCGCGGAAAGCGCGCGATAAAACGCGTGAGTACCGGCAGCAAGGATTCTGCCAGCGGCTCGGAAGTAACACCGAGCGCGATCTGTCCTTCGGGTTCTCCCGATGACTGCTTCATTTCCTGCATCGCGCGTTCGCAATCACGAATGATCGCGTTCGCGCGAACGAGGAAGGTCTCGCCCAGACTTGTCACGCTGATACCCTGATGCGAACGGTTCACCAGTGTCACGCCGAGTTCGGCTTCAAGACTCTGGATAGCCTGCGTGAGCGTGCTTTGCCCGATGTCGAGCGCTCTCGCGGCAGCCCGGAAGCTGCCTTGCTCCACGACCGCGCAAAACACCCGGAGCTGGATCAACGTCATGAAAAACCCTCTGGAATAGATGCAACGCTCGCCCGGCCTGTTAGCGGCCTAAGGGAGCGTTGCGTTCGGCTCGTGCAAGCATAGCCTTCCAGAAAGCCGTCGTGTGGCGCCGCAACCGGACGCCTGACGCGTCAGGCCGCTTGAACGAGGCTTCGTACGAGTTCGTCGCTTGCAACCGTGCCGGTCGATGCCACCAGCGAGTACAAGTCCTTGCAGTTCGACGGTTGCGCGATCAGGTCGATCGGCGTGCCGATCCCTTCGGTGCGTACGAGATCGTTGAGATAACGCAGAGCAGAAAAATCTTCCAGCGCGAACCCGACTGAATCGAATACGGTTACCTGTGCGTCTGATTCGCGGCCTTGCACTTCCCCGGCCAGCACGCGCCAGAACTCGATCACGGGCGAGTCGGCGGGAAGCTGCTGGATGTCGCCTTCTATGCGCGTCTGCGGTTCGAACTCCACCATCACGCGCGCTCTGTTCAGCACGTCGGCATGCAACTCGGTCTTGCCGGGACAGTCACCGCCCACGGCGTTGATATGCATTCCCGCTTCGATCATGTCGGGCGTGAGAATGGTTGCGTTGGTTTTATCGGCGGTAACCGTAGTGACAATATCGGCGCCTCGCACGGCTTCGCGTATCGATGCCGCGCGCGTGAGCGTCAGCCCCTTGATGCCGGACAGGTTGCGGATGAGTTTGTCGGTGGCTGCGGGGTCCGTGTCGAACACGCGAATATGCTCGATGCCCAGCATATTCTTGAACGCCAGCGCCTGGAATTCACTTTGCGCGCCGTTGCCGATCAACGCCATTGACTTCGATCCTGGCCGCGCAAGCACGCTTGCTGCGAGCGCGGAAGTGGCCGCAGTCCGCAGCGCCGTCATGATGGTGAACTCGCTGAGGAGCAGAGGGACGCCGGTGGCAACGTCGGCGAGTACACCGAATGCCATCACGGTGAGCATGTTGGCTCGGGTATTGTTGGGATGCCCGTTGACGTACTTGAAGCCGTAGAGCGTGTGGTCGGCGACGGGCATCAACTCGATGACCCCGTCAGGAGAATGCGCTGCGGTGCGCGGCGATTTGTCGAACTCGGGCCAGCGCAAATAGTCAGCGCGGATATAGTCGGCGAGGGTGTGGATGAATGCTTCGGGACCGATGGTGCGAAGCAGTTGCCTGATGTCGTTGACGTCGATATATCGAGTCATGGTGCGTTCCTGAACGATGAGATGAACTTGAGGGGCTACATGGGTGTGTCGATGTGCGTGGCGTTTTACCAAACGTGGAGTCAGGCGCCGAGCAGCTTGCCGGTGCGTTGAGGCGTCACGCCGGTGACGCGGCCAAGCGGATCGCCGTGCTTCACGAAACGCACGTCGCGGCGCATGTAGAACACGCCGCGGGTCTTGCTGTGAACGGTGATGATCGAGCCGCTGGTTGTATCGATCACATCGAAGAGCGGCTGGCCCACTTCGATGTGATCGCCAAGCTTCGCGCGATGCACGAGGATGCCGCTTGCGGGCGCGAGAAACTGTTCGCTGCCGGCAAGCGGGGTGGCAGGACCAGTAAGCTCGGGCAAGGGCGGCGCAATGCCGTCTATGAAACCTTGATGCGTGAGGTAATCGATGATTGCCTGTGCGTCCTGTCGCGCCATTTCATACGACACATCACGCTGTCCGCGATGCTCGACCGTGACGGATACTGCGCCTGTCGGAATGGGATAGTGGGCGCCGAATTGCTGCTTCAGTTGCCACCATGTGAGGCTCTGCGCTTCATCGAACGAGCTTGCGCCGGAGTCGTACGCCAGCAGCGAGGCCACGGCGCCGAGATACCGCGCAAGCGGCTCGGCCTCGGCCCAGATCGCCTGGCCGGTATAGATATGCATGGCGGCTTCACGCGAGCAATGCAGGTCCAGCACTACGTCCGCATCGTGCGCGAGCAGCATGAGCTGGCGTTGCAAGCCGTCGAATAATGTAGCCGGTCGCTGCGCGCTCAGCGCTGCTTTCCAGGCTTGACGAATGATGACGAGATTTTCGTCGGCATCTTGCGTGAGCTTGCCTTCGAGCGCCGTCGCAATCTTGCTGGCGAGCATGGGGAAGTCGCGATTGTAGTTGCGGCCGCTCGCGAATTCGAAGCGTCCGACGGGCGCGCCGAACAACCACTGGCTCAGCCCAAGCGGATTGGCGTTGCAGACCAGCACGATCTCGCTACGAAGCTTGCCATCGTCTTCCAGCCGGCGCAGCTGTTCGAGCAGCGTGAGTGCAACCATCACGCCCGGCGTTTCATCGGCGTGCAGGCCGGCCTGGATATACACCTTTCGTTGACCGCTATTCGTACCGAACTGATGACTCGTCAGATGGTACGCGGCGCCAGCGGTCGCATGGGGCAAGGCATGGGTGGTGCTGTTCATGAGGGAAAAAGGCTCGTAGTAGCGGCAAGGTCATCTTACGGGGAGTTCACGTAGCGCAGAAGGCGGCCTGACCGATCGGGATCAGCCCGGCTGATCGCCCGCCGCGCTTCGTTGCGCTGTCAGGATCAGGCGCTCGCGCTCCGCAAAAGGCGCGAGAAAGACAGGAGCATGCTCACAAGTTCATGCGCGACCGTGGTCAACGGTGAAGCGCGGCGGCTGATGAGGCAGACGTCACGCGGATCGAATGCTTCTCGAATCGGGATGGTCACGAGCGACGGTGAAAACAATTTGAACTGCGCGAGTACCGCCGGCTCGATGGTCAGGCAATCAGTTTCGGAAACAATGTGCAGCGTCTCCAGCAATGATTCCGCCGTGAAGACGATTCGTGGAGCCCCAAGCGCCTGCGCCTTGAAGAGACTGATCAAGCGGTTCTCTGCACCGCCGGCAATACCTGCGGGCCGGATGCTGACCCAGTCGCACTCCACCAGCTCGCGCACGGACGTGACGTGCACTTGCGGGTGACCCTTGCGCGCGATTACGCCAGCATCCGACCGGTACATGCGCTCGATGCTGAGATCGATATCGCTCACATGAGGCGCGAGCGGACACAGCGCGAAGTCGAGGGCGCCATCGCGAATTTTTTCGATCAGCATCTTCGCGTAGCCGCTGGACACATGCACGCGCACGCGCGGGAACCGTTCGATGAACCGCTTCAGTACCGGCAGCAGGAATTCCGCGAGCGGCTCGGAGGTGACGCCGAGTGCAATGTGACCCTGCGGTTCTTCCGATAACGGCCGCATGTCCTGCGTCGCGCGCTCGCAGTCGCGAATGATCGCACTGGCGCGGACCAGAAAGTTTTCACCGAGAGCAGTCAGGCTGATGCCCTGATGCGAGCGGTTCAGGAGGACCACGCCGAGTTCCGCCTCCAGGCTTTGGATCGCCTGGGTCAGGGTGCTTTGAGCAATGTCGAGCGCGCGGGCGGCAGCACGAAAACTGCCTTGCTCGACGACCGAACAGAATGCCCGAAGCTGGATCAGCGTCATGATGATTGCACTGCTTCAAGCGCGATGCGGTGGTCAGTCAGGACGTGCGCAGGCGTGAGCATCGGCGCCGCGACATCGACCAGCACCGGCATGTCGCGGCCTGCCAGCTCGGCGTTGAAATACTTGCGTGACGGATCGATGTCGTCGGGCACGGTGCGGGTGATGACCTTGAAGCCGTCGTCGCGATTTCCCCGTAGCTCGGGCACGGCTTGCAGGAGTCTGCGGGTGTAGGGATGGACCGGGTTATCGAAGACGGCATCGCGCGTGCCCTCTTCAACAATATGGCCCCGGAACATCACCAGCACGCGGTCGGCGATCTGCTCGACCACGCCAAGATCATGCGAGATCAGCAGGCATGCGAAGCGATAGCGCTGCTGCAAGGAAACGAGCATGTCGAGGATTTGCTTCTGCACGGTGACATCGAGCGCGGACACCGGCTCGTCCGCGATGATGACTGCTGGTCTGCTCGCCAGCGCGCGCGCAATCGCCACACGCTGGCGCTGGCCGCCGGAGAGCTGATGGACGAGGCGGCCAGCGAATTCCCCAAGGCCAACATCTTCGAGCGCCTCTGCGACCCGCTGAGTGCGTTGTGCGCGGCTTAACGTCTTGTCGAGGCGTAGCGCTTCGCCGATAAGCGCGTCGACCCGCATACGTGGATCGAGTGACGAGTAGGGATCCTGGAACACCATCTGGACCGAGCGGCGTGCAGCTTGCATGGCGTCATGGCCAGCGCCGAGAAACGGCAACCCGTTGAGCAGGATTTGCCCTTGTGCCACGGGTGCGAGTCCGAGGATCGCCTTCGCGATACTTGTTTTCCCGCTGCCCGATTCGCCGACGATTGCGACCGTTTCGCCTGCCTGCACGCTGAACGATGTCGGATGCACGGCCCGCGCGAGAATCTTGCGGAACCACAATCCGGGCACGCGATAGTCAATTGCCACATCCTTCACTTCGATGATCGGCGGCGCCGATGAGCTTGGCGGGCTCAACGCGCTTTCGGTATCTGCGCGCCTTGGCAACGCTTCGAGCAGCTTCAGCGTGTATTCATGCGAGGGCCTTGCCAGGACTGTAGCCACGGCGCCGGTTTCCATGACGGACCCGCGTTGCATCACCAGCACGTGTTCCGTATAAGCCGTCACTAACGCAAGGTTGTGGCTGATGAAGATCAGCGCGGTGCCTTCCTCGCGCGTGAGTTCGATCATCAGGTCGAGGACTTCTTTCTGCACCACGCAATCCAGGGCGGTGGTCGGCTCGTCCGCAATGAGAAGCCTGGGGCGCAGCAACATGACCGCGGCGAGGAGGATGCGTTGCCGCATGCCGCCCGAAAACTCGTGCGGATATCGTTTCATGCAGCCGTGGGGATCGCGTACACGAACGCGTTCGAGCATGGCGATAGCCTGCAAACGGGCCGCATCACGCGCCACGGAACGCCGCCGCATGAGCGCTTCCGTCAGCTGATCGCCAATGCGAATGGCCGGGTTGAGCGAGACCATCGGCTCCTGAAACACCATGCCTATGCCCGTGCCGCGTGTTGCCAGCCATTGCGCCGGCGTGTTGCTAAGGACGTCGTGACCCTCGAAGCTGATGGTCCCCGACACGATCTCCGCGCGCTCCGGCAGCAAGCCGAGCAACGCGCGGCCGACCATGGTCTTGCCGCTGCCGGACTCGCCCACGAGCGCAAGCGACTCGCCCGCGTTCAACGTGAAATTCACGTCGTGCGTGACTTGTTTGACCGTGCCGTTCTTGTCGGGGAAACCTATCGTCAGGTTGCTCACCGTGAGCAATGGATGTTGCACAGGAGCGTTCATCACATTCCCCCCTTCATGCGTGGGTCGAGCAAGTCGCGCACGCCATCGCCGAACAGATTAATGCCGAACAACGCCAGCGAAATTGCCGCGCCCGGGAACAGCACGACCCAGATCGCCTGATCGATTGCCGTGCGGCCGTCGGCAAGCATGCCGCCCCAGGTCGGCTCGGGTGCGGGCACGCCGAGTCCAAGAAAACTGAGCGCGCTTTCGGCAAGCAGCGCCGAGCCGAAGAGTGACGTGGAAAACACCAGCAGCGGCGCCACGCAATGCGGCAGCACATGGCGAAGAAGCGTCCACGCGCCGCTGTTGCCCATGGTTCGCGATGCCACCACGAAATCACGCTGGCGCAGCGAGAGCGCCGCGCCGCGCGCAATGCGGCTGACCGACGGCGTATAAGCCAGGCCGAGCGCGACCACCACGCCCCATTTCGATGGCCCGACCACGGTCATGATGCCAAGCGCCAGCAGCAAGCCAGGGAACGCCATCAGCGCATCGACCAGCATGGCCGCCAGCCGGTCGAACCAGCCGCCCGCATAACCGCACACTGCGCCTATCGACGTCCCGGCGAGCAACGCGAACAGCACGGAGCAGACACTGACGGTGGTGCTGACGCCCGCGCCCGACATGATCCGGGAGAGGATGTCACGGCCGAATTCGTCGGTGCCGAACCAGTGATGCAGCGAAGGCGGCGCGTAACGTGCATGGATGTTGACGTCGAGGGGACCGTAGGGTGTATAGACGAGATTGACCACTGCAATGAGCAGCAGGAGGCCGACAAGTACGGCTCCGATCACGAGGTTGGCGCGCCGGGCGCGCTTGGGAGAGGAGGGCATGGGCGAGTCAGAGCTTGAGGCGTGGATCGAAGATCGGGTACAGCAGGTCGACCACGAGATTGGTCAGCACATACAGCAGCGCGATGACGAGAAGGCATCCCTGCACCACGGGGTAATCGCGTGAATAAATGCTTTCCACGAGCAGGCGCCCCATGCCCGGCAGCGTGAACACGGTCTCGATCACGGCGCCTCCCGCGAGCAAGTGACCAAGCACGAGACCGATCACGGTGAGCGTGGGACCGAACGCATTGGGCAGCGTATGGCGCAGCAGCACGCGACGTTCCGACAGACCTTTAGCGCGCGCGTGAGCGATATATTCCAGCCGCAGGACTTCGATACTGCTCGCCCGCATCATGCGTGTGACGACCGCGATTTCTCCCAGCGTGACCGCGATGACCGGCAGCACGAGGTATTTGAGCGATGCCCAGCCTGCTTGCGAAAACGGTTGATATCCGAAGGTGGGCAGCAGGTGCAGCTTCACGCCGAACAACCAGATGAGCAGGATACCCGCCCAGAAACTGGGGATGGAGACCAGCATGATGCTGCCCATGACGACCGCCAGATCGCCGCGCCGGTTTTGCATCCAGGCAGCGAACAAGCCGGCGGGAATGGCGATCACGCACGCGAGGAAAGTCGCGGCGAGCACGATCTCCGCGGTCACGGGGAAGGTTTCGCGGATCAGTTCCAGCACCGGCTGATGCCGGACGATCGACATGCCGAAGTCGCCCGACAACAGATGCGATACCCAGATCACGAATTGCGCGGGGATCGATTGATCGAGACCAAACGAGTGGCGCATTTGCTGCAGCAGCGCCGGGTCGTTGAGGTCGCCGAGCATGAGCGAAGCCGGGTCGCCGGGAATGGCGCGGATCATGCCGAATACCAGCAGGGTCACGATAAAAACCGTCGGAACCGCCATCGATAGTCGCTTGATGATGTAGCTGAGCATCGGCTTGCCTAGTTCTTCGTCACGTTGGAAAAGCGCTTCAGGCGCAGGGGCCAGGTCGTCACGCCCTGCAACCGGTTGCTCACAAGTGTCAGGTCGGGTGAGTCGTAGAGCACGATCATGGGGACGTCATCCATCATCATCTGGTGCAACTGCTGGAAGACCTGCTTTCGGGCGGAGGGGTCGCTCACGCCGTCAATGCTGCGCAGCAGCGCGCGTGCTTTAGGGTTGTCCCATTGCACCATCGGATTTTTGGATTTGTCGCCGAGTACATCGCCGTACATGAGCGCAGGCTCGATGCGCGCCGAATAACCAAACGACATCAGCTGGAAATGCCCCGAGCGAAAGTCGTTCACCTGCGTACCCCATTCCACTACCTGCAATTTCGCGTTGATGCCCGCCTGCGAAAGCAGCGATTGCATATACACCGCAGTCGAGTACATGTGCGGATATCGGCGGTTGGTTTCGAGCGTCAAGGTCTGGCCCGCATAACCGGCTGCCGCGAGCAGACGCTTGACCTCGGGCAGGTTCTGCTTGTATCCAACCGCGTCGCCGGCGGTATAGAACGCTTCGGCATCCGGTGTCAGCGATGAGTTGTAGCGCGCCATGCCGCCGCTGACCGCGTTCACCACGCCCGGCAAATCCACCGCAAGCGCGATCGCGCGGCGGATGCGGACGTCGGCAAGCAAAGGGTCACGCGTTTGCATCAGCATCGCGGCGGGATCGGCGCCTGGTCCCACGATCACATGCCAGTGAGGATCGGCGGGCGGCAAGTTGTTTTCCGATATGTTCATCACGTCGATCTGTCCGGACATGAGCGCGGAGACTTGTGCCGCTTCGTCGGGAATGGCGACGAAGCGCACATCGGCCTGCGGATGCTTGGCGCCTGCCAGTCCGCTCGGCGCTTCAGTGCGCGACTGGTATTGGGCGAAGGGTTTGAGCAACACGTACTGCCCTTGTTTCCACTCGCTGAACACGAACGGGCCGGTTCCAACCGGCTTCAGCCACGCGCCATTCTTGTCCACGCTTGCATGGCTCAGGATGGCAAGCGGACAGCGCGGTTCCGTCATGTGCGTGAGAAAAAGTGCCGACGGCCGGTCCAGATCAAACACCACGGTATGCGGATCGGGCGTGGTGACGGCAAGCACTTTTGGACCCCGGTGTCCGTCATAGTTGCCGCGGCACACGTAGCCGGACTGCGGCTTCATGAAGAAGTCGAAGCTCCATTTCACATCGGCGGAAGTGAACGGCGTGCCGTCATGGAACAGCACGCCATGCCGCAAGTGAAATGTGTATTGCTTGCCATCCGGCGAGATGTCCCAACTGTCAGCGAGCATGGGCGCGACCGACAAGTCGCTCTTGAGCGCCACCAGAGACTCGATTACGTTCGCGAGGATTTCGTCGGTAAACGTATTGCGTAACACGTTGCCGGGCATGGACGTTGTCGTGTCCGTGTTAATGGCAAAACGGATCTCCGGAAGTGCCGGGGCAGCGGCCCATCCGGTTGCGGGCAGGGCAGTTGTGAGTGCCAACGCTCCCGCAATTGCTACGCGTTTCATAGAATGAATCCAGCGGTTTTCCACGCGGCGCAGAGCAAGCAGGCGAGGGGTGGGGGACACGAGGATTTCCATCAAACGTCCTTCCGGGGAGGATTTGCACAATGCGTGACTCATGCGATGAATCGATAGGAAGCGATCGTAGAAGCTCATATTGGCGTTGGGAAGAGCAGTCCTGCCGATCGGCGGCCGATATTCGGATCACCTGGGAAAACAGCACTAGACAGGCGCTTATTGATGTGATTTGACGTTGATGCAGGAAGGATTTTGAATAGAAATTAGGAGCGCAAACTAAAATGGTTTGCCCTTGGCGCGCCGCGCCCCAGCGGTCAGGCCGCAGGTGCCACCGATGCGCCGTTGATCTTGTGCCGCTGCAATGCGTCCGCAACGAAGCCCGACGCTTTCATCTCTTCCAGGAAACGCCGAAGATAGTCCGCCGCTGCATCACCACGGCTCTTGGGCAATCCCATTGCTTGCTGAATGACCATGAAGCGCTCGCCGAGCAAGCGGAGGCCCGGGGTTTTTGCAGCATCGCTTTCAAGTTGTTGCTTTACGCCTGCGGCCACCTCCAGCCCTTGTTCGAGAAAGGTCTGCACCACGGTCGGCGACGAAGGCGCGCGCACGATCTGTGCATGCTTCAGTTCCCGCGATAGAAACAAATCGTAAGCGCTGCCTTTACCGACCGCGACGCGTGTGTTGGCGCTATCGACTTCGCTGTTGCCCTGGATCGGGGAATCGTTGCGGACCATATAAAAGCCTTCGATCAGCACATAGGGTGCAGTGAACGCAATGCTGGCTCCACGTGCCGGATCGATTGCGAAGAAGCCGGTATCCGCGCGTTCGTCGCTGACCGCTTCGACGGACTTTCCAGCGGTATCGAAAACTACGAGTGCAACTGGCAGGCTCAGCCGCTTGCCGAGCTCCCTCGCGAGATCGATGGAAACACCGCTTGGCTCGCCGGTGAGCGCGTCCTTGTTGGCGAGGATCGGATTGCCCAGGTTGATGGACGCGCGCAGCGTGCCGGTGGGCGCGAAAGCGGAGAGTACGGATGAGCCGGTTGTCATGGCGTCTCGATCAATGAACGGTCGGCGCAAACCGAACCTAGGGTTTGAGAATGTTGCCGATGCGTGAAAGGGCGTCGAGCGTATGCTGAAGATGTTCGCGCAGCGCTTCGGAGGCTTCTTCGTTACGTTCCTTCTCAAGCAGCGCCAGGATATGCAGATGCTGCTTGCAATGTTTCTTGTATCGCTCGCGATGCTGCATCGACCTGTATGAAAGCAGTCGGCGCACGCGATTCACGCGCTTGATCGTATCGATGAAAAACGCATTGCCGGACGCCTCGACCAGAGACTCGTGAAAGCGGACGCCGCGGTCATGCAATTGATCTGCCGTATCGGTTTCGATACCACCGTCGAGCAGATGCCGTTCTGCCGCCCGGCAGCGCTCCAGCACTTTCGGGTCGAGCCAATAACCGGGTTCCAGAAGCGCAGCCGGTTCGAGCGCCAGACGCAGGCGGTACGATTTCATCAAGCTGTCGGGCGTCGTCAGCATGGCCGAGAATTGCCATCCGTACCCGGGTTTCCGCTCGGCCCAGCCTTCCTGCGCAATGCGACCCAGAACCGCTGTGAGTTGCGTCGACGTCAGGCCGTACCGGGTCTTGAGCATCTGCTCCGACACCTCGTCGGGCAACGCACTTTTCAGCCGGTCATCGGCTATACGGAAATACGCGCTCGTGACTACGTCCGGGCCGCTCAAACCAATTGAATCGCCGTCTTCCGTCACCCATTCAATCGCAGGGTTTGCCACGAAAAATCCGCGGTTGCGCTCGCGGCTCAGCACGCCTTTTTTGTGCAGCAGCGATAAAGCTTCGTTGACCGGCGAGCGTGATAGCCGAAGATGGTCGGCAATTTTTTGCGCGGGCAGATGACTGCCCACTTCCATCGCTTCGGTCCTGATCCACTCGACTATTTGAGCGGCTATCGATCTGTCGTTCATGCTTTTATTTGTTGCCTTGAGCGGCCAGGGTCTTTTGCAAGATCAGTGGAATGACACCGCCACAGCGCAGTAATGCGACTTCCAATTGCGTTTCGACAGCAGCCGTAACGACGAATGATTCGACGCTCGCGTCTGCCCGCACGATCTTTACATTGACCCTGCAACGCGGCGCGAGCGTATCGGGCGGCGCGTCAACTTCCACCTTATCACCCGGCTGAATGTTCAGCGTGACGGGGCTGACGCCCGCTGGCCATCGTAGCGGCAAGATGCCCATGCCGATCAGGTTCGAGCGGTGGATTCGTTCAAAACTGACCGCCAGCACGGCGCGAATTCCAAGCAGCCGCTGACCTTTCGCCGCCCAGTCGCGGGAGGAACCCGTGCCGTACCGTTCGCCTGCAATGAGCACGACGGCGTCCCCATCCGCTCGATATTGCGCTGCGACTTCATAAATCGGCTTGATGTCGCCGGTCGGAACGTGCAGCGTATGAGCGACCGGCGCGCCGGGTTGCAGGAGGTTGACCAGCGACTTGTTATAGAACGCCGCGCGGATCATGACTTCCCAGTTGCCGCGACGCGATGCAAAAACGTTGAGGTCATCGCGGTCATCGCCTCGGGAGACGAGAAAGTCTGCGACGAAGCTGTCCTTTGGTATGGCGCTGGCGGGCGAGATATGGTCGGTCGTGATGTCGTCGCCAAGGACGAGCAATGGGTAGGCGCTATACATTCCCAACTGTGTGCCTTCGGTTACGGCGGCGAATGGCGGACGCCTTAAGGCGTTCGAGTGTGGGTTCCATGGGAATTGCGCGGTAGCGGGTGCATTGATTTCATGCCACGCAGGATTCTCGCTGGCGATAGCAAACGCACGCGGATAGTCGGCCGGATCCGCTGCTTGTTCGAGCAGCTTGGCGACCTCTTCTCGGGTGGGCCATAGATCGCTCAGGAAGACCGGTGTGCCGTCCGAGGTAGTCTGCACAGCGTCATGGCTTAGGTCGGCTTGCGCATCGCCTGACAGCGCAAATGCGACTACCAGCGGCGGCGACATGATGAAGCCAAGATCCAGGTCGGGATGAATGCGGCCAGGAAAATTTCGATTTCCCGACAACATGGCGACCGGATAAATTGCCTCGGCGGCAAGCGCAGATTTCACTTCGTCGGTGAGCTGGCCCGAATTGCCAATGCACGTAGTGCAGCCGTAACCGACGATATCGAAACCCAGTGCCGAGAGATCATCGATAAGTCCGGCACGTTCCAGATACAGCGCCGCTGCAGGCGAACCAGGCCCGAGCGAGGTCTTGATCCAGCTCGGCACCGTCAGGCCCAGCTTGCGCGCTTTCCTAGCCACGAGCCCGGCGGCGATCAGCAAGGCGGGGTCCGATGTATTCGTGCAACTGGTGATGGCGGCAATCACAACAGGATGCTTCGGCATGCCGAACGCGTTGGCCTTGGGCACGAACGCAAGCGTATCGAGTGCTTTCGACGTAGCCGAATAATCGAGCAGATCCTGAGGGCGCCGCGGCCCCGCCACATGCATGCCGATCGCGCTCAGGTCGATCTCGATAGTGCGCGTAAAAACCGGCTCGGCAGAAGGATCGAACCACAGGCCGGTCCGCTTGGTGAACGCTTCAACGAGTGTGATTGCCGCCGCGTTGCGATGAGTCGAGCGCAAGTAATCGAGCGTGCTTTGATCGACGGGGAAGAAGCCCGTGGAGGCTCCGTATTCCGGCGCCATGTTTGCAATGACAGAGCGTTCGCCGGCAGTGAGCGTGGCGACACCCGGACCAAAGAACTCGACGAATTCACCGGCAACGCCAATCTCCCGCAGTCTTTGCGTGACGGTCAACGCGAGATCCGTGGCAAGTGCTCCGGGCTTGAGTGCTCCTGTCAGGCGCACCCCCACCACGTCCGGGATACGCTGCATCACCGGCATGCCGAACATCACGGTTTGCGCCTCAAGGCCTCCTACGCCCCAGCCAAGCACACCAATGCCGTTAATCATGGGCGTGTGACTGTCCGTGCCGATCAAACTGTCCGCTACAGCCCATCGTTCACCATCGCGTTCCTGGACCGATACGACGGTCGCCAGTTGCTCCAGGTTGATCGTGTGCATGATCCCGGTGCCAGGCGGGTGAATGCGCACGCCGGTCAATGCGCGCGACGCCCAACGCAGGAAGCGGTAACGCTCGGCGTTACGGCGAAGTTCCTGCTGCAGGTTCATTGGCGCCGCGTCAGGCCGCGCGAAATAGTCGACCGCCAGCGAGTGATCGACCGACGCGTCGACGGGAAGAACGGGGTTGAGCGCGCCCGGGTCTGCCCCGGCTTCGGCGAGCGCGTCGCGCATGGCTGCAATATCGACTAGCGCCGGCGTACTGGTCGTGTCATGCATCAGCACGCGTTCCGGCTGGAAAGCGATCTCGACTTCGCTCGTGCCATGTTCCAGCCATTCGACGATGCCTTCGACCGCCAACCGGCGTTCATCGCCGTTCGTATTGCGAATTACGTTCTCGAGCAACAGGCGCAGGACGACGGGCAACCGGTAAAGCGTGTCTCCGAATATGCCCGGCAAGTCGACAAAGCGAAGTGACGTGGCCCCCACCGTCAGCCGCGCTTCTGAATTGAAACCGCGATTATTTTCCATGCATTGCATTTTGCATTTTTATATCTAGAAATGCAATTATGGATTGCTTCCAAGAGTCGCTTATAGCGCCGCGTCGGCTTGCCACTGCGCGGTCATTCCCCCTATGTCAGCGAGCCAGAGCCTGAACAGCTTCACCTTGTCGAGGTTGCGTTCGTTCGTCCGGTACGTCAGGAAGTGCGTCTCGCGCATGAAGGGTTTGAAGTGCCCTTCGCCAAACTCGATCAATTCGCCGCGCGCGAATTCGCGTTCGGCGAGACGCGTGGTTTCGAGCGCGATACCCATGCCGTCGACCGCGGCCGATATCGCCAGCGCGCCGCGATCAAACGAAGGGCGTGGCTTGTTCGGGAACGCCAGTCCATTCAGCGTGAACCAGTCGCGCCATGTCACGCGACTGAGTTGTGAATCGATAAGCGTGAAGTCGACAATCTGCTGCTCCAGCGTTATGCCGTCGCGCAACATGCCGGGCGAGCACATTGGCACAATCCGCTCCGCGCCGAGCGGATGCACGCGCAGGCCAGGACGTTCCACCGCCATGCCGTAACTGATTGCGATATCGACTTCATGCATGCGAGTCAGGTCAATCGGCTCCGCGCCCGATGAAAGCCGGATAGTGATGTCGGGATGAGCTTGCATGAATTTAGGCAAGCGCGGCCCGAGCCATTTCACCGCAAGACTGGGAGCGCAATGAACTGCCAGCACTTGCGCTTGCGGCGATAAAGCCACCTCGCTGCACGCGGCCTCGATCACATCGAATACGCGCCCGAGGCTGTCGAAAAGCCTTCTGCCTTCGGCCGTGGTTTCGACGCGGCGGTTGCGTCGATGAAATAAGGGCAAGCCGAAATACGTCTCCAGTTCCTTGACCTGATGACTGATCGCGGATTGTGACAAGTGCAATTCTTCCGCTGCGAGCGTGAAGCTTTCAAGTCGCGCGGCCGCTTCAAACGCGCGCAACAACACGAAATTCGGTATTCGTCGCATGCGTGATCCGCCTCCGATGGAATGTTTTTCGCTAATACATGAATGCTGTTCATCTTTCTATGAACAGTCATCGTTTGTCAATGAGCGTCGCGCGGACGACCATTAAGCCCTGAAAACAATCCCCCTTGTTCTACAGGAGATAAACGAAATGGCGGCTGTTATGGAAGCGCGTTCCGACGCAGCGGAAAAGCTGGTGAAGGATGGAAAGGTATCGATTTATCAGCCGGACCAGGAAGGGCTGATCTTTCCGGAATTGCCGACGTTCGCGAATGCCGCGGCGCAGCGGCAGCACTTGAAGGAACGTCTGGTCGGCGCGTGCAGGGCGTTTGCACTGCAGGGGTTTGATTACGGTTTCGCCGGCCACCTGACTGTGCGCGATCCGGAAAACCCCGGCTTGTACTGGACCAATCCGATGGCCATTCACTTCTCGCAAGTGAAGGTGTCGAACCTGATTTGCTCGGATCACGAAGGCCGTGTGGTCGAAGGCAATCATGCGATCAATCGAGCGGGTTTCGTGCTGCATGCTGCCGTTCACGAAATGCATCAGGACATTGTGGCGATGTGCCATGCGCACACGGTGTACGGCACGGCGTTCGCCGCGCTCGGCAAGAAGCTCGAGCCGATCACGCAGGATGCCGCTGCATTTTTCGAAGACCACGTAGTGATCGGCGATGAAGCCGGCCAGGTCGCGGTCGAAGTGAAGGCGGGCCACAAGGTTGCGAACGCGTTCAAAGGTGTGAAGGCTGCCATCCACCAGAATCACGGTCTGCTCACGGCAAGCCGTCACAGCATAGAGTCAGCGGCGTTCTGGTTTATCGCGCTGGAACGGTGCTGCCAGCAGCAATTGATGATTGATGCAACCGGCATCACGCCGAAGCTCGTCACACCGGACCGGGCCCGCTATAGCCGCGAGCATGTGGGCAGCGAATACATTGGCTGGCTGCATTTCCAGACCATCTGGAATGACCTCGTCGCCACGCAGCCCGACATGTTCGACTGATCACGCCATGCGTTGAACGAACCGCATCAAGCTGGGACGAAACAGCCACCATCAAGAGAAGGCCGGCGTCCCGCTTTTATCCGATCCCCCAGGAGACAAGACATGAATCCCGCTAGTCCGGCCGCATTCAGCAAACGCGACGAAGCGTCCACGTTCTCCAAGATTACGTGGCGACTATTGCCGTTCCTGTTCCTATGTTATTTGTGCGCGTATCTGGACCGCATCAACGTGGCATTTGCGAAGCTGCAAATGCTCAAGGACCTTAATTTCAGCGATGCCGTCTATGGTGCGGGTGCAGGCGTGTTCTTCGTCGGCTACCTGCTGTTCGAAGTACCCAGCAACCTGCTGTTGTTGAAGGTCGGCGCGCGGCGCTGGATCGCGCGGATCATGATCACGTGGGGCATCATCTCCGCCGGCATGATGTTCGTCACCTCGCCGACCAGTTTCTACATCATGCGTTTCCTGCTTGGTGTAGCAGAGGCGGGTTTCATCCCCGCAATCCTGTTCTATCTCACCTACTGGTTCCCGTCGTCGCGGCGCAGCAAGGTCACGGCGCTGTTCATGACCGGTATCCCCATGTCGGGAGTGGTGGGCGGTCCGCTGTCCGGCTGGATCATGAACCACATGGGCGGCACGCATGGGCTCGCCGGATGGCAATGGCTCTTCGTGCTCGAAGGCATTCCGACCGCAATCCTGGGGTTGATCGCGCTGGTTTATCTCGACGACAAAGTCAGCGACGCCAAATGGCTTTCCTCATCACAGCGTTCCTTCCTTGAAGGCGCATTGGTCGAGGAACGGTCGGCGCATGTGCTGCATTCCGTGAAGGACGGTCTCCTGCATCCGAAGGTCTTGCTGCTCAGCCTGATCTACTTCTTTTTCACGATGGGCCTCTACGGCGTGAGCTTCTGGCTGCCTACCTTGATCAAGGCGAGCGGCGTGTCCGATCCGTTGAACATCGGTTTGCTGAGCGCGATTCCGTATGCCGCGGCAGCCATCACCATGGTGCTCGTCAGCCACAGTTCGGATGCTCGCGGCGAGCGCCGCTGGCACCTTGCGCTGCCGGGGATTGTTGGTGCAGTAGGTTTGTACTTCAGCGTTTCGTATGCGCATTCCACGCCGATCGCAATGCTTGCACTGACCGTTGGCACGATGGGTGTAATGACGACCATCTCGCAGTTCTGGGTCCTTCCGCCGGCCATTCTCGGCGGTGCTGCAGCAGCGGCCGGGCTCGCCGTTGCCAACTCGGTAGGCAGCATCTCGGGCGTGGTCAGCCCTTATGTCATCGGGCTGATCCAGACCGCAACGGGATCAACCGGAAACGGCGTGCTCGGGCTTGCAGCGAGCCTGATCATCGGCAGTGTGCTCGTGTTCACGGTGCCCGCGAAACTCGTGAACAGCCGCAAACGCGAAGCGATGAAAGACACCGAGCGCGTGATGGAAAGCGGCCTGCAGACGCGTGCTTAAGACGCTTGTTCAAGACTGATGCGCCGCGTCTTCCACTTCTTCACTCAGCACCTCCCCCAGCCGTCGCACCAGGTTCTTACGGGCGCGGCTGGTGTGGAGGTCCGTGAGTTCCGCGGCGCGGCGAGCGTCGCCTGCGGCGATAGCCTCGGCAATCGCCGCGTGTTCATCCCAGATGGATTTGCGTTGAGCCGACGATTGCAGCACGGCGCCCATTACCCGGCGCAGATGAACCCAGTGAAGATGCGCGGTCTCAGCGATCAACGGATTGCCCGATGCAAGGTAGATGGCGGAATGGAAGGCCCAGTCCGTGTCGATCATGGCTTTCACGTCGTCGCCTTTCGACGCGCGGCGGCCTCGCGTGATCAGTGCTTTATCGAGCTTCGCGCCGCGTTGTGCCGCAAGACTCGCGGCAAGCGAATCGAGCGCGCCGCGGATCTCGTAGAGATGGGCGATCCAGGTGGGATTGAGGGGGGTGACAAGAAGACCGCGCCCCGGCGCGTCCTGCACGAGTCCGTCTTTCTTGAGCAGACGCAGCGCCTGCAAGACGGGTGACCGTGAGACCGCAAGCTGGTCGGCAATTTCTTCCTGCGTAATGCGGGTTCCCGGTGCAAGCGATCCTTCGCTAATCGCGTCGAGCAGCACTTTGTAGACTTCATCGACATAGTCGGTACGTGCCTGAAGCTTCAGAAGTTTGGCGACCATGATGGCTCTCGATAAAAGTTTGGATACAGAGTTCAACAGGTTACAGGCTGGCACGGGACAGCGTCAAACGGCTTGACCGGATAGCGCAAAAGAAAGGACCAAGCGGAAAGGACCAAGCGTTTACCTGTAGAGACAGCGCGGCACTCCGAATCGTATCTTTGTATACAGAGTTCGGAGTTCAGAATCTAGAGCACAAAGCGAACGTATAAAAATCAAGACAATCGAGACGGACGGACAAGCCGGCTCGACAAGATGGATAAACCCAGCAGAGGATCCCCATGAATATCAAGTCAGACAAAGCAGAAGGTCAGAAAAGCGCCGGTGGTGGCGTGGTGCAGAAGAAGCTCGTGCCGTTTGGCGGGTACTACACCAGCAAGGTTCCGGGTCACGATCCGGAGCTGACCGAGACAGGACCCGGCACGCCAATGGGCGAATACATGCGGGCTTTCTGGCATCCCGTCTGCATGTCGACCGAACTCACCGATACCCCGCGTTTCCTGAAGATCCTGTGCGAAGAGCTGGTTGCATTTCGCGACGGCAGCGGCCGGGTGGGCGTGCTGCACGCGCACTGCGTGCATCGTGGGGCATCGCTTGAATATGGCGCGATCCAGGAGCACGGCATCAAGTGCTGCTATCACGGCATGGTTTTCGACGTAGACGGCACCTGTCTCCATGTCCCATTTCCCAACGGTGAAGAAAAAGAGGCCGAGAAATACGCGTGCTCGATCCAGCAGGGCGCGTACAAGGCTGTAGAGTGCAATGGTCTGGTGTTTGCATACATGGGGCCACCCGACAAGGAGCCGCCGTTCCCGGAATGGGAAGGTGACTTCACCGTCGCGCCCGGCGATGAACTCGTGGCCTACAGCAACTTCCAGCATTGCAACTGGCTGCAGGTGCAGGACAACGCTGCGGACAACTATCATCCGACCGCGCTTCACGCGGGCAAGAACGTGGTGAACGGCAAGTACCAGGGCACGACGTTCGACGAAGTCGGCGCGAAGTCCATGGAAGTCGCGCCCGACATGCATTTCGTGCCGGTGCAGCAAGGCCGGAGCCTTGCGTGCGCGGGCGCTCGCCGCGTCGATAAAGACAGGCTGTTCGTGCGCGTCCAGCATCAGGTCCTGCCCAACCTGAGCCTGCACGCCTATACGTCGGAAGATGGTTCAAAGAAGAAGCTGTTCAGCCGTTTCCACATCATCCGCTGGACCGTTCCTGTCGACGATGAAAACAGCAAGATGATCGGCTGGCGCGTGATGGGCCCGGGCATCGATACGCGCGGCATCTGTGATAAATCGCTGGTCGGCTACGAGTCGATCGATTTCCTTGAAGGGCAGGTAGCCATGCGTCGTCCTGAGCGCTTCGGCAAATACAAGCTGGAGGACTTGCCGCCGATTCCGCCGAACCATCGTGAGCGCGAGAACTACAAGGACGCTCAATATGCCCCTGGCGATTACGAAGCCATCATCAGCCAGCGGCCGATCGCGGTTCATGCGCTGGAGAATCCGACGAAGTTCGACGCCGGCTTGTTCCTGTTTCGCAAGATGCTGCGCGACGCGGTACGCGGCGCGAACCCGGCAGCGTCGGCGGAGAACTTTGCCGAATGGTTCCGCGCCAACGCGGGTGCGCCGAATAGTTATTGCTCGGGCAACGTGTTCGATATTCCGGAAGGCGAGACCGTCGAACAGGAGGTCGCGAATCGCCGCAATGTGACGAAGCGGATTGTCGCGATCCTGACCGAAAGCGAGACACTGAAGGGCGACGAGCGAGCGGCATTTGTGCGTGAAAAGTTCGATGCGCTCGAGGCGTCGGTGAAGGGTTGAACGGTTCAGCGAAGGACCGGCCAACACAAGTTGCCCGGTCCTTATGAAGACCTGCAAGGAAAAGCAATGGCAAGTTCAGACAAACCGGCGGACGGTGACACACTCAATTTAATGGTGCGCCAGATCCGCTTCGAAGGCAGAGGCATTAACTCGTACGAGTTCGTCGATCCATCGGGCGAAGCGTTACCCGCTTTCACGGCGGGCGCGCACATCGATATCCATCTGAACGATGGTTTCGTCCGTCAGTACTCGCTAAGCAATTCGCCTGACGAACGGCATCGCTATGTGATTGCGGTCTTGCGCGACGACGCGGGCCGGGGCGGCTCGAAAACGCTGCACGATACCTTGCATGTGCAGGACAAGGTGCGCATCAGTTATCCGCGCAATAACTTCGAACTTGCCGCCGATGCCAGCAAGGTCATCCTGCTGGCTGGCGGTATTGGCGTGACGCCGTTGAAAGCGATGGCGCATCGGCTGGAAGAAGTGGGTATCGACTATGACATGCACTATTGCGCAAAGGACGAAAGCTGCACGGCATTCGCGGCCGAACTTGCGCCATTGCATGCCAGTGGCAAGCTGCAATTTCACTTCGATAACGGCGATCCTTCCAAGGGACTGGATTTAAGGGGCTTGTTGAGGGAGACCGCGCCCGGTGTGCATGTGTATTACTGCGGCCCGGGCGGCTTCATGAAGGCGTGCGCTGCAGCAACTGAACACTGGACGCGCGGAACCGTTCACTTCGAACATTTCAAGGCGCCGGAACGGGACGTGAGTGAGACCGTCGCGGCGGCCGTGGGCGAGTTCATCGTGAAGATTGCGAGCACCGGGCAGCAGATCCCGGTGTCAGCAGACCAGAGCATTGCCGACGCGCTGGAGGAGGCGGGTGTGGCGATTGAAACCTCGTGCCGGGCCGGATTATGCGGTACGTGCAAGGTGCGGTATTTGTCGGGTGAGGTGGAACACAACGACTGCATCCTTGGTGACGATGAGAAACAGGAGTATCTGACTTGCTGTGTATCGCGGGCGTTGAGCCAGGAGCTGGTCCTGGATCTTTAGACCGGAGGCAGCCATGCTGCAACCTGGGTTTAACGCGAAGGGACTGTTCAAGCCGCTTTACAGCGTCGCTATCAGGGCGCCCGAACTTCATCTGCTCGGCGATTCGGGCTGGTCGCTTCGGGAGACAGTGCCTCGCCGGTGCCCGGCGTCCGAGGGAGAGAACGGGGCGCCGTTGAACCGTGGGCAGCCCTTACAAATCATGAATCGCGAATCACCTATCAGACATTGAACGTCAGATCGAGCACGCAGACTGCTGCAGCCAAAGCATATTCGTCACGCCCGCACGCAACGGAACCCCGCATACACGTACTGGTAATGCGCTTGAAACCAGTTGCGAAAACTCGGTCTCAGCATGCAGGCCGCCGTGCGTGGCGAGCCGCCTTTGAGCACGAAATGCTGGCCGTCGTAGAAGTTCGCGGAGTAACCCAGGTAGAACGGAAAGGGCTCGAAGCCGGGTAACGGCCCGAAGGTCGTCGATGTCCATTCCCAACCGTTGCCGAATTGCCCCACCACGCCCGCCGCGCTGCGATTCTCCGGGTGAGCCTGCACCGGCGACGGTTCCCATCGGCGGAAATCGAAATTGCCCTGCTGGGCATGCGGGGCCGCCTCCGACGCACGTTGCCATTGCGCTTCAGTCGGCAGCGACTTGCCTGCCCATTTCGCATACGCGCTGGCTTCTGCGTGACTCACGTACACCGGCCAGTCCGCGGGCAACGGGATCTCGGCGAACATGGTCCGCAGCTTCCAATCTCCCGAAGAATCCGCCGGCGATTCATCGCGTACCCAGAACGCCGGCTTGTCGATGCCTTCACGCTCCTTCCACGCCCAGTCGCTGTCCCGCCAGTAATCGCGATGCCCGTAGCCGCCGGCATCGATGAAATCCAGCCAGTCCGAATTCGTCACCATGTAGCGGTCCATCTCGAACGCGGGCACCTCCACACTATGCTCGCCAAACTCGTTGTCCCAGCCGAACGTGCCGCTGTCACGCGCCAGGCCGAGCGTCGTCCTGCCCGCGGGCACGTGAACCATTTCCCGCGCCGCCGTATTGTCGAGCGGATGTTTTGCAGTGTCTTCGGTGACGTCAGGTCCGGTCTTTTGATGCAGCGGCAACTGATGCAACATGTACGCGAGCGTTTCCGCGTGCATCAGCCGGTGCTCGATCGCGACCTCCAGCAGCGTCTCGGGCGTGGTCTCCGGCGCGCTGGAATTGTCGTGCTTATCTTCACGTTTTGTAATTTCGACGGAATCGAAACGCGTATCGATGTCGTCACGAATTCGCTGCACATACGCGCGAATCGTGTCGAGCGACGGCCAGTCTTGAGGCTGGTCGCTCGGCAGGCCGCCGTCGACGGGATCGATGCCGAACGCAAACAACTGGTCGAACTCCGGATTCGGGCTGGGCAGGTCGAAGAGGCGCTGATCGAACAGATTGCGGTCGAAAGCCTCCAGATGCCCGATGTAGAACACGATCCGATGCCGCTCGGAAATCGGGCGCTCATACAGGAATTCGCGTTTGACGATGGCGAACAACGCGTCGGTGATCTGGCGCGCTTCGCGCAGGCGGGCGAGCAGCGGATGCAGCGGGGTAGGTTCGCGATTCATTTCGCTTTGTCTCCGGGCACGGGCCGATGCAAAACGATAAATCGTAGCAGAGGACATGCCAAGCCTGCTTGGGTCACAAACGGGCCGGAAACTGGCGGATGTGCTAGATCGCGCGCAGGCCGTCGAAGTCAAGGATCTGGATGAGCTTGCCCTTTGCATCGATCAGGCCTTTTGCCTGAAAACGCGAGAGCGTCCGGCTGACGGTTTCCAGCGTGATGCCGAGAAAACTGCCCATGTCGTCGCGTGTCAGGCGCAGGTTGAATTCGTGGCCCGCATAACCGCGATGGCTCAGCCGGGCAGAGAGATCGAGCAGCAGGGCGGCGACCCGTTCGTCGGCGCGCAACGTGCCGAGAATGAGGGTTTGCGCGGTTTTCCGGACGACTTCACGGCTCAGCAACTGCAGCAGCCGGCGCTGAAGGGCGCTGGTTTCGCGGCAGGCGCGCTCAAAATGCACGTAGGGAACGAGACAGACCGAGCTGTCTTCGAGGGCGATGGCGTGGCAGGCGTGCCGGCCATTATCGAATCCTTCGAGGCCGAGTGGATCGCCACCAAGATGAAGGCCCATGACCTGTTCGCGGCCGTTGCCATTCGCGGTTGATACCACCGTTTTGATCGAGCCGGAGCGGACGGCGTAGAGCGTGTCGAAGGTGTCTCCGACGCGAAACAGGGTTTCGCCCCGCTTGATCGTCCGAGCGTTGACGACCACCTTTTGCAGCCTGTTGACGTCGTCGGAAGAGAGCCCTTGCGGCAGGCAGTAGTGCCTTAACGCGCAGCTCGAGCAATGAGTGGCGTGGCGCGAGGGGGCGCTGGGCAGAGGAACGGGGGTCTCGTGGACGGTTTGCATGGCTCGCTCGCTTTTAGTTCGTTTTGATCTGGAACAAGGAAATTGTCCCATCGATGCGATCGCCCTCCGGGTGGCAAAACGTCGCGTGAGAACCCGTTCTGCGGCCGCCCGGGAGCTTCATTCTTCCTTTGATGCAGGCGCGGCATCGGTCCCGGAAGCGGCGGGAATCAGCAGCACCGGCAGCGTTGCCTGGCGCAGGCATCTTTCCGCGACACTGCCGAGTATCAGCCGCTGGAAACCCTTGCGGCCGTGCGTGCCCATCACAAGCAGGTCCGCGTTGAACGCGGCGGCGCCGGCGAGCACCATCTCCGCGACGTCGTCCACCGACGTACCCTCGGCAATCACCACGGCGCCTTGCACGCCGCGCTGCTTCATCTCGGCGTTCGCTTCGTCGGCGAGTTTGGCACCTTCGTCGGCGAGCTCGTCGCGCAGGATGGATGGGTCGTAGCCCGGGACGTCGTAATAGACCGGGGCGTTTTCAACCACGTAATAAGGCTGCAGTATCGCGCCATGCGTGGCGGCGAGTTCGAGCGCGGATTCGAATGCCCGGCGCGAGGTACGGCTGCCGTCAATGGCCACGACGATTCGTTTGAACATACGGTTCTCCTTCGGTTGAAATGCCTGATTGCACGGCTTAAGCCATCCGGTTATACACATCTGGTAGCCCAAGGCGTCGTGCGCGGAAGAACGCGTTTACTTTCAATGACGTAGCGCTGCGCTTGTAAACTTTCAGCGGATCGCGTTTACTCTTGCTTTTTGAGTGGACGCATTGGTCACCGAATCGACGCCCTGGACCCAGACGGAATTCAAACAGCTCGAGCTCGGCGATGCGCGCCTGAACAAGCGAGCGAGGCTTTTGATGGAAAGAATGGCGGCCGACCCGATGGCCAGCGTGCCCAAGGCATGCCAGGGCTGGGGCGAGACGATGGCGGCGTACCGCTTCTTCGACAACGACAAGGTCGAATGGCATGCAATTTTGGAGCCGCATTGGCAGCAGACGCAGGAGCGCATGCAGGCCCATCGTGTCGTGCTCTGCGTGCAGGACACATCAGAGCTGGATTTCAATGGACAAGGCGCGATCGGACTCGGGCCGCTGAGCTATGAAGCCCAGCGGGGCATGTATCTGCACCCGACCTACGCGGTTACGCCGCAGCGCGAGCCGTTGGGCATTCTGGATGCGTGGATGTGGGCGCGGGAGAAGAAGGACGAATCCGGCAAGCGTGGCGGACTCAAGGAGAGTGTGCGCTGGATCGAGGGCTATGAGCGCATTGCCGAAATGGCGCCGAGCCTGCCCTCCACGCGTTTGGTGTATGTGGCCGACCGCGAAGCGGATCTGATGTCGCTGATGTTGCGAGCGCAGGAGCTGGGCACGCCGGCCGACTGGCTGGTACGAGCCGCTCATAATCGCTGCCTGCCGGAGGGAGACAAGCTGTGGGAGCGCACGAGCCGTGGGGAAGCTGTCGGGCAAATCGCCTTCACGATGGCTTCGCGCCATGGCGTCAAAGCACGCACGGTGCGCCAGCATCTGTGGGTGCAACGCGTGGAGTTGCCCGCGGGCAAAGGCAAGTGCATCGCTGCGACGTGCCTGGTCGCGCGCGAGTTCGAGGCTCCTGCGGGCGTTAAGCCGATCGAATGGCGTCTGTTGACCAATCGCACGGCCAGCACGGTGGAGGAGGCAGTCGAACTGATCGATTGGTATCGAGCGCGCTGGGAAGTGGAAATCTTGTTCAACATCCTGAAGAACGCGTGCCGTGTCGAGGCGCTTCAGTTGGGCACGATCGAACGGCTCGAGCGCGCGTTAGCGCTGTTTCTGGTGGTGGCTTGGCGTGTGGCTTATTTGATGCGGCTCGGACGAACCTGCCCGGATCTGGACGCGCACCTGTTCTTCGATCCCGATGAAATTCGCTCCGCCTACCTGCTCACGAAAACCCGAGCGCCGGCCCAACCGAAGCTCAACGAAGTATTGCGACTGATCGCGCGCCTGGGAGGTTTCCTTGGCCGCAAGGGCGATGGCGAACCCGGAGCAAAGACCATCTGGCTCGGCCTCCGAGAAGTTCATGTCGCTGCAAAAACATTGCGCCTCTTACGCGACGACGATGGTGACGACACTTCTGTATAAGGGAATG
>NZ_JBLKRU010000018.1:0-156110 GCF_047608185.1 Caballeronia eucalypticola
CCTTCGGCTTGAATATGCAGCGTCGTCTTCATCTTGAAGCCGTATGTCTTGCCATAATCCACGCCGAAGTCGCCGCGATCAAACGTGGCCGTCGATTCCGTGCCGCACACTTCTTTCTTCAGCATCGGGTTCGTGAAGCACTTGAACGATTCGATCTTCAGGTTCAGCGGCTTCGTCACGCCGTGCAGCGTCAGTTCGCCGATCACTTCAACCGGCACATCGCCCTTGTACTTCATCGACGTGCCCTTGTAGGTCGCTGTCGGGAACTTGTCGGCATCGAAGAATTGCGCGCTCTTCAGTTCACCGTTCAGCTTGTCATTGCCGATATCAATCGACGTCATGTCGATAGTCGCGTCCAGCGTGCCCTTCTGTTTTGCGCGATCGAGCGTCACGGTGCCGCTGCTCTTCGTGAACTTGCCGCGCCAGATCGAGATGCCGCCAAAGTGATCGGTTTCAAAGCTCGGGTACGTGTGGTTCGGGTCGAGTTGATACGTGACTTCTTCAGCCATCGCGTTGAACGAAACGGCCGCGAAAAGCGCGCCGGCGGCTGCAATCAGAAGGTTCTTTTTCATGAGTTTTCCAGAATGAATTTGTGAAGACCTAGGATCAAGGTTCGGTGAGCGCTTATTTCTTCGTTGCGACGAGGTGGAACTTGATGACGACTTCGTCGGCGACGACCGAGGTGTCTTTCCATTCGCCCGAGCCGACATCGAACTGCGTGCGTTTGATGGGCAATGATCCGTCGAAGGTTTGCGTCGCGCCCTGGCTCGTCACGGTGACCGGTACGGTGACGTTTTGCGACTTGCCCTTGATCGTGAGCTTGCCGCTGACGTTGAACTTCGTGCCGCCTGCCGGCGCGATGCCCGTCGAAACGAAAGTCGCCGTCGGGAAATGGGCTGTGTCGAACCAGTCCTTGTCAGTGGCCTGCTTGTTGTAGCTCTCGTCGCCGAGATCGTAGCTGCTCGTGTCGATGCTGAGATTCGCACTGCCGGCCGCTGGCTTGGCCGGATCGAAGTCGAGTTGCGCGGTGAACTTCTTGAACTTGCCTTCGACCGGCACGTTCATTTGCTTCGATGTCGCCGTCACCATGCTTTTGGTCGTATCGACCTGGGCTTGAGCGGCGCTTGTGAATAAAGCGGTGGCGGCGGAAGCCGCTAATAACCATCGGTACAAGGGCGTTTGCATGTCAGGTTAGGGTCGTAATCGATACGGCATGGTATGCGAGCCAATGTGCGGCGGATAGCCACACGGCAAGAACAGATTGTTCTACGGGTAAAGGTAATAGCGGAAGGTAATGGATAAGTTGCAACAATAAATCCGGGCATAAAAAAACGCAGTGCAAAAGGATCAATCTGCAATCCCTTCGCACTGCGCGTCACCTGCCCTGCCCTGCCTGCATCCGGAAACCAAAAACCAAAAACCAATCCTCAATCAATACAACACGTTCTTCGCCACTGGCAGATCGATATTCCCCTTATCGACCATGACGACACCTGTATCGACAAACTTCGGCGGCGCTTTCTTCTCGATCACGCCAATCACCGTCTGAATGCCCTTATATCCCATCTGATACGACCCTTGCACAGCGATCGCCTGGATCGTTCCGTCCTTCACGAAGTTCTGCAGATCCGAATTGCCGTCGAAGCCAACCGCAATCACCTTGCCGGCCTTACCCGACTGAGCCAGCGCGCGACCCATACCAACCGCCGTCGGTTCATTCGCCCCGAAAATACCCTTCAGGTCTGGGTTCGCTGCAAGCACGTCGGTCGTCTGATTCAACGCGTTCGCCATCTGCGACTGCGAGTAATACGGGCCCACAACCTGCAACTTCGAATGCGCCGCCAGATACTTGCGGAACCCGCCCACGCGCCCTACTTCGGAGCCCGCACCGGCCACATACGACATCAACGCAATCTTGCCCGTCTGCCCCACCCGCGAGATCAGCGCCTGGGCGCACATCTCGCCGGCCTTTTCGTTATCGGTGGAGAGGAAAGCCTGGTAATACGGCTTGCCCGAATCGGACAGGGCCGAATCAATGATCACCACCGGAATATGCGCTTCCCACGCCTTCTTCACGGCCGGCACCAGCGCGTCCGGGTCCGATGCCGCCAGTACGATTCCCGCGACTTTCCGGTTCACCGCGTTCTCGACCATGTTCACTTCGGCGGCTATATCGGATTCGGCGGCCGGGCCCTGGAAGGTCATCGTGTAACCCTTCTCGGATGCCAACGCAGCAGTTGCGCCCTTGTTCACGTTCTGCCAGTAGTTCGAATCGGCACTCTTCACGATCACGGCAATCTCGCCGCCCGCCGCAAACGCGCTGCTCGCGGCAACGGCCAGCACGGCTGCAAACATCGCTTTAGTAGTCAGTTTCATGTCTCGCTCCTGTTCATTTTGTAAGACCCCGTGGGACCCTTGCTTTCTTTCAACTAACGCGAACGCACGAGGCGCGTTCGATGAAACTCATCTCCGGTTCCGGATCTGGTCAATCCACACCGTCCCCAAGATCACCAGCCCGATGATGATCTGCTGGATGAAACTCGATACTCCGTTCATGTTCAGCCCGTTGCGCAAGATGCCGATCACGAACGCGCCAATCGCCGTGCCGGAAATCGTGCCGACGCCGCCCATCAGCGACGTGCCGCCAATCACCGCGCTCGCGATGGCATCGAGTTCATACATCACGCCTTCGTTCGGCTGCGCCGTCACCAGCCGCGACATCAGCACGCATCCGGTCAGCCCCGCGAGCGCACCGGACAGCACATAGGTGAACAGCTTCACGCGATTCACGTTCACGCCAGACAAGCGCGCCGCTTCCGCATTCGATCCAACCGCGTAGATGTGCCGCCCAAGCGATGTGCGGCTGAGCATGATGGCGACCAGCACCGCCAGCACGACCATGATGATCACGGGATACGGAATACCCGGAAACACGATGTCAGGGAACCCGTCCGACCCCATGCGAACCACTCTGAAGAGTGAGCCATTACCCAGTTCTGCGAACGAATCGCCGAGTCCCGAGACCGGCCGTGCGCCGGTAATCTGCAACGCCACGCCGCGCGCGACCAGCATCATTCCCAATGTTGCGATGAACGGCGGCAGACCCATGCGCGTGACGAACAAGCCGTTGAACGCGCCGCAAATTGCGCCGACGACCACGCCGCCGAGCATGCCTATCGGCACGGGCACGCCTGCCTTCACGAGCATCGCGGCAACCACGCCTGAGAGCGCGAGCACCGATCCGACCGACAAGTCGATGCCCCCCGTAATGATCACGCACGTCGCGCCGAGTCCAAGATAAGCGATGGACGTCACCTGCAACGCCACGGTCATGCCATTGCCCAGCGACATGAACGCGTTGCTCGTCGCCGAGAACACGACGACCAGCATCACCAGGCTTCCCAGCGCCGCGAACTTCTGGATCAGGTCCTTGCGGCGTTCACGGGCGCGGGCACGGTCGGCGTGCGCCGGATCGGTAGTCATCTCAAGCATGGGTAATCCGTCCTGATGCGTAGTGCATGATTTCTTCCTGATTGGTCTTGCGGGTCTCGAGCACGCCCGCTATCTGGCCTTCATGAAACACGGCCACGCGATCCGTCATGCCCATGATTTCGGGCAACTCCGAACTGATCAGCACAACGCCAATGCCCTGCGCCGCAAGCCGGTCCATGAGTTCGTAGATCGCGTATTTCGCACCGACGTCGATGCCGCGCGTGGGTTCATCGAAGAACAGGATCTTCGATTCGCGAAACAGCCATTTGCTGATCACGACTTTTTGCTGATTGCCACCCGAAAGATTGCGCGTGATCTGGTTCACGCCCGGGGTACGAATGCCCAGTGCATCGATATATTTGCGCGCGACCTTCGCCTCCTCGTCGAAACGGATAAACCCGCCCGCGCCCGAGACGGCCTCCACATTGGCGAGCGTGATGTTCTTCGCGACCGTCATCTGCAGCGCGAGACCATTGCCCTTGCGATCTTCAGAGAGATACGCAATGCCGTTGCGGATTGCATCGATAGGTGAATGGATCGAAAGCCGCTTGCCTTGCAACTGGACTTCACCCGCCTCGACGGGATCGGCGCCGAACACCGCGCGCGCCACTTCAGTGCGACCCGAGCCCATCAAGCCCGCGAAGCCGAGGATCTCTCCGCGGCGCAATTCAAAGCTCACTGGCCCGAACGCATCGCGACGCTTCAGGCCGCTGACGCTTAGCAATACTTCATTCGTCGGCTGCGATTTGCGTTCGGGAAAGACATCGTCCAGATCCCGGCCGACCATATGCGAAACAACTTGCTCGATGGTGGTCGCGGCGAAGTCATCAGTGGAAATAGTGCGGCCGTCGCGCAGCACGGTGACGCGATCGGCGATCTCGGCCAACTCGTCCAGCCGATGCGAAATGTAGACAATGCCCACGCCCGTCTGCCGCAACTCCTTGATGATCCGGAACAAATGCACGGTCTCGGATTCGGTCAGCGACGACGTAGGTTCATCCATGATCAGGAGGCGCGCGTTGAGCGACAGCGCTTTGGCGATCTCGATCATTTGCTGCTGCGCGACCGACAGCGATCCAACCAGCGTGCGCGGCAAGAGCTGCAGGCCGATGCGATCGAGCGCTGCCTGGGAATCGGTAGCGAGCCGCGCCCGGTCTATGAAAATCCCGCGCTTCGGCTCGCGCGCCAGGAAGATATTCTCCGCGATGGACAAATGCGGGATCAGGTTCAATTCCTGATGAATGATCGCGATGCCCGCAGCCTGCGCCTCGAGCGTGGAGGCGAAATGATGCTCGCGGCCGTCGATAAATATCTCGCCTTCGTCCGGCCGATATTGGCCGCTGACGATCTTCATGAGCGTCGACTTGCCCGCGCCGTTTTCACCGCAAATGGCGTGCACTTCGCCCGCGCGGACGTCAAAGCTGACGTTCTGCAGCGCGATCACGCCAGGGAACCGCTTGCCGACGCTATTCAGGCGCAGCAAGGGACCAGTTGTCACAGCGGGCGAGCGGGCGCCAGGCGGCGAGCCCTGTTCGGCTGCCACGTTCATTGCTTGGCCTCGTCGACTCGTATGAGCATTTGCACCGGCGTTGTCTCCTCGGCGGGGTCGCGGATTTCGTGGGTGGCGCCGATCATCGTTCTGGCACCAAAGTGGTCAAGCCAATTTTTTCGTCTCGTCAT
This sequence comes from Caballeronia eucalypticola, assembly GCF_047608185.1. Taxonomy (NCBI): domain Bacteria; kingdom Pseudomonadati; phylum Pseudomonadota; class Betaproteobacteria; order Burkholderiales; family Burkholderiaceae; genus Caballeronia; species Caballeronia eucalypticola. Next base: position 5,173 of record NZ_JBLKRU010000018.1, read on the forward strand.
GTGGCCTTACCTGTTGCGAATGATAATGGCGATAGGCCCACTCTGGAATCGCGGTATTTACCCTTATATTCATCGGCATGCCGATCAAGCGATGCTGAAAGGAATTGGTCAAGCCACCTTACACTTCGATTCCCGCCCGACATCCATGACAACACCTGTTAAACCGGTTGAAACGCGGCGGCTGTATCAGACCATCGCCGATCAGATCAACTCGCTGATCCGCCTCGGCAGTTTCCAGGCGGGAACGCGCCTACCGCCGGAGCGCGAGCTCGCGCAGCAGCTGGGCGTGTCGCGGCCGTCGTTGCGGGAGGCGTTGATTGCATTGGAAATTCGCGGTCAGGTCGAAATCCGGATGGGCTCGGGCGTGTATGTCTGCGAAGGCAGCACGGAAGAACCGCCGCTGACCTCCATGGGTGAGAGCCCTACCGAGCTGATGCAGGCGCGTGCGGCTATTGAAGGAAGCGTGATCGTGCTGGCTTGCACGCGGCTCACGCCGGACGGAATGGCACGCCTGCGCAAGAGCGTGGAGTCGATGCGCGAATTGATCGCGGAAGGACGCTCGCCGCTGGAACCGGACCGGCAGTTTCATATCGCCCTGGCTGAAATTGCGGGGAATTCCGTGCTGACCCGGCTGGTCGGCGAGTTATTCGATGGCCGTAACGACCCGATCGCCGCCAAGGTGAGCGGACTGGCGGAAAACATCACGACATGGGGTGTCGCGCTGTCCGAGCACGAACGGATCTTGAGGACGCTGGAAGCGCGGGACCCGATCGCCGCCCAAGCTGCTATCCGGTCGCACTTGAAGGCGTCGGAAGAACGGTGGGTGGGCGGGGTTTAAAGGGCACGCCCTGCCATTCAAGTAAATCCTATCGCTCGCCTTCCCCGGCAAGACTTCCCCGCGGTCCCGCATCGTTAACATTAGTGTAATTACAAATGATAACGATTCGCATTCGTGTATAATTTGTCAGCCGGTCTGTAGCTCCCTGTAATTTTTTACCAACCACAAGACCTGAACGACCCAAACATCGTTCGTGGCGCCATCGCTTGCCTGATGGCGCCACGAACGTGCGATCAAGATCGTCCGCTGCTTATAAGCCGCTACCTGCCTGCTCGCACTCACCCGCAACCGCTTCGCGTGCCAACTATCCAATCGCCATGTCTATTTTTACCGGTTCATCGTCCGTCCGACCGCTGTCCAACGCCGTTCGCCTCGCGTTCCTTTACGCGGCGCTGCCTCTGTCCATCGGCGTAACGTCCACCGCCCGGGCGCAGACCGCTTCACCGGAGGCGACGGAAAACGTCTTGCCCGCCGTGAAGGTCCAGGCGGCCAAAGAACCCCTGCCAGGCGACTTCGCGCCCGCCTACGATGGCGGCCAGATTGCTCGTGGTGCAAAGTTCGGAGTGCTCGGCAATCAGGAAATGATCAATGTGCCATTCAGCATGACGAGCTACACGTCGAAGGCGATCGAAGATCAGCAGGCGCATTCGATCGGCGACTTGCTGTCCCACGATCCCGGCGTTCGTCCGGCTTTCGGCTTCGGCAACTTCTCGGAAGTTTTCGTCATTCGCGGCTTTCAACTGACCGGGGACGACGTCTCGTTGAACGGCTTGTACGGAATTACGCCGCGCCAGCTGGTGGCCACCGAAGTGCTGGAACGGGTGGATGTATTCAAAGGTGCCAACGCGTTCCTGAACGGCGCGTCGCCGACAGGCTCCGCGGTGGGCGGCGGCATCAACCTGGAACTGAAACGCGCGGACGACAAGCCGCTTACGCGCGTCACCGTCGAAGGCAGCGGTTCGGGTCAACTAGGTACGCACGTCGATGTCGGCCGGCGCTTCGGCAGCGACGGGCAGTTCGGCATCCGTGTGAACAGCTCGATCCTCGGCGGCGAAACGAGCATCGACGATGAGTTCCGCCACAACACTTCAACCGCAGTCTCGATTGACTATCGCGGCGATAAAGTGCGTTTGTATGGCGATTTCCTTTATCAGCGCAAGAATATCGATCAAGGGCGCTCGACCGTTTCCGTGACCGGCGATACGGTCCCGACCGTTCCGTCCGCCGCTAACAATTTTGCCCAGCCCTGGACACAAAGCACGCTCGAAGACACGGTTGGTATCGCGCGAGCCGAATACGACTTCGCGCCCGCGTGGACGGCATATGTGAGCGGCGGTATCCATCGATCGCATGAGGACGGCACGTACTCGTCGCCCACCTTCAACGCCGATACCGGCACGACCGCGACGCGCGGCGATATCTTGCGCACCACCGACGCGCTGTCTGCCGAAGCCGGCGTACGCGGGCACTTCACAACGGGACCCGTCAGCCATTTGGTCAGCGCGGGGTTCGCGATCACGACGCTCGAGGATCGTGAAGCGTTCGCGTTCAGCGGCTCGTTCCCGACAAGCCTGTACGGTGGCGGCATCGTGCCCGAACCTGCGGCAAATGGGTTTGTCGCGGGAAGTTTCGCCGATCCGGGTCTGGCCGATCAGATCCTGACGCGCAGCGTAGCCGTGTCCGACACGCTCGGTTTCCTGAACGACCGCGTCCTGTTCACGATCGGCGCGCGTCATCAGCAACTGCACCAGAACAACTTCACCGTCGGCACCGACACCATCTCTTCTTCGTACGACCAGTCGATCACGACCCCGATCTTCGGCCTCGTCGTGAAGCCGACGAACAATATCGCGCTGTTTGCGAACCGCAGCGAGTCGCTGGCCGCCGGACAGAGCGCGCCTTCAACCGCTGCGAACGTCGGCCAGACGCTTGCACCGAACCGCACGAAGCAATACGAAGTGGGCGCGAAATACGATTCGAATCACTTCGGTGCGACGTTGTCGGCATTCCAGATCGAGCAGCCGTCGGCCTACACCGACAGCACGACCAACGTGTTCGGCACTAATGGCACGCAGCGTCACCGCGGTCTGGAGTTGTCGGTGTATGGCGAACCGTTGCACGGCGTGCGTGTGCTCGCGGGCGCGACGATGATCAACGCCAAGCAACTCGATACGAACGAAGGCGCCACCGACGGCTATCGTCCTATCGGCGTGCCGAGCTACCTGTTCAACGTCGGCGCGGAATACGATCTGCCGATGCTGCCGGGCGTCACGGTCAATGCTGCGTGGATCCACACGAGCAACCAGTATCTCGACGCGCAGAACAAGTTGTCGATCCCGGCGTGGGACCGTTTCGATCTCGGCGCGCGCTATACAACGAGCGTGCTGAAACACGTCACCACCTTCCGCGCGACCGTGGAGAACATCACGAACAAGGCGTACTGGGCGTCGACGACCGGTGCGTACCTGACGCAGGGAAGACCGCGTACGCTGCTGCTCTCGATGACCGCGGACTTCTGATAACGGGTTTGACTGCGAACCGGTCTTTGTGGAGGTGAATGGCCGGTCATAGCGCATCTGTTCGTTATACGAAGGACTTGCCGGCTGCGATGTAAGTTGAAGATAAAACGCGGGGCATCGCGACCAAGGTTACGGTGTCCCGCGTTTTTTTATGCGCCAACCCCTCACCGCGCGCGAGCGGAATATCCCCATACGCTGTCCTGCCGCCCGGTCGCAACCCGCTTCGCGGTCGCCCACAACATCCACGCAAAACATCCTGCGCCGATCAGTGCACATACATCCACCCCGGCGGCCGCAGGCTCGAACCACAATCCCGTGGAAGGGAAAATCCATCCGATGGCCGACGCCAGCGGCACCAGCAAAGTCGCCGCCGTTGTCAGCGCCAAAAGCTCCACCGATCCGCGCGCTCCGCCTCGCACAAACGCCCACGCAATGCTCGCCAGGAACACCGAGTAATAAATCCGGGCATGCCACGCCGGCAAATCCGCCACGCTGCCATTCAGCAACTTCCCCGCTGCGAGCGTCGCGGAAATCCCCGCCACGCAACCCAGCGTCACGCCAACAGTCAGCGCCGCCATGAAGTAGGTCGCGGGCCGTTGCTTCAGCGGATCGGTACCTCGTTCGAGCTTCCGTCGGCTCTCGATCCAAAGCAGGTTGCCCGAATAAAACAAGAACGCGCCCGCCAGGCCAAGAAAGAAATATCCCCATTGAATCGGCTCGCCGCCATAACTGCCGAAGTGCAACGCGAAGAACGCGCTGGTGGCTGCGGACCACGCGTTTCCATCGGCGCCGCCGGGCAGGAATTGAGCGTTCAGAAAGCGCCCGGTCACCGGATCCAGCAGCGCAAATCCTCCACTACGCGCCAGATATCGCGGATCGTCGCCACTCACCAATACCGTCGCGCCCGGTTCGCCCGCTCCCCGATAACTCAACTCCGCCGGCTCGAATTCCGGTGCGTGCTGCTTCACGGCGGCCACAATTTGCAGCGGTGAGACAAGCGTCGTTTTGCCATCCGGCACAACGGGCGCCTTCGCGTAATACGGGTTCTGCGCCGTCACGGTGGCGCTGAGCGTACCGCCATAAATCACAAGATCCTGCACGGCGAAAATGGTGTCGCTCAAGCCGAATGCGACAACCGATAACGCCATCACGACATGGAACGGCAAGCTCAGGATGCCCACGACGTTGTGCGCATCGAGCCACATCCGCTTGAGGTTCTTGCCCACGCGCAACGCAAACAGATCCTTGATCAGGCTTGGCAGCAGCACGATCACACCGGATACCAGCGCAAGCCCGTAAAGCAGCGACACCACGGCCATCACGCCCATGCCGACATCGAAACCGCCTGGAATGCCGGCCGTCATATGCAGGACATCGATGAAACTCGCTGCGTTCGACGCGCCGCGCGCATGCGTTTCGAGCTTGCCTCCAGCATCGAGCGTGGCGCTGAAACGTTGCGGCTTGCCGCGCTCGCGCCACGACAGACTAGCCGCGCCGGCAGGTTCGATCCGCAAGGTGAACTGGCGCCGCGCAGCCGGATGCGCAGCCAGCGTCTGCTCGATAACGGCAGGCGCCTGAGCCAGCGGGAAAACCTCGGCATGGACGGCCGGCGGCGTAACCCACTCGTTCAGTGTGTCCTTGAACATCGTCACCGCACCGGCATAGAACGCGATAAAAAGCGCAAGGCCGGCAACAATGCCCGTCCAGGTGTGAACCGTCTTGTAGACGCGGATGACGTCGCTGCGCATGGGGTTATCGGATGAAAAAGTGGCGGGCGAGCGCGAGCATCGCGAAGCCGAGCGCGTTCGCGCCGCCAAGCCAGGTCCAGGCGCGCAGGCCGCTTCGAAACACGAAACTGACGCTCATCACGCCGATCCAAACCGGCGGCACGAGCCACATGGCAACCTGGAATTTGTTCTGTACATCGAGTGGGCCGGGTGTCAGGCAGGCGAGCAGTCCACTCGCCACAATCGCAAGGCCGAAACCGCCGGTCACTCCCGCCAGCGTCTTGGACAACCAGTCCCGCGATAACGTCTCGCGCCGCGCCGTCTTCAACGTCACCTCGAAGCACCGCGAAACCGTGTCCGCTGCACGAGGACGCCGATAAACGGGCACGCAGTCAGGCACGCCATGGCCGCCGTGAACACGATGGCAAGCGAGGTAGCGGGATGCAGTTCATTTGCGCCGATCACCACCGCCAGGATGCTTGATGTTGCCGCGATCGTTCTAAAAAGCCGCGGCGCCAACGGGGCACGCAGCCAACGCTGTCCGGGCGCGGCGAGGTAAAACGCGAGAGCGCCGGCGATCGCGAGCAATACGGATCCCGACGTGAACAAATCTGACATGGAGAGCGTGCGGAAGTATTGCCTCAATCCACAAAACCGATTGAAACAAGTTATTGAGAATCATTATCATACAGAAGATTTACGTTTCGCAGGATAGCGGCGTCCACTGCAAGCGGAGAACACCTTGAACGATGACCACGTAAAAAGGCGCCCAGAGGTCCGGAACGCCCTCAACTCGCGCATGAACCGCCAATGCAAACGGCCCGCTAAAAGCGGGCCGTGAATGACCAAACATGCTGCAGGAAGTCGAGGATCTGGAAGAGAAAACCGAAGCCGGATAAAGATCAAACGAGCGGACGTTTGAACGCGCCCGTTTGCAGCTTTTGCATCGATTGAATCACTCCCAAACCACCCCTTCCGTTACTGCCGCTTGGACGCCTCCTTTTTCACTTTCTTGGCTTCCTTCTTTTCTTTCGGCGATTTGACAGCGACCTTCTTTTCGGTTTTCTTCGCGTCCTGGCTCTTGCTCATGATGTGCTCCGTGGTTGACCTTGCATTATTGCCCGAGCCACTGCAGTTTGGGAACATAGACGACGTAAAAATGCGTCGCCCGGACTCGCTGCAGGACCCGAGGTTGAAACGAAAACAAAGCGAAATCAAAGCTCAAACGCTTAGTCGATCTTCGAACGCAGTTCTTGCGCGCTCACTCGTAACGCCTCATAGCCGGAGCGTGCATGTTCCGGCAAATCCGGGTCGCCGATAAGCGTGCCCAGCGTCTCGATCACGCTGTAGAGAATGCCCTTGGCGGCGCCTGCCGCCATGACACCCGAGGCATAGGATTGATCGACGTGGCTGATCGCGGCATCGAAGTGGTCCTGTTCAGGAGGCGCTTCCGGCGCCGGTTTGACCGGGTTCTCTGTCGAGTTGGGTTCCATGATGGTCGACCTCTTCTGGTTAATACTTCATGACTGCGACGTCTTGATCAAGACGTTGGTGCTACGGCATTTTGTCGAGTGCACGAGTCCTCGGCGATCAATCACTAATCGGCTGGATCATATGCACACGACGTTCCGTCGCGGGTTCCCGAGCCGGCGCGCCGCATTCAGTCAGCAGCGAACGCAGTTCGAGGATGACCGGGAAAACCTCATGGTTATGATCGGCGCCCTGCCGGTCATGCGCTTCCTGCTCGCGCTCCACAATCCACCGGTCTTCCTTGAAGATACGCTCCGTGAACCACACCAGCAATGGCCACGCGGCATCGAGAATGCCCGGGATTTTCGGCCGGCGGATGGACAGCAGGCCAAACGTGCGGTTGGTGCGCTGCTCGGTGTCGAGCGGCACGTACGCGATCCACAGGTCCATCACCATCGTCTGATCCTTGGTGCGGATCCTGAGCGTCTGGTACGGATACTCCGTGCGGATCGTCATGACGTCTTTGTTGTTGTCGTCAGGCTTCGTGCCGCGTTTCTGGCTGAACACCAGCGCCTCGCCGATCGGCTGCTTGCCCTCCTCGCGCGCGAACGTGTAGTTCACTTCCACCCAGTCCTCGCCACGGCTGCGCCCGACTGAACGCGCCTTCATCTGGCCCATTTGCTTGCGATGCAGGAACTGATGGTTCATGTCCATCAGGTTCTCGTGCATGAAGCTGTAGTGGCACTTCACTTCGCGGCCGAAGCGGCGGGTTTTGTAGGCTTTATCGCCGACAGAACCGAGCGCGGGAAACGGCGTGGTCTCGGCGAGCAGCGGGTCGCCGGGGAAAATAAAGATCAGCCCGGCTTCTTCGCGGCACGGATACGAGCGCACGCCGTTCGGCAGGCGCTCGCGCCCGAGATACGGGACGTCGATACAACGGCCGGTGCAGTCGTAGGTCCAGCCGTGATAACAGCATCGAATGGATTCGCCGTCGACCACGCCGGCGTGCAGCGGTACCTGTCGATGCGCGCAGCGGTCTTCCAGCGCGAACACTTTGTCGCTTTCGGTGCGGACGAGCACGACGGGGTCGCCGGCGAAACGGACGCCATGCGCCTTGCCGCGTTTTACTTCCCGCGACCAGGCGACGGGATACCAGTGATCCGGGTGAATATCGACACGACGCAGATCGCGTGGCGCGGGTTGAGACTGTTGGGACGGAAGTTCGCTCGGGGCGACGTCCTGTTGCAGCGCTACATGCATGTACGATGCCTCCGCTTGAGGGAATCGGCAAGAAAACAGACGAAAAAAGTGCTTTGAGGAGACAGTGCAACCAAAGGCCTACCGCAGTCTACACGCCAGACGGCAATTGAGGCGCGACACGGGGTGGCGGGCGACGCCAGAAGCGGGCTGGACGGGCGTGCGCAGGCGGTGCGCCCGCGTTTTTGCGGCACTTCGCCACTAGGCCGGACAATATTCCTACGAGGATTTTGCGCCCTGCTTGCAGTGACCGCTGCGCTTTCCGTCCAGCCGATACGAAACCAAAAGGCCCGGTCTTGAACGAGCGCGCGCTGCGCCGGATCTGCCCGCCTCACTCCCGTCAAATTCCAGTGCGCCGGAATATGAGGCAAAAATTGTTCGCGGGCATGGGCACGGCTTCTTCCATCCACAGGTCTGCCTTGCGCCCGAGCGCCGCCACGTCTTCCATGTTTCGAATTCCCCATGCGGGATTGGTGCCGCGAAGCTGGTTGTCGAAGGCTTCGTTGCTCGGGGCAGTATGCGCCCCGTCGCGCTTGTAAGGTCCGTACAAGAAGAGCACGCCGGCGCTTCCCAGGTGCTCGCCGGCTCCCAGGAACAGCGCTTCGGCGGCCTCCCACGGCGCGATATGAATCATGTTGATGCACACGATAGCCGCAAGGGAATCCTGCAGGGGCCACTGGGTCGAGCGGACGTCCAGGGCGATCGGCGCGTTGAGGTTGGAGAGTGAAACGTGCTGGCGCCATGCGTCGATGGAGGCGCGCGAAGCCGCGTCAGGATCGCTCGGTTGCCACGTGACACCCGGCAGCGCAGCAGCAAAGTGGACGGCATGCTGCCCCGTGCCGCTCGCAATTTCGAGGACGACGCCGGTCTTGGGCAGGACACGGCTCAGGACATCGAGGATGGGTCCGCGATTGCGTTCGGCGGCGGGTGCGATTCGACGCAGCGTGTCGGGGTGATCGGCGTTATTGGGGTTCACGGTGCGTTTCCAGTTGAAGTGCTGGCGAGCGTAAGCGCGCGATAGACACAGGTCAAGCGAAGCGCCTCCGATCGCGTTCTTGACTGATCACGAGGAAAACACCAATGCCGGGAGCCCGGACGAACCGCCGGAGAAGCGGTGGAAAAAGGCCGCAATGAGGAACAAGCAACGCCGCCGTGAACGCCGACAATCCCCTCACTGACCATCAACGTCGCTCAAGAACGCAGGCCAATGAACACGCACCCTTTAGAATGACGCTCCGAACGCATTATCAGGGCGCGTTGAAAGGACGGTAAGGCAAGTCGGCCGGACCAAGGCGCGATTCCTGCTATCCCGGTGCGGCCTGCTGCCAAACCTGTGTATCCTGACGCACTGATAGAAACTGCTGAAACCATGAACGACGCCAGGACCGCTGCCCGACCCGGTTAAACGATACCGCCGGACGTCGAAAGCTGACCGGATGATGGTCGAACGTTAAAGGCAGTATCAACGATCATCGCCCGCCTGCTGCCCCGGTATCGAAAAGCGGCCGCGCCGCATCCGTCCATGCAATCCCAATGGAGCCCCCCATGCAACCCGATTCACCCGCAGGCATTCCCGGTCAAGGCCCGCAACCCTTGAGCGACGAACTCATCGATTTCGCGAGCGAAGTCTTCGACGTAGCCCGCCGCGGCGACGCCGCCATGCTCGACACCTTGTTGCATAAAGGCCTGCCGCCGAACCTGCGCAACGACAAGGGCGACACGCTTGTCATGCTCGCGAGCTACCACGGTCACGCTGATGCAGTGCGCGTGCTGCTCGAACACAAGGCAGACCCGAACCTGCGTAACGACAACGGCCAGACGCCTATCGCGGGCGCGGCGTTCAAGGGCTACAAACCGGTTATTGAGGCATTGCTGGAACACGGCGCGGACGTGGAAGGCTCATCGCCGGATGGACGCACCGCGTTGATGATCGCGGCCATGTTCAATCGGATGGAGATGGTGGAGTACCTGATCGAGAAAGGCGCGAACCCCGACGCGAAGGACGCGAACGGTTTCACCGCGCGCGACGCCGCCGCGAAGATGGGCGCTCCCGACACCGCCGCGCGGCTCGCGCAGGCGACCGAGGCGAAGTCGCGTCCACCGGGCGTTTGAGCGAAGCCGGACCCATGAGACGAAACGGAACGAACCACGCGCAGCCGCTTGGCCGGCCCGTATCGCATCTCACCCTCAATCCACGCGCCGTCGATACCCCACGCGACGGCGCACGAATCTCGTGAAGGCGATCCTGCAAGATGGAGCTCTTGTGATGAGTGGCGGTTTCCCGCTTCGAGCGTACGAATGGCACTGGCGAACAGTGGCCCGGGCGCTTGCGATCCTCCTCGTCGTGGCGGTCATGTCGGGATGCAGCCTGTTCCCGCATCAGGCGCCCGCGCCGATCGTCGACTTGTCGACGCCGCAACCGCCCGCCGAGCCGGAAGTCGTGGAGCCGGAGGAGCCGGCATCGACGCCGGTCGTCACGCAGCCTCCCGTCGAACCGAAAGCGCCGCGCCCCGCGCCCAAACGGCGAGTGGTCGTGCCGAAAAAACCGCCGCCGCCCCCGCCGCCGCCCGTCGAAGAAAAAGCGCCGCCTGTGCCGCCGCCATTGCTCACCACGCGCATCATGCAACACGAGCAGATCCGCGGTTTGCTCGACAGCGAGATCCAGCGCCCGGACGGCAAGGTGATCGGCCGCGCGGTCGACATGTTTGTCGATGCCAGCGGCAAACCGAAGATCATGATCGTGAACCTGGCGGGTTTTCTGGGTATCGGGGACCGCAAGGTGACGTTCCCGTGGACCGCGTTCAGGTTCAATCCGGCCACGAAAAAAGCGCCCATCACATTCGCGGTTCCGATTCCGGCGCCTGGCAGCAATCCAGCGTCGAACGCGGCGAAAGCGAAGGCCCAGGAAGCATCGGCGAGACCCGGTTCGGTTAATGACATTGCGCCGACGCTCGCTCAGCTCATCGACTCCAATGTGTCGCAGAAAAGCGGCGCGCGGATGGGCCGCGTCGTCGACGTGCTGGTCGATTCGCAGGCGCAGCCTCAGGCACTCGTGATCGATCTCTCCGATTCCCTCGCCGCCGACAAACGTCAAGTCGCCGCCAACTGGCCCGACCTGCACGTGGTCTCGCGCAACAAGGTAATGCAATTGCAACTGGATTTCACCGACGCACAGATCAAAGCCGCTCCAACTTACTCGCCCGATCAGCCGATCAAGATCATTTCGCCCGTCGTCCCGCCACAGGAACCCGCCGAATCGCCGGAGCCCGCTTCGGCTTCAGCTTCAACGGCTCCGGCTTCGGCTACGCCTCCGGTTGCGGCTGCTGCCTCTGGCCCGGCGTCAGGCGTGAAAGCCGGTGCGGCGGCCGTTGCGCGCCCCTCGAAACAATGAGGACGATCTGAGCTATGGGAATTGCACGAAGTCTGCGCGCGCTCGATTGGCTGAACTTCTTTGTCGCGAATGTGCAGACTGGCTTTGGGCCGTTTATCGCCTCTTATCTCGCTGCGAACAAATGGACGCAAGGCGAGATCGGGCTGATGCTGAGCGTCGGCACGATCAGCGCGATGGCGAGCCAGTTGCCCGCCGGCGCGCTCGTCGATGCGTTGCGCAACAAGAAAGGCGCGGCCGCCGCGGCCATCATCGCGATCATCGTGAGTGCGTTGCTGCTCGGCGCGAGCCCCACGTTTACGGTCGTGTTCGCGGCCGAAGTGCTGCACGGGTTTGCGAGCTGCATGCTCGTGCCGGCCATGGCCGCGATCTCGCTCGCGCTGGTTTCGCGCGCCGATCTCGGCAACCGGCTTGGGCGCAACGCGCGCTGGGCGTCGATCGGCAGTGCGCTCACGGCGGCAGCGATGGGTTTGTTCGGCGAATATCTCTCCCTGCGATCGGTGTTCTTCTTGACGGCGGCGCTGGCATTGCCGGCGCTGATTGCGTTGAACATGATTCATCACGAGATGGCGCCGGTTGTACCGCGCATCAAAAAGGCCGCGGCGAAAGCGGGCGCGAGTATCGCGGGAGCGGTGAGCGCGGCCGGTGCCGACCGGCCCGAAAGCCTGCGGGATCTGTTGCGCGATCCGCGGCTCCTGACCTTTGCGGCGTGCGTGGTGCTGTTCCACTTGTCGAACGCCGCCATGCTGAATCTCGCTGCCGGCGAAGTCACGGCGCACATGGGCGACAACGTCCAGCTCGTGATCGCGGCGTGCATTATCGTGCCGCAGTTCATCGTGGCGGGGTTGTCGCCGTGGGTCGGGCGGCAGGCGCAAAGCTGGGGGCGCCGGCCGGTGCTGATCATCGGTTTCTCGGCGCTGCCGTTACGAGCGCTGCTGTTCGCGGCTGCGAGCAGCGCGAGCAGCCCTTACCTGCTGGTGCCGGTGCAGATGCTCGACGGTATCAGCGCGGCCGTGTTCGGTGTGATGCTGCCGCTGATTGCAGCCGACGTAGCCGGCGGCAAGGGCCGATACAACTTGTGTATTGGATTCTTCGGGCTGGCGGCGGGCGTGGGTGCAACATTGAGCACGGCGATAGCGGGTTTCGTCGCAGACAAGTTCGGCGTAAACACAAGCTTCTTTGGGCTGGCTGCAGCCGGCGCGCTGGCCGTGGCGCTGGTATGGCTGGCAATGCCGGAAACCAAGGATGCCGCCGCCAACGACGAAGCCGCCAAGGGCAAGGAACGCGAGGAACCTACTCCGGCGGCTTGAGTGGATCGCAGCGGATCTCAGTGGATCGAGCGAAGGAAAATGACGAATACCAGCACGGCCCCAGGTTTTTCCTGCTCGCGACACGAGGGCGTTGTCACTATCCAGCTCACGCGCGTGGAGCAACATAATCGTATTGATCCCGCTGATCTGCCCGGGCTCAGGGAAACGATTGCATCGGCGGCGAACGATGAAACAACCATAGCGTTGGTCGTCACAGGAACCGGCACGGCTACGTTCAGCTCGGGTTATACGTTGTCCGAGCTGGCTGCGGGCAATATCGACGATTCGTTTGAAAGCTTCCTGAACGAGCTCGAAGCCTGCCCGCTGCCCACAATCTGCGCGCTCAACGGCAGCGTCTATGGCGGGGCAACGGATCTTGCGCTCTGCTGCGATGTGCGCATAGGCGTAGAGCGCACGCGCATGTTCATGCCGGCTGCGCGAATCGGCTTGCACTATTACCCCGACGGCATGCGTCGATACGTTCGTGAGTTAGGTGTCGCTCAAGCGAAGCGGCTCTTTCTTACGGGCATGACATTGGATGCTGCTGAGATGCTGCGCATCGGCTTCCTGACCGAGCTTGTGCAACCCGCGCAGTTGAGTTCGCGCACGGCGGAATACATCGATGCGCTTCGCGCTTGCGTACCGAATGCCGTGCGTTCAATGAAGCGTCAACTGAACGCTATTGCCAATAACGATCCCACGCTCAGGGCCGACAGAAGCGCTTACGAGCAATCACTTCAGAGTCCGGTCATCGCTGAACGCATCAGGCAGCGCCGCGGCTGATTTACTTCAACGGCTCAAGCATGCCGAGCAGCGTAGGAATCAGCTCGCTGACGGTCGGATGAATATGCATCGCGCGTTGCAACGTGATGTACGGCGCGTCGGCATTCATGATGTCGATGAACGTATGGATAGCTTCGTCGGCCTCAATCCCCAACATGGCCGCGCCGAGGATCTTCTTCGTTTCGGCATCGACCAGTACTTTCATGAAGCCATCTGTCTCGCCGCGTTCGCGAGCCCGGCCGACGCGTGACATCGGCATGGTGGCGATCAATGCAGGCCGGCCGTCCTTGCGTACTTCCGTTTCGCTCATGCCCACGCGCGCAAACGGCGGATCAACGAAAACGGCGTAGCACATGATGCGCGAATCGACGCTGCGCGCCTCGCCGTCCACCACGTTCGACGCAACGATTTCATAATCGTTGTACGACGTATGGGTGAACGCGCCGCGACCGTTGACGTCACCCAGCGCCCAGACGCCCTTCGTCTGAGTGCGAAGCTGGCCATCCACATCGATCAGACCGTGCTTGTTCAACGCGATGCCAGCCTGCTCCAGCCCGAGGTCATCCGTGTTCGGCGTGCGTCCGGTCGCAAACAGCAAATGCGACGCTTCGATGCTTATCTGATCCTGCGCCAGGTCCTTCAGCGTGATCCGAATCCCCTTGCCTGCCGGCTCGAGTTTCGACGCCTCGGTGTTGAACAAGAATTCCACGCCTTCCCGCAACATGACCTTCTGGATCTGAACCGCGAAGTCCTTGTCCTCACGTGCCAGCACGCGGTCGCCCCTAACGAGCACCGTCACGCGGCTGCCGAATCGACGGAACATCTGCGCGAATTCCAGCGCAATATAACTTCCGCCGACTATTGCCAGATGCTCCGGCAACTCGGTCAATTCGAAGATGGTCGAATTCGTAAGATGTGAAACACTGGCCAGCCCTTCGATCTCCGGCACGGTTGCACGCGTGCCGGTATTGATGAAGATAGCGTCCGCGTCGAGTTCCTGTTGCTCGCCGCCGGGCCCCGTCACGCTGATCGAATGCGCGCCTGTAAAACGGCCGTGGCCATTGAAGACCACCACGTTCGGCGTGCTGCGCAACCACTTCTCCACGCCGTTGCGCGACTCTGCAATCACCCCATCCTTGCGCGCCTTCACTCGCGCCAGGTCGACCCGCACCTCGCCTTCCACGATCACCCCGTAGTCGCCGGCATGACGCACGACATGCGCCGCACGCGCGCTCGCCACGTAGGTCTTGGTCGGCGTGCAGCCCACGTTCACGCACGTGCCGCCGAACAAATGCCGTTCGATCACGGCGGTCCGCCGGCCGCTCTCGGCGAGCTTGACGGCGAGCGGGCCGCCGCCTTGTCCTGTGCCAATCACGATAGCGTCGAAGTGCTGTGCCATGCGAACCTCCCAATGAATAATCTTGCCGGATCAATGGACGAATGCCGCGTCTTCGCATGGTAGCTCGTCATAGTCGATCGCGCTGCATGAAAGCACCCGCCTCTCAGTGCGTTTTCCGCATGGGCGGGTCGAGTTTTAATCGCTTGTGGCCGAGTGTCACGCCCGATAAAACTACCGCCACTCACGTCGCGGATCACTGCGGCGCTTCACCTTTCCTGGCAATCACGATGCGCACCTACCTTAATTTCATTGATGGCCGTTTCGTCGAGTCGCAATCCGATTCTTTCTCCGACGTCAACAATCCCGCTACCTCGGCCAATATCGCACGCGTCACGCTCGCTTCGCACGACGACGCGCTGCGTGCGGTCGAAGCTGCGTCGCGTGCGCAGAAAAAGTGGCGCGCCCTGACAGCGATTGAGCGCGGAGAACATCTGCGCCGTTTCGCCGACGCCCTCGTCGAGCGCGCTCCGCAGATTGGTGCAGCGCTTGCGCTGGAGTCGGGCAAGAGCGTGGCCGATTCGGAGAACGAAGCCCGCTATGCCGCCGACATCACGCGATATCACGCGGAATGGGCGCGCCGGATTGAAGGCGAAGTCATTCCCAGCGATACGCCGAACGAAAACCTTGTTCTGCATCGCGAACCGATCGGCGTAGTGGCCTGCCTGATCCCGTTCAACTACCCGGTGTATACCCTGCTGCGCAAGATCGCGCCCGCGCTGATCACCGGGAACACCGTCGTCGTGCGGCCGAGCAATAACACGCCGGCGTCGGCATTCGAGATCGCCGAAGCGGCGCTTCAAGCCGGCCTGCCTGCGGGCGTCTTCAACGTGCTCGCGATGGACCACGCTACCGCCGGTGTCGTCTGCACGCATCCCTCAGTCGGCATGATTACGCTCACCGGCAGCGTGGGCGCCGGGCGCATCGTGCTCGATTATTGCAAGGCGAATATCGCCAAGCCTTCGCTCGAACTCGGCGGCAAGGCGCCGGCGATCATCGAGCCCGACGCCGATCTTGAAGCGGCAGCGAGCGCTATCGTGGCATCGAAGACCACGCATTGCGGGCAATTGTGTACGGCAATGGAGCGCGTCTATGTGCACGCCAGCGTGCACGACCATTTCGTCGAATTGCTGCGCACGAAGATGCATGCGGTCAGCTTCGGCAACCGCTCACAGGATGCATCGAAGATGGGTCCGCTCGTCAGCCGCTCGGCGCAGCGCAACATTCATGCGATGGTCGAACGTGCTGTCGCCGAAGGCGCGACGATCGCGACGGGCGGCGTGTTGCCCGAAGGTCCCGGCTATTTCTATCCGGCAACGCTGCTGATCAATTGCCGCCACGACATGGAAATTGTCCGCGAAGAAATCTTTGGGCCCGTGCTGCCGGTGATCTCGTACAACACGCTCGACGACGCCCTCGCGATGGCGAACGACCATCAGTACGGCTTGTCGTCGGTTCTGTACACCGAGAACTATCGCACCGCGATGCGCGTCGCCAACGAAATTGAAGCCGGCGAACTGTACGTGAACCGCACGCCCGCTGATCCATACCAGGGCTTTCACGCCGGCTGGAAACGCTCGGGCCTCGGCGGCGATGACGGCAAGCACGGCATGCTCGAATTCACGCAGACGCGTCTTGTCGTCATGAAGTATTGAGCCTCATTGCGCCTTTAATCGATCAACATTTATTCGAGCATTTATAAAAACGGCGTTCAGATTTGAACAGCCGAAGGAGACTTATTGTGGAAAAAACCTTGACCGGCATTACACCGCCAATAGCCGATACAACCCGCGCGCAGCGATACATCCAGCTCATGCTGCTGGTGATTGCCGCGGGCGCGATCTATCCGCTGCTGTATTTGCGTCAGGTCTACCAGACGCCAATGCTCGAGTTTTTTCATATCGACAATAGCCAGCTTGGTTATTTGTATTCGATACTCGGCACCGTCTTCCTGATCAGCTATTTGCCGAGCGGCTGGCTTGCCGACCGCATCGCACCGCGTTTCCTGATCTGCTTTTCGTTGATCGCGACCGGCGGGCTTGGGCTCGTGTATTCGACCGCGGCCAGTTTCCCCGTTTTGCTCGCCGTGTTCTGTTGCTGGGGACTGACGACGGGCCTGACCTTATGGGCTTCCATCCTGAAGCGCGTAAAGACCATCGCCGCGCACGACGAACAAGGCCGCTTCTTCGGCTTGCTCGACGGCGGACGCGGCTTGATCGAAGCGCTGCTTGCAACCATCGCGCTGGTGATCTTCGCGACCGCGACGGAGAAGCACGGCCTGCCGATCAACGTAGGCTTCAAATATGTCGTCTACCTGTATTCGGCCGTCTGTATCGGGCTCGGCTTGTTGATGGCGCTGGTCAAGGACCCGCCCGCCACGGCTCAGGAAAAACAGCAGGCAGCAGACGATCTCAAACACACGCATTCGCTGTGGAACGATCTGCTCACGCTGATGCGCATTCCACAGCTTTGGCTGATGGCGGCCATTGTGTTCTGCGGTTATCAGATCTTCTGGGCTACTTACAGCTTCTCCGCTTACCTGCAAGTCGGCGACCTCAAGATGACCGTGGTCATGGCCGGCACGCTCACCACGCTCAAGCTGTGGATGCGCCCGATTGGCGGCATTGGCGGCGGTTATCTCGGCGATCGTTTCTCCACGCTCGGCGTGTTGACCAGCGCGCTGTTTCTTGCGGCGCTCGGCCTGGTTGCGCTGGTCGTGCTGCCTACGCTCGGTCATATCGATCCGCGTGCCGGCGTTGCGATGATCGCTATCGTGGTGCTGGTGCTCGGCATCCTTACATACGCCATTCGTGGGCTCTACTGGTCGCTGCTTGATCAATGCGGCATTCCGCTTCGTATAACGGGCTTGGCCATTGGCCTCGTTTCGCTGATCGGTTATTCGCCCGACGTGTTCTTGCCGCTCGTGAACGGCTGGACTACTGAGCATTTCCCCGGCCTCCTCGGCTACCAGTTTTACTTCTCCTACATTGCTGCGATCAGCGTGATTGGCGGCATCGCCGCACTCGCGCTCAAGCGTATGCGCACGACCGTTGCAAAGGACGCCCTCCAATGAAAATCGTCTCTCTCGAAACGCATTTCGTCGCCGTACCGCCGCCACACCTGGGCGGCATGTACTGGATCTTCGTGAAGCTGAAAACCGCTTGCGGGATTGAAGGTGTAGGCGAAATTTATTCGGCGACGTTCCATCCGAAAGCGATGGCGCACATTATCGACGACGTGTTCGGGCGGTATCTGCAAGACCACGATCCGCATCACGTAGAGCGCTTTTTCCGCGAAGCGTATTCGAGCGGTTTCACGCAACGCCCCGATCTCACGATGATGGGCGTAGTCAGCGGCCTGGAAATGGCGTGCTGGGACATTATCGGCAAGGCAGCGGACAAGCCGGTGTATGAACTGTTGGGCGGACTCGTCAACGAACGGCTGCGCTCGTACACGTATCTCTACCCGAAGAACGCCGCAGGCGAATACGACTACGACGACGTCGACCTCGCCGCTGAATGTGCCGTACGCAATGCGGACCTCGGCTTCACCGCAGTCAAGTTCGATCCGGCCGGTCCGTACACCGCGTACTCGGGCCATCAGATTTCGCTCGAGGTTCTGGAGCGTTGCGAGACCTTCTGCAAGCGCATCCGCGAAGCTGTTGGCAACCGATGCGACCTGCTGTTCGGCACGCACGGGCAGATGGTTCCCTCGTCTGCTATCCGTCTTGCGCAACGTCTCGAGAAGTACGACCCGCTGTGGTTCGAAGAGCCCGTCCCGCCCGGTCAGGAAGACGCCATGGCGCAGGTCTCCCGGCACACCAGCATCCCTATTGCTGCCGGTGAGCGGCTCACGACCAAGTATGAATTTTTCAAGCTGCTGCAAGCGGGCGCGGCGTCCATTTTGCAATTGAACGTGGCGCGCTGCGGCGGCTTGCTCGAAGGCAAGAAAATCGCGGCCCTCGCCGAAGTTTATTACGCGCAGATCGCCCCGCATTTGTACAACGGTCCCATCGGCGCGGCCGCCAGCATCCAGCTCGCCGCCTGCACGCCCAACTTCCTGATCCAGGAAAGCATCGGCACCTGGGACGGCTTTCATGCCGAGATACTCAAGACGCCGATTCAATGGGAAGACGGTTATATCGTGCCGTCGAAGGCGCCGGGACTCGGCGTGGAATTGAACATGGATGTGGTACGTGCCCATTCTCCCTACACCGGCGATTGTCTGCACCTGCAGATGGCGTCAAAGCCTGCCGATGTCCGGGATTCCTCTCCGGCCAAAGGCTGAGGCCGAGTACACAACATGAATTACGACTACATCATCGTCGGCGCGGGATCGGCCGGCTGCATTCTCGCCGAGCGGCTGTCAGCGTCGGGACAATACTTCGTGCTCGTGCTCGAAGCAGGCGGCAAGGCCGACTCGTTCTGGTTCAAGATTCCGGTCGGGTTTGCCAAGACCTACTACGATCCGGGCTGCAACTGGATGTATTACACCGAGCCGGAAGCAGAGTTGGCGGACCGGAAAATCTATGCGCCGCGCGGCAAGGTGCAAGGCGGCTCCGGCTCCATCAACGCGATGATCTACGTGCGTGGCGCGCCCCGCGATTTCGACGACTGGGCGGCTGCAGGCAATGCGGGCTGGTCGTATAAAGACGTGCTGCCGTATTTCCGCAAGCTTGAAACTCATGAGGCCGGGAACACCGAAGTGCATGGGGCGAGCGGCCGGATCCACGTGACGTCGATGAAACGCGGCATTCACGCGATCACGCGTCACTTCCTCGATGCCTGCGATCAACTGAATATTCCGCGCAACGACGACTTCAACGGCGCGAAGATCGAAGGCGTTGGCGTCTACGATGTGAACACCCACAAGGGACAACGTGCGTCGAGCAATGTGGCGTATCTGGAGCCGGCGCTGAAGCGCTCGAACGTGCATATCGAACATCACGCGCTGACTTCGCGTGTGCTGTTCGATGGACTGCGCGCAACAGGGGTTGAGGTATCGCAGAACGGTGTCAAGAAGACTTTCCACGCTGGACGAGAAGTGATTTTGTGCGCGGGCGCAGTCGATACACCCAAGCTGCTACAACTCTCCGGCATCGGACCGAAGGAACTGCTTGCACGCCACGGGATTCCTCTTGTGCATGCGTTGCCGGCCGTCGGCCAGAACCTGCAGGATCACCTTTGCGCGAGCTATTACTATCGCGCGAACATGCCTACCCTGAACGGCGATTTTGGTTCGTTGTTAGGCAAGCTGAAGCTCGGCCTGCAGTACTTGCTGACGCGCAAGGGACCGCTCGCAATGAGCGTGAATCAGGCCGGCGGCTTTTTCAGCACGGACCCGGCCAGCCCGCTTGCAAACCTCCAGCTTTACTTCAATCCGTTGTCGTACCGGATTCCGAAATCGAACCGCTCGCAGCTCACGCCCGAGCCGTATCCGGGCTTCCTGCTCGCGTTCAATCCGTGCCGGCCGACAAGCCGCGGATCGATCGAGATCGCATCGCCGAACGTCAGCGACGCTGCGTTGATCCACGCGAACTATCTGACGACGCAAAAGGATATCGATGAAGTGATCCAGGGCAGCCGGCTGATCCGCTCGATCATGCAGGCCCCGGCGTTGCGCGCGGTGACGGTGGAAGAAACGCTGCCGGGTGCATCGGTCGTACCCGATGGCGACGAAGCCGCCATGCTGCACTATTTCCGCGAGAACAGCGGCTCGATTTATCACCTGTGCGGATCGTGCGCAATGGGCCCGGACCCGCAGACCTCCGTGGTCGATGACCGCCTACGCGTGCATGGTATCGAGGCGTTGCGCATTGTCGATGCCTCCATTTTCCCGAACGTCACGTCCGGCAACATCAATGCACCCGTGATGATGGTGGCGGAGAAAGGCGCACAAATGATTCTCGACGATGCCACCGCGCCCACCACCTTCGTTCAACGCGAAGCGCTGGCCGCCGCTTCAGTCTGAAGCCACTGCTGGAAAAGCCGATGCGTCCCGCTTGCACGTTGCTCGGGACGCACCACTAGCCAGTACGATTGCCGCCCTTCTATCTCCACATCCAGCACCTGCCGCAATTGCCCGGACGCCAGTTCGGCCGCGATCATGTGACGATCGGCAATGGTGATGCCCATGCCGTCAATGGCCGCTTGTATCGATAAATCGAGCAGGTCGAATTCGTGGCCGTTGTCCGTGTGCACGCCTTCAATACGCGCAGCGCCCAGCCAGTGTTGCCAGGTCAGATACCGCTGATCTTCGCCCGACAAAACATGCAGCAAGGTGAAGCGGTTCAGGTCCACCGGCGTATCCGCGCCCGCGCGATCCAGCAACGCGGGCGACGCCACCGCGATATGCCGCTCGTGCATCAGCAAGGTACTTTCGAGGTTGCTCCATTCGCCATCGCCGAAACGCACCGCGCAATCCAGCCGGTTCGAATCCGCGATGCCATCGTCCACGCGCGTCGTGATGCTCAGGTCGAGTTGCGGAAATGCTTCACGCAGACGCCCGAGGCGCGGCACCAGCCAGCGCGCGGCAAAGGTCGGCGGGACGTTGATGCGCAAGCGGTTGACATCGTTTTTTTGACTGATCGCGCGAACCGTCAGTTCGATCTTGTCGAAGGACTGCTGCAACGCACGCAATAACACGCGACCGCTCGGCGTGAGGACGAGGTGCTGATGACGGCGGGAAAACAGCGTCTCGCCGAGCTG
The DNA here is from genome assembly GCF_047608185.1 of Caballeronia eucalypticola. Classification (NCBI taxonomy): domain Bacteria; kingdom Pseudomonadati; phylum Pseudomonadota; class Betaproteobacteria; order Burkholderiales; family Burkholderiaceae; genus Caballeronia; species Caballeronia eucalypticola. The sequence continues at coordinate 26,568 of NZ_JBLKRU010000018.1, forward strand.
CTCCTCGAGCTGACGGACCTGCCGGCTGACCGCGCTTTGCGTGACGTTCAGCAACTCGGCTGCGCGAGTGAAGCTGCCGGTGGTACCGGCCGCTTCGAAGGCTTTGAGCGCATTCAGCGCGGGCATTTTACGTTTCACGATGCTCTGGACAGTTCGTTTGGCGCGCGGAGTACCGGCGAGCCGGCGTGTGGGCAAGCGGATGCGCGCGACTTATTTACCCATTTACCCAGCCGGCCGTTTGCACCGTGTCGACGATAGCTTTATCCATCAAGCGGGCGCTCCGCAGGCGCATCATTGTGCCCGAGCCCCGGGCTTGCGCGGCGTGCTGGTGCAAAAGCTCCGTGCGTTTCAAGCGGCGAAACGTATTCATCTAGTACGTATTGCATGCGGCACATCGCGACGGCGCAGGTGGCACGCCCGTTGCTCTTATCCGCGTACGCTGCATTCTACTCAGGCTCTCATGACCGAAACGATATGGTTTCTCGTCGTTGGCGGTGTTCTCATTTTCATGGGGCTTGCCAGTTCGACGTTCAAACAACTGCCGATCAGCAGCGCCATGGTGTATCTCGCCATCGGTTTTGGGCTGGGTCCGTTTGGCATCGGATTGCTCAAGATCGACCTTCTGGGCGACGCCACCCTGCTGCGCCGGATTACCGAAGTCGCCATGCTCGTGTCGCTGTTCGCGATCGGCTTGCGCCTGCGCGTGCCGCCCACCGACCGCATCTGGCTCTTGCCCGTGCGCCTCGGCTTGTTCGCGATGGTCGCAACCGTCGCCATCATGACGCTGGCATGCGTCTATCTGCTGCACATGAATTGGGGACCCGCGCTGCTCATTGCCGCGATGCTCGCCCCGACCGACCCCGTGCTCGCCCATGACGTTCAAGTGCAGGTTCCCGGCGATATCGACCTGTTGCGCTTTTCGCTCACCGGCGAAGGAGGTTTGAACGACGGCATCGCTCTGCCGTTTGCGTTGCTGGGCATTGCGGTCTGTAACTATGAGGCGTCTCCCCAGCAAGCGCTCAGTTGGCATTTTGCCGGCGATGCCCTCTGGGGTGTCGCGGGTGCGTTGGCCGTTGGCTGGCTGCTTGGAGACCTCGCGGTGAGGCTGATTGCGTGGCTGCGCAGCCGCCATGGGCTGGCGCTCGGACCTGAGGGGTTTTATGCGCTGGGCTTGATCGCGCTTTCGTACGGCGTCGCCGAATTGATCCACACGTATGCGTTCCTTGCCGTATTCGCGGCGGGCTTGGCGATGCGGCGCGTCGAACAGAAGGCCAGCGGCGACAAGTCGGCGCATGAGGCGCTTGGCATTATCGATGCAGAAGATGTTGGTGCTACCGCCTCCGATCCGGATCGCGCGCATGCGTTTGTCGCGGAACGCGTACTCGGCTTCACGATAGAACTCGAACGGATCGCGGAAGTCGCGGTCATGCTGATGGTGGGCAGCGTGCTCGCCAATGTCTGGGACAAGCTGTTTACATGGCAAGGCGCCGCGGTCGTCGGCCTGCTGTTTTTGGTGGCGCGGCCGGTGTCGGTGCAGGCTTCGTTGCTGGGGTCATCGGCGACGGGCTCGCAGCGCTTGCTCACCAGCTGGTTCGGGATTCGCGGCGTTGGTTCGTTTTATTACTTGCTGTACGCACTGGAGCATGCGCCTCACAGCGTGGCTGAACCGCTCGCTCCGCTGGTGCTGGGCGTGATCGCGGCGTCGGTAATCCTGCATGGCATTACGTCGACGCCGCTGATGAATCGATACGGAAGAAGTTGATCTGCCGGCCTGCGCGCCCCGCTTGAAACCATCCGCGCGGGGCGTCAGTGCGAGCGAAACCTCAGGCAGCCTGCAATTGCCGGACAACGCTGAGCGAACTCGCGCCTTCATACAACTGCCCGAACCGGTTCGCCAGGAACGCTTCGAGGGGCACCTGCTCCTGACGGATAAAGCCGCTTTGCGGCAACACGCCTTCGCGGAACAGATCGAGTTCCGCGCAGATCGCGCCAGCGGTCGTGATCTGAATCGCGCTCATTGGCACATCACACACGTTCTTTGCGAAGATCTTGCGCGTGAATACATCCTGCACGAGACGGCCATCGCGCATCCCGGTCGCTGTGACGAATACCAGCACGACGTCCTGCGCCGTAGCCGGAATGGCGCGCCGGAACATTGCCTTCAATCCATCACGGTCACTCGACATGCGCAGGTCGTCGAGCAGGAACTTCATCAGTTCGCGATGCCCGGGATAACGCACCGACTTGTAATCCAGCGTTTCCACCTTGCCGGCCAGCGTTTCGCATAACGTACCGAGTCCGCCCGATGTATTGAACGCTTCGTACTCGGTGCCATCGAGCGAAAAATGTTCCAGTCCTTCCAGCGGCTGCACCCATTGCGTACTGCCATCGCGGATAGCCTCGCACGGTTGGCAATACTCGTTGATCAGGCCATCGATGCTCCAGGTCAGGTTGTATTTCAACGCGTTGGTCGGAAACTCAGGCAACGCGCCCACCCGCATCTTGACCTCGCGAACTTCGGCAAAACGCTTCGCCAGGTCGTGCGCCACGATACCGATAAACCCCGGCGCCAAACCGCATTGCGGCATGAAGGCGTGGCTGGAATGATTGGCGATCTCGCGGATCGCGTGCGTTGCCCGCACGTCTTCGGTCAGGTCGAAGTAATGGACGCCGGCTGCTTTCGCCGCTGTTGCGACGGTCACGGCGAGGTAATACGGCATTGCGTTAAGGAGTGCGTCGAAGCCAAGCAGCGCGAGACGCAATGCGTTTGCATCGGCGGAATCAACACGGCGGGTAGGGATACCCTGTGCTTCAAGCAAGTCGAGCGCGTGAGCATCGCGGTCGAAAACGACGACCTCGTAGTCGCCGGTTTCACGCATCAATTGAGCGATGCTCTGGCCAATCAGGCCGGCGCCGATGAGGGCTATTTTCATGTTTATCTCCTTGGTGGGCGGTCGAGAGGCAAATCTCCGACCTCCAGTTTAGGAGCGCATGAATATTGATAAAAGACACAAAATGATGCGAATCGACTAGCAATTTCGACGTTTTGACGAACCCATAAGATAAATTGTCGCAAATCGCGCTTAACCCAGGCCGCCGCGATCCACTTTGCGGGCAAGAATGATCGATGTCGTCGTGCGTTCAACACCTTCCAGGCCGCCGATTTCATCGAGAAGATCGTTCAGCCGGTCGGGGGAATCCGCCCGCAGCCACGCAACATAATCGAATTCCCCGCTCACTGCGCAGAGCAGTTGCATCTCGGGCATCCTGGCGAAGCGCTTTTGCACATCGCGGCCATATTTCGGCGCCAGTTTGATGCCTACATAAGCCTGGATGCTGGCGTCGAGCACGTCTTGTCCCAGCCGTACGCCGTATCCCGCTATCACGCCAGTCTTCTCAAGCCGCGCGAGCCGGGCGATCACTGTCGTGCGCGCAATGCCGAGTTGACGCGCAAGTTCGGACACGCTTTCACGGGCGTTCACCTGCAAAGACGCAACGAGGTTCCGGTCGATGTCGTCGAGCTGATCAAGGCGCGGCGGTCGCATAAGGCGTGGTCCTTTAGTTAATTTTATTTACAGCGAGAGTACGGCACGAAGTCATGCAAAACTTCACGCTCGTGACAAAAGCATGAAGCAACGCAGCCATTAAAACACGGGCGCATCAATCTACGGCTGCCCGTGCTCGTTGGTTAAACTCCTACCCTTGGCGAACCCGGCTTGCCCGGTCATTGCGTTTTTTTCGCAGACGTATCGGTTGTAAGCAGTTGTGGCAACGCAAGCAATGCCGCGCGCTAACGTGATATTAATAGCGGCGTCGGCCAAACATCACACGTTACCTTTAGCATGTGTTGCTTGCCCCTTCTCAATGGACCCAAGGTGTCACCCATGAAAAAAACATTCGTTGCACTGGCTGCCTCGCTGGCCCTTTCCACGGCTTTCGCCCAATCGTCCGCTCCGACTGCGCCCGCAGGTGCATCGGCACCGGATACGGCACGCGGCCAAGCGCGTGAAGCACGCGTCGAGCAACGCATTGCAGAACTGCATGCCAAGCTCAAGATCACCGCTGCCCAGGACGAGCAATGGAACAAGTTCGCCGACGTGATGCGCGACAATGGCCACACGATGGGTGATCTGTACCGTCAACGCATGGCGCTGGGCGACAACACGACCGCGCTCGACGACATGAAGCAGTACGAGCAGATCACGCAAGCGCACGCGGACGGCACGAAGCATCTGGTCGACGCCTTCGAGCCGCTGTACGCAAGCATGTCACCTGAGCAGAAGAAACTCGCCGACGCAAGCTTCCACCAGTCGGGCAAGCCGGGTACGCATAAAGGCCGCGCGCCGCATCGCAAGGCGCCGGCGGCGGCTGCGGCAGACGGTGCTTCGACCACCAAGCCCTAAGCTTCGCGCATCGGCCTGATCTGAAGGCTGAACTTCCCGGGGATTCTGCCCGTGAGCCGTGAAAAAAGCGCTCGCATCGTGGTTTCGATGCGAGCGCTTTCGCATTTGGCGTTACATTTGGCGTTACGATTGCGGATTATTATCGTTTCGGCGTTTTCATTATTTCCCATTACATCCGTATGACGGCCATCACACTGACCCAACTCGACCTCACCACCGACCTCGCTGCGCATCGCGTGGTGAAGGACGAAACCGTCGCGGTCCAGTTTGCAGAGGAACCGGGCTCGCTGATGAGCCTGGAAGGTCCGAACCGCTATGCGCCCGGCGACGCGTTGATCACGGGCGCTACCGGCGAACGCTGGGTCGTATCGCGGAATCGCTTCGATGCAAAGTATGTCGCGCACGACGGGCTCACGCATGGCCATGCCGGGGCGTACCGGAACGTGCCGGTTGCGGTTCTCGCGAAGCAGATGCACGAAGCGTTTTCAATCGCGCGGTCTGAAGCCGGCGATGTGCTTCACGGCGAAGCTGGCGACTGGGTCACGCAATACGCGCCGGGCGACTACGGCGTAGTCAAGGCGGCGCGTTTCGCGAAGGTTTATAAGCGCGCTACGTAGAAACTGAAACAGCGCGCAGCAAACTCGTATTCAAGCAAAATCCTCGCCGATATCGATCTCCACCGTGCGCGGCACGGTCTCCCCTGCTGCGTACATCTCCTCGAGCGAACCGAGCGTGGCTTCCACGTAAGCACGCAGCACTGCGTAACTGCGCGCGTGCAGGCGTGGCGGCATCGCCCGGTAACGCGCGAGTGCAGCGGGATCGAAGCGGATATCGATGGCAATGCGGCGTGCCGCTGCACCAAAGCGCATTGCCACGTAATGAATCACGAGCGAAAGCTGGCCATCGTCGCCCGGACGCTCGGCAAATTGCGTCTGCTCAGGGAACAGGTCGCTGACCACACGGGCCAGCAATTCGATATCGGCGCTCGGGCACTCGTATTGATATTCGTCGTCCATCTCAGTCTCCGGCCTTTTCACGTGCCACGCGCGTTGCCCTACTCGCATCTGCCGCCACGCCCAGGAAATAACGCCGCAGCGCACGCATCACGATCAACCCGAACACGAGATACACGGCATCGGCGGCGAGCAGCGGAATCAAGCGCGCCTGATACAGCGCCACCGGCAACGCGATCAGCGCGTGCGCAATGATCATGAACGGCAACGTGAAACGGAAACGCTCGCGCAGCATGTGCCACATTGCCACCGACAATCCCACCTGGAACACAAACGCAGCCGCGCGCTCGACCAGGAACATCGCGGCAGTTTCCGGCGCGAGACTGCCGAGCACCGCGTGCAGCCGCAGCAGCGACTCAGCCGGGACGCTCGTAAAATATTGATCGAGCATGCCGCGGTCAGCGAGCAGCGCGTAAAGGATCCACTGCAGTTGGACCAGCACGCCAACGAGCCACGCCTCCGCGCCGCCGTGGCCAATTCCGTAACCCAGCGCCGTGCCCGGCCGTTGCAATGAAGCGGGATTGCGCTTGATCAGCCATTTCATGCCGGCGTAGCGCCCGACTTCCTCGCAGATACCCGTCGCAAGCGCGCCGTAGATCACGAAAATGGCCGGATTCAGCAGCAGGCCGACCGTGGTCGCGTTGCTCAGCACGAGCCCGTGGAGGCCGCGTTCGATCACCATCGAAAACAGTGCGAAGACTGCGATCCCGACAATCACGTCACGCCGCTCGAAACCAAACCGAGTTTTCGTCTTCCGATACAGCCAGATAGGCAACGCGGCAATCAGCAGCGTCGCGATAGTGATACAGACCAGCGTCAAGGCACTTACCATTAATTAAATTTCCTCAAAACTCTATGCCGCGATGGTTCGTTGATGTTGATTTCAATGCCGATGCCGATGCCGACGTCGATGCCCGCACGATCAGCTCGCCCGGCAGCAGGCATTCCCGCGCCGCCACAACCGCGCCTTCAATGCGTTCATGCAGGAATTCGACGGCGCGCTCGCCTATGGTATAGGTCGGCTGCCGCACGGTCGTCATGCCGGCTAGCTCGGCCCACTCGGAGTCATCGATACTCATCAGCGCCGCCCGCTGCTGCCACTCGGCGCCATGAAGCTCCTTCAGATGCAGCGCGACCCGCAACGCAACCGGCGCGTTCGCCGCGAACAGCGCTATGCGGCGATTCAGCCGTTGCGCAGCGTCGATGCGTGCATCGATTTCAGCAAGGGTTTCGTCATTATCCAGATCGAGCACGATCGTAGCGCCCGACACCCCGAGCGCGCCGATAGTGTCACGAAATGCCGCTTCGCGCACGCGTCGCGAGCTGACCTGCGCGTACGGCTGGACGATAAACAGCAGTTCATCGAAACCCTGGTTCGCCAGATGATGGATCGCCATCCGCACCGCTTCGGTGTTGTCGAGCCCGACCATATCGGTGACGAGGCCCTCGACCGAGCGGTCCACCAGCACCACCGGCACGCCGCCGCGAGTGAGCGTTTCCAGCGTTTCTTCCTTCACGCCGAGCGCATTCACAATCACGCCTTCCACGCGATACGTGCTCAACAATTGCAGGTATCGCCGCTCCAGATCGACCTCGTTCGCGGCGTGGCAGATCAGCGGCATGTAACCATACGCGTGACAGGCTGCTTCCACGCCCTGCAGCACTTCGACGGTGTAAGGATTCGTCAGGTCGGCGACCAACATCCCTACCAGACGGTTGCGACCTCGTTTCAACCCGCGCGCCATCTGGTTCGGACGGTAATCGAGCTTCGCGATCGCCTCTTCTATGCGCTCGCGCAATTCCGTCGACAACACGCCCGTCTCGCCGTTCAAGTACCGCGAGATGCTGGTCTTGCCGGTGCCGGCTTCGCGCGCGACGTCGGTGATGGTCGCGCGCCGGTCATTCGAAAAATTGTCTCTTGCCATGTTCTCGTTCGACATCCGATAAAAACAAAGCGCGCCAGGGCGCGCTTAGTCCTTTGCAGCAAGCTTCTCGTCAAGCCGCTCAGCGCTTCAATGCTTCTGGATTCACCATGTTGTTCGTCAGCGTGCCGTTCAACGCGCCGATCAGGTTCTCGGCAGCATTCTTGTTCATCGCGTGGCGGGTTTCGTGCGTGGCCGAGCCAATATGCGGCAGCGCCACCACGCTCTTCATCTTGAGCAACGGCGAATCCGCGGGCAGCGGTTCTTTCACGAAAACGTCGAGGCCCGCGCCGAGGATCGTGCCGTCCTGCAAGGCTTGAATCAACGCTTCTTCATCGACGGTCGGTCCGCGCGATGCGTTGATCAGGATCGCGCTGCGCTTCATCTTCTTCAACTGCTCGGCACCGATCAGGTTGCGTGTTTCAGCGGTCAGCGGCACTTGCAGCAGCACGAAATCGGAAGTCTTCAGCAACTCGTCGAGATCAACCTTCTTCGCGCCGTAGTCACGTTCAGCTTGCGCGTTAGAACTGCGGTTCGTGTACAGCACGTTCATGCGGAAACCAAGTGACGCGCGTCGTGCCACCGCACCGCCAATGCGCCCCAGCCCGATGATACCGAGCGTTTTGCCCTGCACATCGACACCAAAACAATCTTCGCCGATGCTCTTTGTCCACTTGCCCGCCTTCACCCATTCCGCCAGTTCCACCACGCGGCGCGCGCTTGCGAGGATCAGCGCGAAGACGGTATCCGCTGTCGATTCGGTCAGCACGTCCGGCGTATTCGTGAGCACGATGCCGCGGCGGTTGAGGTCGGCGATATCGAAGGCATCGAAACCTACCGACACCGTTGCCAGCGCCTTCAGCTTCGTTGCGCCTTCGAGCATGGCCGGCGTGATCTGCGTGCTCGCGCCGATAGCACCATCGGCATCTTTCAACGCCGCTACGAACGCGTCGTGCTGCTTCGGGTCGACGGTCGTGACATCCGCGTGTTCCTGCAAATACGCAAGCACGTCCGCGGGCAACGGCTTATAGGCGACGATCTTCTTTTTCATCGAAACAGGTCCTGTGGAGTCTGGAAGGAGGTTGGGTATCTCTGATGTCTCAAGCACGTGTGGCCAGTTTAGCGGCGGGCGCGACCGGCTGCGGTTTCACGACCAGCGTCAATATCACGGCTGCCACCAGCGCAGCGCTCATGAATACATACGACGCTGCAGGAGACCCCGTCGCGCCATTCAAGTAGCCGACCACATAGGATCCGACAAACGATCCAAGCGCACCCATGCTGTTGATCAGCGCCATTGCACCGCCCGCCACATTTTTCGGCAACAACTCGGGCACGATCGCGAAAAATGGGCCATAAGGCGCGTACATGGCCGCTCCGGCGATCACGAGCAACGCATAGGAGCCCCAGAAACTCGTCGATCCAAGCAAGTACGATCCCGCGAAAGCGAACGCGCCGATCAGCAGGAACGGCCATACAAACAACTTACGCCGTTCGAGCTTGTCCGACGCCCAGGATGCCGCGATCATCGCAATGGTTGCCGCGAGATACGGCACGGCCGACAGCCAGCCGGTCTCGACCATGCCAAACGTGGACGCGTTCTTGAGGATCGACGGCAGCCACAACACGAAGCCGTACACGCCGATGCTCCAGCAGAAATATTGCGCGGACAGCTTGATCACCGCAGGCGACTTGAACGCCTCGCCATAGTTCTTGACCGGTTTGATCGCCGCTTGTTCCGCGCGCATCGTGTTGTCCAGATCGCGTTTTTCCTGGTCCGACAGCCATTTGACCTGAGCCGGCTTGTCCTGCACGATGAACCACCAGATCACTGCCCAGATGATCGCCGGCGCACCCTCAACCACGAACATGTGGCGCCAGCCGAACGAGTTGATCAGGTAACCCGATACCACCGACATCCACAGCACCGTCACCGGATTGCCCAAAATCAGGAAGGTGTTGGCGCGCGAACGCTCGGATTTCGTGAACCAGTTGGAGATGAAGATCAGCATCGCGGGCATCACGGCCGCTTCCACGACACCAAGCATGAAACGCAGCACCATCAGCGAAGGGATGTTGGTGACCACGCCGGTCAGCGCCGCGCACCCGCCCCACAGGATCAGGCTCACGAACACGAGCTTCTTTACGCTGCGACGTTCGGCGTAGATCGCGCCGGGAATCTGGAAGAAGAAATAGCCCAGAAAGAACAATGCACCGATCAACGATGCCAGCCCCTTGCTGATGCCCAGATCGTGATTGATACCTGCCGCCGATGCGAAGCCGAAGTTCGCGCGGTCGAGATACGCGAGGCTGTACGTGATGAACATGATCGGCATGATCGTCCACCAGCGGCGTACCGCGAGCTTGGGCTGAATGGTGTTGGCGCTGGCTGGCTGCATGGTTGCCTCCTTGGTTCGTTGGCTCTGTGAGAGCGGCTTTATAAGGCGACGTTGACCGCCTCGCCGTTGGCTTGTGTTCCGTTTCCGCCCGCTTGTTCCAGCGCATCGAGTTCGGCTCGGGTCGGAAGACCTTCGCTGTCGCCGATCACCTGGATCGCCAAGGCGCCGATGCGATTTCCCCGTGTCAGCGCATGACGCACGTCGTGCCCTTCCAGCATGGCGCTCACCACGCCGACCGCGAAACCATCGCCTGCGCCGACTGTGTCGACGACATTTTTCACGGGAATCGCCGGCACCGTGCCTGCGTCGTTATCCGCGGTCCGGAAGTACGCGCCGTGTGCGCCAAGCTTGACCACCACGCCCTTCGCGCCCTGGTCCAGATAGAACTTTGCGATGTCCCCGGGCTCAGTGAAACCCGTCAGGATCTTGCCCTCGCTGACGCCCGGCATCACCCAGTCGGCGTGTGCGGCGAGCGCATTCAGAGCCTCCGCCATGGCTTCACGCGATGGCCAGAGCGTCGGGCGCAAGTTCGGATCGAAGGAGATGGTCTTGCCTGCCTTGCGCATTTCCTTCGCCATGTGAAAGGCAAGCTCACGGGAGGTCGCCGAAATGGCCGGTGCGACGCCCGTCAGATGCAAATGGCGCGCGCCCAGCACGTAGTCCGCCACGTAGTCATCGAGCGATAAATGGCTCGCCGCCGATCCCCGGCGGAAGTATTCGATCGCCGGATCGCTGCCGTCGTCATTCTTCGATTTGAGCTGGAAAGCAGTCGGATAACGTTCGTCGATGGTGACGCAACCCGCGTCGATACCTTCCTGCGCGAGCACGTCGAGCACGAATCGGCCGAACGAATCGTGGCCGACGCGACTCATCCAGCCGACCCGAAAACCGAGCCGCGACAAACCGATCGCGACGTTCAGGTCCGCGCCGGCCACGCGCTTGGTGAACTGGCCGACCTTCGCAAGATCGCCGGTCTCGGCGGCGACGAACATCGTCATGGCTTCGCCGTAGGTCACGACATCGAGAGAGGGTGTCATAAGCGGTCCTTCGTCATTCATTGATGGATGGTGTTCAAGCTGGTTTCAAGCCAATTTTCAAGCCGATGCCAGTTGTTTGACGTAGCGGGCAGCATCGGCGGCAAGACTATCTTGATCGAATGGAAACTCGATACCGCGCGCAACGCCGGCCGGCAGATACGCCAGCAACTCTGCGAAGTGCGCGTCGTCGTTGGCGGGCGCCGTCGCGAAGCGGCGCGCCCCTTCGCCCTGCACGGCCTTGCAATGCACGTAACCCACGTACCGGGTCAGGCGCCTTGCCGCTTCGAGCGGATCTTGCTGCGCCCATTGCCAGTTGCCGGTATCGAAAGTCATGGCGAGCGTGTGCGGGCGGGTGTCCAGCGCCTCGAAAAGCGTGGAGAACGCATCGATTGTGCCGCCGGCTTTCATCTGGCCGTTTTCGACCACAACCTGCGCTTTGGAATTTCGGATGCCCGCAATCAGGCGATCGAGCGTCGCGGAATCCGTCGCTGTACCAACGCTTTCTGAGCCGCCGAGCTGGAATTTGACGATACGCGCATCGAGCGCCGCGGCTTCGTCCAGCGTCTGCTCCATTGCGGATTCATCGAGGGCGCCGGTATCGTCGAAAAGGGTCGCGGGGGTCGAATAGACCGACCAGATACCGGCCGCCCGGATTTGCTGACCGAGTTCGTACAGCGACGCGGGCTGCGATTGGGCCTGATAGGAGAACAATTCGCGGCGGACTTCGAAACCGGCGGCGCCCGCTTTTGCCGCGACTTGCGCCCACGCTGCGTGGCCGTCGCGGCGGATCGCGTCCGGACCGAATGCACTTGCCACGATCACTATCGAGACAGATGCGGGAACAGCCGCGCCAGCCCGGGTATTTTTGATCAGATTTCCAGAATTACGGTGTTCCACAGCAGAATTTGCCTTTAATCGGTTATTGGAACCGGTTCCAATAACAAATTTCAAAAAAGACGCGCGTCGCGTCTGAATGATTCCGCATCATGCTCCTGGGGCTCAAGGGGCGCTATTCTGGAATTCCCTAGTGACCGATAGTTACCCGTGCTAGAGGACGATCGGGACGTCGGATGGCTGCTTTCGAACAAACCCAGTTGCCCGTGATTTCGGATGGTCTGCATTTCACCGAAATTCGCATGCGCAGGCCAAGCTGATCGGCGGCAATCATCACTTATCAGCCCCATCCTCCACGCACAGCGCATAAAACCGCGCCGCCGCCCGCGACGCCGCCGCCCCATGCGGCATCAGAATCGAAAACCTTCTCGTCAACGGCTCCGGCACAATCCGCAAGCGCAGCAGCGCGCCGTCCTCATGGCGCATGGACATCGCGGACACAAAACCAATCCCCATTCCCGCCCGCACCGCTTCTTTCACGCCTTCCACGCCCGCGATTTCCAACGCGACTCGCATCTGCACACCAGACCGCGCGCATGCGCGCTCGACCAGCTGACGCACGCCCGACCCGCCCTCGCGCAAAACCAGCGAATGAGCGCATATCGCTTTCAGCGTTACGCCGGCGGCTGCGCCGGCCAGCGGATGACCACTCGGCGCAATCGCCACGATCTCGTCCTCGCGCCACGCCGTGACTTCGGTTCCCGGCGGCAGATCGGCACCGGCCGGCCCTTCGATCATCGCGATATCCAGCGAACCCAGCGCCGCGATGATCTCCGTTGTATTGCCGCCGATCGTGTGAACCGTCACGTCCGGATGCTGCCGATGAAACTCCGCGATCAAATAGGGCAACAAGTAACTCGCCGGCGTCGTGCTCGCCCCGATCCGCAGCGTGCCGCGCTCGAGCCCCCGCAGCGCATTCCGGTACGCGTGGGCCTGCCCGACTGTCTCCCGGATTCGCGTGGCGTAGACGGCGAGCTGCTCGCCGGCGGCGGTCAAGCGGATGCCACGACCGGCGCGCTGATACAAAGGCTCGCCAAATTCATCCTGCAACTGGCGCAATTGCCCTGAAACAGCCGGCTGCGACAAATGCAGCGCGACGGCGGCACGGCTGATGTTGGCATGTTCGGCGACGGTGGCGAAGGTTATAAGCTGGTCTGGCGTCATTGGTGCGTAACTATCGGCTGGATGGATAGCTTACATCCTAAATGACGATTTTTCATATCGATATATCAAGAATAGGATTAGCGCATCGAACACGTCGACCAAAACGGAAAAGACCGTGAATTCCCTCGCCACTCCTGTCGCATCTCGTCCCGCTCCGTCCGCCCCCACCGGTCAAACGCGCGGTCAACTGAACGGCATCCTGTTCGTCGCACTGTTCGCCGCCGCGGTCACTCAATTAGCCGCGCTGCCATTCATCTCCAATCTGGGACTCAGTCCACTGATCGTCGGCATTGTTGCCGGCGCGATCTACGGCAATGCGCTGCGCGACGGCATGCCGGAAAGCTGGGCGTCGGGCGTGAACTTCTCCGCTCGCAAGCTGCTGCGCATCGCGGTCGGCTTCTTCGGGATGCGTGTAAGCCTGCAAGAAATCGCGCAAGTCGGGCTGCCGGGGTTGACGGTGTCGGTACTGGTGGTGGTGAGCACGCTCGTCATTGGCACATGGGCGGGCATGAAGCTGATGAAACTTGACCGCGATACAGCATTGCTGACCGCGGCCGGTAGCGCGATTTGTGGCGCCGCAGCGGTGCTCGCGTTTGAATCGACGTTGCAGTCCGAGCCGCATAAAAGCGCGATGGCGGTCGGCAGCGTCGTATTGTTCGGCACGCTTTCCATGTTCCTCTACCCGCTTGCGCTGCACCTCGGCTGGCTGCATCTGGACACGCTGGGCGTCGGCCTGTTTTTCGGCGGCACGATCCACGAAGTGGCGCAGGTGGTGGGGGCGGCCAGCAACGTGAGCCCGGAAGCGACGCACATTGCGACTATCGTGAAAATGACCCGCGTGATGCTGCTCGTGCCCGTGCTGCTCGTGATCGGCATGTGGGTGAACCGCTCGCGTAACAACGATCAAACAGATGGCAGCGGCACGAAGCGCAAGCTGGCGATTCCCTGGTTCGCGCTCGGCTTCCTCGCGCTCGTCATCGTGAATTCGTTGCACGTTTTGCCCGATACCGCCACGCACACGCTGAACACGCTCGATACCTTCGCGTTGACCATGGCGATGACCGCACTGGGCATCGAAACGCGGATCTCGCAGATTCGGCAGGCGGGACCCCGCGCGCTGGTAACCGGCGCGATTGTGTATGCCTGGCTGATCGGGGGAGGACTCGCGATAACCCTGGGCGTCGAGCGCCTGCTCGGGTAATGTTCGTAGAGGTGCCGCTTGCAGAGATAAACAAACCCCGCCGCCCGTGCGGGGTTTGTGCTTTTCAGCGGCATGACAAAGACGATGCAAGCAGACGATGCAAGCGCAACGGCACGCGTGTTGCTACCCTCTTGGCTTTGGGTTTCCAGCAATCACACCGCGAGGAGTTTGCCGATGGCCTACGAACTGTATTACTGGGATGGTCTTCAAGGCCGCGGAGAATATGTCCGGCTCGCGCTTGAGGACGCCGGCGCTGACTACGTTGACGTTGCACGCGGCGCGAAGAAGGATGGACAAGGCACCGGCGCCATGATGAAGATCATCAACAGCAAGACCGAGCCGCATATTCCGTTCGCGCCGCCATTCCTGAAGGATGGTGAGCTGATCATTCCCCACGTCGCAAACATTCTGCAATATCTCGGGCCGAAGCTTGGTCTTGCGCCGAAAGACGAAGGCCTGCGTTATGTCGCGCATGGCTTGCAGTTGACGATCGCGGACATGGTGACCGAGGTGCACGATACCCATCATCCGCTCGCAAGCGATCTGTATTACGAAGACCAGAAAGATGCCGCAAAGCAGCGCTCGAAGGATTTCATCGAGAACCGGGTGCCGAAGTTCATCGGCTATTTCGAGCGCGTACTCGCGCAAAATCCTCACGGCGATACGCAAATAATCGGCAACACGACAACGTATGTGGACCTGTCGATATTTCAACTTGTCGACGGCCTGCATTACGCCTTTCCGCGCGCGATGAAAAAATTCGGCAGCTTGTATCCGCGCGTGGCGGCATTGCACGACGCCGTGCTGGAACGACCGAATATCGCGGCTTATGTGGATTCGGAACGCCGGATTCCCTTCAACGAATCCGGCATTTTCCGTCATTACCCGGAACTGGATCAGGATGCCTGACCGGCCGGCCTGTATCGGATAAACGTATTCATTAGGAGTATCAGATGATCGACACAATTCCGTCCTTCGGACTGGGCACCTTTCGCGTGGACGCGGAGAAAACTTCCAGGTCCGTGACAAGCGCGCTGCAAATCGGGTATCGGCATATTGATACTGCGGTTCTATACAAGAACGAAGAAGCCGTCGGCAAAGGCGTGCGCGACTCGCTCGTGCCACGTGAGGATATCTGGGTCACCACCAAGGTCTGGCACGACCGGCTGCGTAGAGACGACGTGGTGAAAAGCCTTGAGGAAAGTCACAAGAAGCTGAATATCGGGACGATCGATCTCGCGCTGGTTCATTGGCCGTCGCCGGATAGCGTGGTGCCGATCGCCGAATCAATCGCGGGCTTTCAGGACGCGCAAAAGCAGCAGTTGATCCGGCATTTCGGCGTGTCGAACTTCACCGCGCCGTTGCTCGAGGAAGCGTTGAACGCGCCCGGCGGCGAGGGCATCGTGACGAACCAGTTTGAAATCAGCCCGTTCCTCGCGAACCGCAAGCTGGTCGAGGCAACGCAGAAGCTAGGCGTGAAGGTGACCGCGTATATGCCGCTCGGTGAAGGCCGCGCGCACAAGGATCCCACCCTGGTTGCCATCGCGAAGAAGCATGGCGTGACGGCTGCGCAAGTGACGTTTGCGTGGCTGCTGTCGCGCGATATCGTGGTGCTGTCTGCATCGACGAATCCGGAACACCAGGAAGTGAACTGGGACTCACAAAAGGTAAGACTGGACGCCGACGATATCGCGAAGATCGACGCGCTCGACGAAGGCCAGCGAAATGCGAAGCCGCCGTTCGCGCCGAAGTGGTGACCAGATAGTTTGACGTAGAACGCAACCCGGCTTCAATGCGACGAAGCCGGGTTTTCAACCGATCCCCGCTGCTTCACTCCGCCCAACTCAGTCCGCACTCAGCCCAAATGAGTCCGCTTCTCGCGTGCAGGCGCAACGTTGCTCGTAGAAAGCGCGTGCACGATGCCGCAGTCCGTCGCTGACTCTTCTGTCGTGCATTGCCCCCTCAACGCAACCAGTTGCGACTTGAGTTGCTTCAACTCCTCTATCCGCCTGTCCACATGAACAATGTGGTCGTCGACGAGCGAATTGATCGAGCCGCAGGGTTCGCCGGGTGCATCGGTTGCGCTGAGCAGACCGCGGATCTCATCATGCGTCATATCCAGCGAGCGGCAATTGCGGATGAACCGCAGCCGTTCCGCGTGCGTTTCCGTGTAATTCCGGTAATTGGAATCCGTACGGCTCGCCTGCGGCATTAAGCCCTCCTTCTCGTAAAAGCGAATAGTTTCAGTCGTGCACTGAGCCATTTTCGCCAATTCACCGATTTTCATTGCTTGCGCTCCTGGTCAATGCTTGACCTTGAAGTGGCTTCAGGACGTCTACTCAACCATATATTGCCTCTGGAGGCCAAATGGTTGATCGATCCACTGTTATTAAAACTACGCCGCAGGACCACGGCGCGGCGTGTTGCGCGCATAACCATGTTGAAGTTGCCGGCAATGCGAAGCGCTCGCCGGCCGAGCCGTCGGGCGACAAATTATTACGCTCTGTTCCCGCCGAGGAGACGCAAAGCGTCTTCTTCGTTGAAGAAATGGATTGCGCCGCAGAAATCGCTTTGATCGAGAACAAGCTTTCCGCGCTGCCCGCCGTTAGCGACATGAACTTCGACGTCATGCAGCGCCGGGTAACAGTCAGGCACGCGACCGGGCAGCAAGAAACCATCATGCAGGCGATTCACTCGGTGGGCATGTCCGCGACGATTATCGACCCTGATAGCATGAGCAAGGATGACGCTTCTCGTAAGCGCCGCCGCGCATGGCCGCTCGCGCTGGCGGGTGCTGCGGCAGTGGGCTCCGAGATCCTCAGCTTCGCCGCACTTGGCGCGCCCCCGTCGAACTGGCTTCCCGCGTGGCTGCCGTCATGGGGCGTGCCGACCTCGCTACCGAACGCGATCGCGGCGGCGCTTGCGCTGGTCGCCGTCATCGTAGGCGGTCTTGGCACCTACAGGAAAGGCTGGATCGCGCTGCGCCACGGCAACCTCAACATCAACGCACTGATGAGCATCGCCGTCACGGGCGCGCTGATGCTCGGCCAGTGGCCGGAAGCGGCGATGGTCATGGTGCTGTTCAGCGTCGCCGAACTGATTGAATCAAAATCGCTCGACCGGGCACGCAATGCTGTCGGCAAGCTGCTGCAACTCTCGCCGGATCGCGTGACCCTGCAGCAGGCCGATGGCACCTGGAGTGACGTCGATGCCCATCACGTCGGTATCGGCGCCGTTGTGCGCGTGAAGCCCGGTGAGCGGATAGGACTTGACGGCGTCGTCACGGCAGGCCGTTCGGCGGTCAATCAGGCGGCGATCAGCGGCGAAAGCCTTCCCGTCGATAAATCCCCCGGCGATGCCGTCTTTGCCGGCACGCTGAACGCGTCGGGATCGCTTGACTATCGGGTCACGGCTCGTGCCGATGGCACCCTGCTCGCGCGGATTATTCACGCGGTATCGGCGGCGCAAGCGTCGAAGGCACCCACGCAGCGTTTCGTCGATCGATTCGCGCGAATTTACACGCCCGTGATCTTTGCGCTCGCCCTGCTCGTGGCCATCGTGCCACCGCTTTTATTCAGCGGCATATGGCAGACCTGGATCTACAAGGCGCTCGTGCTGCTCGTCATCGCGTGTCCGTGCGCGCTGGTCATCTCCACGCCGGTAACGATCGCAAGTGGCCTCGCCGCTGCCGCCCGCAAGGGGATTCTCGTCAAGGGCGGCGTCTATCTCGAGATGGGGCGCGCACTCACCGCCCTCGCCTTCGACAAGACCGGCACCATCACGCGCGGCGTTCCTGTTCAGACCGACGTCCATATCATGGCCGGCGCCGACGCGCAGCTTTGCGGCCTGCTCGCTGCCAGTCTCGCGGGGCGCTCGGATCACCCGGTATCCAGAGCCGTGGCGCAAGCGGCGAACATCGGGGAATTGAACCGATTCAAGGTCGAAGAGTTTGAAGCACTGCCCGGCCGCGGCGTGCAAGGCATGCTGGACGGACGCAGCTATGCGCTTGGCAACCGGCGTCTGGTCACGGAGCGCGGCTTCCTGAGCGCGGACACGTCCAAGCGTCTGGATGCACTGGAAAGCGAGGGCAAGACCGCCGTCGTGCTGATCGATGACAAGGGCGTGCTCGCGCTATTCGCGGTCGCTGATGAAATCCGCGATGGCAGCCGCGATGCAATCGCCGCGCTTCGCAGGCTGAACGTGCGCACCGTGATGCTAAGCGGCGACAACGAGCGCGCCGTTACGGCCATTGCACGCGAAGCCGGTATCGATGAAGCGCACGGAAACCAGTTGCCTGAAGACAAACTCAGCGCGATAGCGACCCTGGCGTCGAACGGCGCGCGGGTCGGCATGGTCGGCGACGGTATCAACGACGCGCCCGCACTCGCGCGCGCGGATATCGGCTTTGCGATGGGTGTCATGGGCTCGGACGCCGCCATTGAAACGGCCGATGTGGCGCTGATGGACGACGACCTGCGCAAGGTAGCCGCGTTCATCGGTTTATCGAAGGCGACGCATTCCATTCTGGTCCAGAACATCGCGCTGGCGCTGGGTATCAAGGCCGCGTTCCTGGTCATGGCGCTGACCGGTTCCTCAACGCTCTGGATGGCCGTGATCGCCGACGTAGGCGCAAGTCTGCTCGTGATCGGCAACGGCCTCAGGCTGCTGCGCAAATAGCGGCAAGGCGCTCTCGAGCGTGTCGGGTGTGCGACGTTTTTCCACCGCATGGATGATATCCTTGCCCGCACATTCCGCCGCCCCGTCCAGAGCTTACGTGCTTTCATTTCTTCTTAAACTTCGCACCCGGGCACAGATCCGGTTTCGCTTCTCCGAGTCCCACTCCATGCTCGTGTGGGCCGTGATTGTCGGCGTGGCGGGCGCGTTCGCGACCTCGGCGTTTCGGCTTGGTATCGACGAAATGCAGCGGCTTTTTGGCGGCGATCACGGTAACTTCGTCGAGATGGCCACGCGGCTGCCGTGGCCCGTGCGGGTCGCGTTGCCAACGGCGGGCGGATTGATCGCGGGCCTGTGCCTGCTGATCGCCCGGCGTCGCTCCACCGGTCAGGCGAATGCCGACTACATGGAAGCCGTGACCATAGGCGATGGCGTCGTGCCGGTCTGGCAAAGCCTGTGGCGCAGCATCTCGTCGCTGTTCACCATCGCGAGCGGCGGGTCCATCGGTCGTGAAGGGTCGATGGTGCAGCTCGCCGCATTGTGCGCGTCGCTGATCGGACGCTGGGTTCACTTCGATCCGCCGCGCCTGCGCTTGCTCGTCGCCTGCGGCGCGGCGGCCGGGATCACCTCGGCGTACAACGCGCCTATCGCCGGCGCGTTCTTCGTGACCGAGCTCGTACTCGGCTCCATGGCCATGGAAAGCTTCGGGCCGATCGTGGTGTCGTCTGTGGTGGCGAACATCACCATGCGCGAGTTCGCCGGCTATCGGCCGCCTTACGAAATGCCCGTGTTTCCAACGGTCACCGGCGTCGAAGTGCTGCTGTTTGTCCTGCTTGGATTGCTATGCGGCGTGCTCGCACCGTATTTCCTGCGCCTCTTGGCGGCATCGAAACAACGCTTCGCCAAGCTGCCCCTGCCCTTGCCGATCCGCCTCGGATTCGGCGGCTTGATTGTCGGCGTGATCTCGATCTGGTACCCGGAGGTCTGGGGCAACGGCTATGAAGTCGTCAACTCGATCCTGCATCATTCGTGGACCTGGGAAGCGCTGGCCGCGGTGCTGTTCTTCAAGATCATCGCGACCGCGGCAACAGCGGGTTCCGGCGCGGTCGGCGGGATTTTCACGCCGACGCTCTTCGTCGGCGCGGTGGTCGGCTGCTTGTTCGGACTGGCGGCGCATACCATCTGGCCGGACTCCACGTCCGCGCCGTTTGCCTACGCGATGGTCGGCATGGGCGCGTTCCTCGCTGCAGCCACGCATGCGCCGTTGATGGCAATTCTGATGATCTTCGAAATGACGTTGAGCTATCAGGTCATGCTGCCGCTGATGCTCTCTTGCGTGGTGGCGTTTTTCATCGCGCGGGCGTCGGCGCAGACGTCGATGTACGAAGTCACGCTGCGTCGAGACCGTGACGAAAAAGAGCGCACGCGGCTTGCTGCCACGCAGATGCGCGAACTCGTGAAACCGGCCGATACCGTTGTCCCGCTCGATGCAGACGTAAAGGCGATGACTCGCGTGTTCCTCGAATATCCGGTGAAGTACCTTTACGTCGTTGATGTGGACGGCCAGTTTCGCGGCGTGGTGGCGCTGAAGGACATTACGTCCGATCTGCTAGATGAACGCGATACCGCCATCAAAACTGCTGAAGATTATCTGCAGCCTCATTTCGATGTCCTTACACCGAATATGTCGCTGGGTGAAGCATTGCAGCATTTTCTCGCGTTCCAGGGCGAACGGTTGCCGGTCATCGATTGCGCGACTCGACCGGTGTTACTCGGCGTTGTCTATAAAACATCGCTTCTCGATGCTTACTTCCGATTAAACCCCGCATCGCGCTGAGTGCCCGATATTGCTCTGATTGTGCAAAATTGCGGCAGTGCCGGAGCATCAATAACGCTTCCGGTTACGACCTTATTCTAGAATTTGCTCGAAGAACGGCCGCAGACGCCGCTAGAAACGAGGCTCGGCCGGCACGCACCATTCGTCAGCTAAAGCCCTGTCATACCGCGCTTATTGATTGGCATAGCGTTTGCTCGATTCCTCGCTACTATTCTCCGTATAGCCTCGTGTTTGTGCTGCCTGTACGTCGCTTGTGCAAGCTCGCATGAGTTTGTGTACTAGTGTCTGGAGGGTTGAGCGATGAAAACCTCAACGGCTTTATTAATGGTTCTGGTGTCCGTGTCGTGTTACGCCGCGCCAATTCACACCGACGACGCAGCCATCTATGCTGCGCGCCAGGCTGAAACCATGCGCGCAGCGCTTGCCATTCGCGCCAATGCGCCGCCGGTCTCGCCGCCGGCGCCGGAGGTGCCTGCGCAGGAACTCAATCACGCGCACTGGTTCCATGTGGAATTGCCGAAGTCGCGCTCGCCCAGTCACGGCATGTCGAGCCAGGTAATAGATGTTCAGACTTAGATGTTCAGACTTAGATGTTCAGACTTAGATGTTCAGACTTAGATGTTCAGACGTAGAACCGCACGCATGAAGCTGCGCCGTCTGCATGGCGCTTCGGATTGACCACGAAACTACCACGCAAAACAACCAAGGGCAGCAATGACCGATACGCACGTGAATGCCAGCTTGAATGACGAACCGATCGATGATGAAATCGCAGAGGTCCTGCGTGACTTGAAGTTTCCGACCAACAAGGATGGCATTGTCGATGCGGCGCGCGCTGCAGGCGTGAGCAACGACGTCATTGCCGTATTCGATGGATTGCCTGAGCAGGATTACGCGAGCGCAGACGCCGTAGAGCAGTTGCTAGGCAGTAACGGCGGATCGGGCCTTTCCATCTGAGCGATGTTTGGCCCCACGCTTTAATCAAACCACGTCGGATCCAAACACCACTCGGCTGAAGAACTTCGCCAGGACGGCTTCGGACATTTCGCTGCCGCAAGCCTGCGGGTCCGACGTATAAAAAAACTGCATCCCGTCGATCAACGCCGTCAGCCCAAGCGCAAGCTGCTCTGCCGGCATGGGCAGCGGCGTTCCCGCCCGCTCTGAAAACGCGACAATATATGCGGTCGTGTGTTGCAGCAATTCCCGGATGAATGCGTTGAATTGCGCGCGAAATTTCGCATCGCGGCTTGATTGCAATTTCGCTTCAACCCACAGCAGAAAACACTTGTTGTCGCGATAACACTCGCTGTAATACTGCAGCAAGCGGGCTTCCATATCGGCGCGGCTGGCTTCGCCATCGAAGATCGAATGCAGGCGGCCCATGATCCCGTCGTGATCGCGCTTGAGCAATTCCAGGAACAAAGCCGACTTGCTGCCGAAGTTTGAATAGAACGCACCGCGCGTATAACCGGCGGCCGCAGCAATGTCCTCGACGCTGGCGGCAACAAACCCCTTCTTCATGAAAACACCTTGCGCAGCGTCCAGCAAACGCTCACGCGTCTGATCACGGCTTTGCTCCCGGGTGAGGCGAATTCGTTTCATCGGCTGAGTTTAGCATCTCAAAATTGGATTATGATACGATTTTGATTCCAGATACACAGTTGTATTAGAATTCATCGCGTATCTGGCGATTGGGACTGGAAAGCTTTATAGCCGTGGCCTGCCGCCTGTCCAGCTCTCCGTGCCCGAGTAACGCCACATCTTGAAATGCGCAGCGACTGGCCTTGTCGACGCTGCGCACCGACCGTGCATGCAAGCCCGTCTTGCACGCACGGGAAGCTTTTGCGCCGAGGTCATTCGTGATTCTGCAAGTCTGCCGCCGCACGTTGCGCACGTTGTCACTGCTCCGATCGCGGTCGATTCCGTTCAAGTTCCTGCCGTTCAAGTTCCCCGCATGGGGATCTCTTTTCGTTCGACACACCGCTGCGTGGTCAGTCGGCGCGGCGATGGTCGTCGCACTCAGCGCATGCGGCAAGAAGGAAGCGCCGCCGGTTGCGCTGCGTCCGGTGGTCGCCATGGCTGCCGTCGCCGACACGCACACGGTGCAGTCGTCGCTGCCGGCAACTATCGAATCTCGCTACTCGACGCCGCTCTCGTTTCGCGTGGGCGGGAAGATCATCGAGCGCCGTGTGCGTTTGGGCGATAGCGTGAAAGCCGGTGAGATCGTGGCAAAACTCGATCCCGCCGATAACGCCAAGAACGCCGCGAGCACAGCCGCGCAACTCTCCGCCGCCGAGCACCAGCTCACTTACGCCGAGCAGCAACTCACGCGCGACCGCGCGCAGGCGCAGGAAAACCTGATCGCACGCGCGCAACTCGAACAAACCGAAAATGCCTATGCCGCCGCGCTGGCGCAGCGCAATCAGGCACAGGCACAAGCCGCGTTATCGGCCGATCAGTTGAAATACACCACGCTGATTGCCGACCGCGCCGGCGTCATCACGGCGGAACAGGCTGACACAGGGCAAAACGTATCGGCGGGACAAGCCGTCTATAACCTCGCGTGGAGCGGCGAGATCGACGTGGTGTCGGACGTGCCGGAAACCGCGCTTGGTTCTCTCGTGGTCGGCCAGAAAGCCACCGTGACGCTCCCCGCGCTGGGAGGCAAACAGTTCGCGGCCCGCGTACGCGAAGTGTCGCCGGCCGCCGATCCTCAAAGCCGTACGTATCGCGTCAGGATGACGCTTGAAGCACCCACGCCGGAAGTCCGGCTTGGCATGACCGCAGACGTGGCGTTCGCGCAAGTGGCTGGGTCGAATGCATCGGGCGCATCAGGTGCACCCGGCCAGGCGTTCACCCTGCCCTCCACCGCGCTGTTCCACGCCGGTAAACTACCTGCGGTCTGGATCGTGAAGGCGGATGACTCGCTCGAATTGCGGCGCGTGGACGTGACCCGATACGGCGAGCGCACCGTGACGGTTTCCAACGGCATCGCACCCGGTGACCGGGTGGTATGGCAAGGTGTCCATACCGTTTCTGCCGGCCAGAAAGTTCGCGTGGTTGCGCCCTTGCATCCGGAAGATTTCGCATCATGAGCGACCTCGACCGGGAATCGGAGAAAGCAGCGGCCAATGCCGCCGCGGCAGCGTCGGGCGATTATCGTCACGAAGAAGGCAGCTTTAATCTCTCGGCCTGGGCCCTGCGCCATCAGGCACTGGTTGTCTTCCTGATCGCGATGGCAACCATCTTCGGGGTCCTCGCGTACACCCGACTCGCGCAATCGGAAGACCCGCCGTTCACGTTCCGCGTGATGGTCATCCAGACCTTCTGGCCAGGCGCCACCGCGCAGCAGATGCAGGAACAGGTCACCGACAAGATCGCGAAAAAGCTTCAGGAAACACCCGCTACCGACTTCCTTCGCAGCTATTCGCGCCCCGGCGAATCACTGCTGTTTTTCTCGATGAAAGACGGCGCGCCCGCGAAAGACGTGCCTGAAGAGTGGTATCAGGTGCGCAAGAAAGTCGGGGACATTGCGTACACGCTGCCAAGAGGTGTGCAAGGTCCGTACTTCAACGACGAGTTCGGCGATGTCTTCACGAATATCTACACGCTCGAAGGCGATGGTTTTTCGCCAGTGCAACTTCATGATTACGCCGACTCGCTGCGCACGGTCTTGCTGCGCGTGCCCGGCGTGGCGAAGGTTAATTATTTCGGCGACCAGGACGAGCGCGTCTACGTGGAGATCGCGAACACGCAACTCACGCGGCTAGGCATCTCGCCGCAGCAGATTGCGCAGGCTATCGACGGTCAGAATGCAGTTGCACCCTCCGGTACGCTGAATACGCCGAACGATCGCGTGTTCGTGCGGCCGACCGGCCAGATCACCGACATGGCTGCGCTCGCCAACACGCTGATCCGCGTGAACGGGCGCTCGTTTCGCCTGGGCGACATAGCGACCGTCAAGCGCGGATATCTCGACCCTCCGGCCACGCAAATGCGCGCGGGCGAGAAGCCGGTGCTGGGCATTGGCATTACGATGCAACCCGGTCAGGACGTGGTGCAATTGGGCAAGGCGCTCGACGCGAAGGCCGCCGAGTTGCGCGGTCAACTGCCCGCCGGCCTCGTGCTCAACGAAGTGTCGAGCATGCCGCACGCGGTATCGAAGTCAGTCGATGACTTTCTCGAAGCGGTCGCCGAAGCCGTCATCATCGTGCTGATCGTGAGCCTGGTGTCGCTGGGTGTGCGCACGGGCATGGTGGTCGTGATCTCGATTCCAGTCGTGCTCGCGGTCACGGCCCTCTTCATGTATCTCTTCGATATCGGCCTGCACAAGGTCTCGCTCGGAACGCTGATTCTCGCGCTGGGACTGCTGGTCGACGACGCGATCATCGCCGTCGAAATGATGGCCGTGAAGCTCGAACAGGGCTGGAATCGCTCGCGCGCCGCGGCCTACGCCTATACCAGCACTGCGTTCCCCATGCTCACGGGCACGCTCGTGACGGTAGCCGGTTTCTTGCCGATCGCGCTGGCCAAATCCAGTACCGGCGAATACACGCGCTCGATCTTCGAGGTGTCGGCCATAGCGTTGATCGCGTCGTGGTTCGCGGCCGTCGTGCTGATTCCGCTGCTTGGCTACAAGCTGTTGCCCGAGCGCAAGCGCGAGGCACATCACGCGCACGATCATGAACACGATATCTACAACACCAGGTTCTACACGCGTCTGCGCGGCTGGCTGACGTGGTGTATTGAGCGGCGCTTCGTGGTGCTTGGCGTCACGCTCGTGCTGTTCGTGATCGCGCTCGCTGGCTTTACGCTTATTCCTCAACAATTCTTTCCGAGTTCGGACCGCTCGGAACTGCTCGTCGATGTACGCCTGCAAGAAGGCGCCTCGTTCGAAGCCACGCTACGCGAGACGAAGCGGCTCGAGAAGGTCCTGGAGGGACGGCCCGAGATTGACCACATAGTGAATTTCGTCGGGTCGGGCGCGCCGCGCTTCTATCTGCCGCTCGATCAGCAATTGCAAGTAGCGAACTTCGCGCAGTTCGTGATCACGGCGAA
The DNA here is from genome assembly GCF_047608185.1 of Caballeronia eucalypticola. Taxonomy (NCBI): domain Bacteria; kingdom Pseudomonadati; phylum Pseudomonadota; class Betaproteobacteria; order Burkholderiales; family Burkholderiaceae; genus Caballeronia; species Caballeronia eucalypticola. The sequence continues at coordinate 52,170 of NZ_JBLKRU010000018.1, forward strand.
GTCCGTCGAAGATCGCGAGAAGCTCGCGCGCTGGTTGGAACCCGTGTTGCGGGAGAAGTTTTCGTCCATTCGCACGCGCTTGTCGCGGCTCGAAAACGGTCCACCGGTTGGATATCCGGTGCAGTTCCGCGTAAGCGGCGACGATCTGCCGACAGTGCGCGGTATCGCCGAAAAGGTCTTCGCCGAAATGAGCGCCAACAGCGGTACGACTAATGTCCAGTACGACTGGGATGAACCGTCGGAGCGTTCGGTGCGTTTCGATATCGACCAGAAGAAGGCGCGGGAACTCGGTATCAGTTCGCAGGACGTATCGGATTTCCTCGCGATGCAACTGACGGGTTATACCGTCACGCAGTATCGTGAACATGACAAGCTGATCAGCGTCGACTTGCGTGCGCCGAAAAGCGAACGGGTCGATCCGGCGAAACTCGCCACGCTCGCCATGCCCACGCCGAACGGTCCCGTGCCGCTGGGTACGATCGGGCATGTGGTGAACGATCTGGAATACGGCGTGATCTGGGAACGCGACCGCCAGCCGACCATCACCGTGCAGTCGGACGTGAAGGCCGGCGCGCAGGGCATTGACGTGACGCATGCGATCGAGAAGAAACTCGCTACGTTGCGCGCGGGCTTGCCGGTGGGGTATCGGATCGAAGTGGGCGGACCGGTCGAGGAAAGCGAGAAAGGCCAGTCCTCCATCAACGCGCAAATGCCGATCATGGCGATTGTCGTCCTGACGCTGCTGATGATCCAGTTGCAGAGCTTCGCGCGCGTGATGATGGTGGTGCTCACCGCACCGCTCGGCTTGATTGGTGTCGTGATCGCGTTGCTGCTGTTCAACAAGCCGTTCGGGTTTGTCGCCATGCTGGGCGTGATCGCCATGTTCGGGATCATCATGCGCAACTCGGTGATTCTCGTCGACCAGATCGAGCAGGACATTGCCGCGGGGCATGCACGCTTTGACGCTATCGTTGGCGCGACCGTACGGCGTTTCCGCCCGATCACGCTGACGGCGGCCGCTGCGGTGCTCGCATTGATCCCACTGTTGCGCAGCAACTTCTTCGGCCCGATGGCAACTGCGCTGATGGGCGGCATCACGAGCGCGACCGTGCTTACGCTGTTTTACTTGCCGGCGTTGTATGCGGCTTCGTTCAAGGTGCGGCGTAACGAGCGCGCGGGGTTTGAAGACCCGGACACGCCCGATGCCCGCAATGGAGGCCGGTCATGAACCGCCCTGTCCTCACCGCTCTCAGCTTTGCAGCAGCCCTTTCGGCGTGCTCGTTTGGCCCGGATGGAAAACCGCCCGTCATGCCGACGGTGGCCCACTACGGCGCCGACGCGCAGCCAGTGCGCACCGTTACCGCCGAAGGGGTATCGCAGAATTTCGATGCCGGCGCCAAACCGGTTCCCGAGTGGTGGAAGCTATACCGCTCCGAGCCGTTGAATGCGCTAGTCGATGAAGGCTTGCGCAACAGCCCAAGCCTCGCCGCGACGGACAAGACCCTCGCTGCGGCACGCGAGCAACTGCGGGCACAAGTCGGCGAGTCGATGCTGCCAAGTATCGATCTCGGCGGGCAGACGGACCGGGAGCGTGCGATCGGGGTGCCGAACTTCGGTCCGCCCACTGTGCTCTACAACCTCTTTGTCGGCCAGATTCGGGCGCAATACACGTTCGACTTGTTCGGCGCGGCGCGACTCGCTGACCGGGCGCTCGCCGCGCAAGTGGACAGCCAGTCCTGGCAATTCGATGCTGCCCGCCGCGCGCTCGCCGCAAACATTGTCACGGGCGCGATTGGTGCGGCGTCGTTGCGCGCGCAAATCGATACGACCGAACGACTGATCGTCCTCGCCAATGAAGACGCGCGAGAAACGCAGCGCCGCAACGAACTCGGTTCGGCGTCGCACGCGGACGCGCTCAATGCGCAATCGAACGCCGCGTCCCTTGCCGCTTCGCTGCCGGGGCTGCGCGCCCAGTGGCTTGCAAACCGCCATGCGCTCGCCGTGATGCTTGGCCGGACACCGGATCAGACGCCGCCGGATCTCGATCTTGCGTCGCTCACCGTGCCGGGTAATGTGCCGGTGGTCGTGCCATCGGAATTGCTTGCCAGCCGCCCCGATATCCAGGCAGCCGATGCGCTGCTCAAAGCGGCCGCGGCGCAAGTCGGCGTCGCGACGGCGCAGATGTTTCCGAGCCTGACGCTGTCGGCATCGATGGGGAAAGCGGGTTTCAGCTGGCCGGCGGCCTTGTCGGGCGCGGGCGCGATCTGGGGCATAGGCGCGTCGCTGTCGCAACCGCTGTTTCATGGCGGCGCATTGCTCGCCCAGAAGCGCGCCGCGCAAGCGAGTTATGAGGCGGCCGTGGCGCAATACAAGCAGACCGTGCTGACCGCGTTCCGTAACGTGGCAGATTCGCTCGCGGCGCTCGAGCAGGATAACCAGGCACTCAGTTTCGCCGATACCGCCAGCCGCGCTTCAATGAGCGCGTTCACGGATTCGGCGGCGCGCGAGCGGCTGGGGGCAATTCCGCCTTCAGCGTCACGGGCGAGCGAGCGCCAGTATCGCAATGCACGGCTGGATGCTATCCGCTATGAAAGCGCGCGGCTCAGCGATACCGCATTGCTATTCCAGGCAATGGGTTCGCCAACCGGCAGCGCGACGGACCCTGCGCCTGCGGGCAAAGTGACCGAGGCAGCGAAATAGCCCTCGCTCGTGACCGGTGCGTTCTCTCTCTTCCAACGCGTAAAAACTGAAGCGAGCGCTGTATGCAAAGAGCCGTTCCGACGTAAATCGGAACGGCTCTTTGCACTTGATCAGCACAACAGGACAGTAAGCGCGTCATCGGAAGAAGCCTGAGATCAAGGACATCGAAAGTCACGGTTTCAGCGTCGCCGAAAACATCGTAGTGCCATCAAAATTCGCACCTAACCTTCCTTCAACTTAACTTCTTCAATTTCTTCGCCGAAAACTTTCACTATTCAGATAAATCGCGTTATTTCGGATCGGACTTTCCCATAGGCTGCGAGCTTTCGTGTATTTAAGGGAAATGCCATGTCTCGTTCACCGCTTCGCGACCTGTTTCGGCTCGTTCATTCAGGACTGGAAAAAGTCGCACTGGCATGCGCCGCCTTTGGTTTGATGCACGCGACAGCTCGCGCGGGCGAATCCGCTGTTGAAAGCGTGGCCGCGGGTGAGCGATGGAGCAGTCACGCCGCGCCCAATCTCGTAGTGGACGACGCCTGGAGCAACCCCGCCGTACCGAATGTCGCGATCGACGATGCCTGGAGCGCACCGGCTGCCGATCGGTTGAAATCGTCCAGACAAATCCACGCTGCGGTGTCGACATCACAAGTGTTACCAGCGTCTTCATCAGCACAACAGCCACTGGCGGCCGCAGCGATGCGTGCGCCGCTACCAACGGCCATCGAGGAAGCTCCCTCTGTTCTCGTGATGGATCACTCCGACTGGAACGAAACGCCGCGTGGACGTGCTCCCGGTCTGATTGCATCCCATGACGCGTGGCTCAAGCGCATTACGCCCGTAGCCAAACCAACCGAACCAGCTGAACCAGCGAAAGCGCCAGTACACAGCGCGCCCCCAACGTCGGCCGATCCGTGGAGCGCTCCCCCGGCCGGCGGCGTTACATCGGATGATGTTTTGGCACCTGCGCCGGTGGCTTCTTCCGCTGCCGTCGACGCCGGCTCGCACTCGAATTTCGTGGTTACGCCCCACGTCAGGCTTCCACTCATCAGCGAAGCTCGGGACGCTTCATCTTCTGACGCATCGCCAACAGTTTCGGCAACCGGTCGGCCGATGAATCGACGGACCCGTCCGATTGTTCACCACTCCTCGAACGCATCGCGGTCATCGGCGACGCGGCGCGCAAAGGCAACCAAAGCGCCGGTGCGCGCGTGGTGCTGTTCGGGATCGGCGAGCGCGCGGTATCGGTAACTCGCTGCCAGGCTAAACAAGAAATCAACTCGCGATTTCCACCCGATTACGTCCGTCACGCTTGGCCCGATACAAAGCCAAATCGGCGGCTTCAATCAACTGCTTCATGTCTTCACCGGGCTGCGGCACCTGCATGACGCCGCCCACGCTTATCGTGAGCCGATCGCTTGCCGAACCCGTGTGCGGCACGGCAAGCGCCTCCACCGCCATGCGGATCTTTTCGCCGAGCAGGCGCAAGCCGCCAGTCGATGTTGACGGCAACACCACCGCGAATTCCTCGCCGCCGAAACGGGCGGCGAGATCGGCGGGACGGTTCAGGCTCGACTCAATCGCACGCGCGACGAGCTTCAGCACGTCATCGCCTGCTACGTGGCCGTAGGTGTCGTTGTACGACTTGAAGTTATCCACATCGATCATCAGCAAGCCGAGCTGCGACCGTTCGCGCGCTGCGCGTTTCCACTCGGCGGTCACGTAGTCGTCCAGGCAGCGCCGGTTCGATAAACCCGTCAGCCCGTCCGAATTGGTCAGGCGCTGCAGTTCCAGATTGGTCTCAAGCAGCTTTTGCTGCGACATCCGCAATGCGCGATACGCCTCGTCTCGCTGCAGCAAATTCAGATACGAGCGCGAGTGGTATCGAATCCGCGCAATCAGTTCGATCGTGTCCGGCAGCTTCACCAGATAATCGTTGGCGCCCGCGGCAAACGCGGCGCTCTTGATGCGCGGTTCTTCCTTCGTCGACAACACGATGATCGGGATATCACGGGTCGCCTCGTTCTCGCGATATTGACGCACCAGCGTCAGCCCATCGACGCCCGGCATGACCAGATCCTGCAGGATCACGGTCGGCCGCGTGGCCTGTGCAACGCGCAACGCGTCCTCGGGATTGGCGCAGTAATGAAAATCGAGCCGCGGCTGATCCTTCAGCGCCCGGCGCACCGCTTCCGCAACAATGGTCTGGTCGTCGACCAGCAGCACCATGACCGCGCTGTCGGCGGCGCTGGGCGCATCCATTGCATCGGCAAGCAGATCGTGGGCCGAGCGCTCGTCGGTTGCAGTATCGAGGGGAGCCGCCGGGCTTTCCGGACGGGATTCCTGGATGGCCTGCTCGCGCCTTGCGCGCTCCGCCAACGGATCTGCATTTCGATGTTCCCGATGTTCCATAACTGAATCCTGTTCTGAGTCGAGTTCGAGCACGTCATTTGCGCGACGATGTGAACGCCTTTTGCACGGCATTCGCGATGTTCGGGAGGGGCAGGATAGCGACCGCCGCGTTCAGGGCTGCCGCTGCTTTCGGCATGCCGTACACGGCGGATGTCGCTTCGTCCTGCGCGATCGTGTGATAACCCTTGGCACGCATGGCGACGAGGCCCGCCGCGCCATCGCGTCCCATGCCGGTCAGCAGCACGCCGACCGCATTGCCGCTCCAGCGCGCAACGACGCTTTGAAAAAACACATCGATAGATGGGCGGTACGGCGTCGCCAGCGGCTCTTTCGTGTATCCGAGCCTGTTGCCGCCGCCGCAGAAATGCAGGTGGTCGTTGGTCGCCGCGAGCAGCACGCAACCCGGCTCCGGCCGGTCGCCCTCGCGCGCCACGCGCACGGGCAGCGTCGATTGTTCGTTGAGCCAGTCGGCCATGCCGATCGCAAAGGCCTGGTCCACGTGCTGGACAATCACCGTAGCCGGCGCAAAGTCGGCCGGCAGCGCGGCCAGCAGCGTCGCCAGCGCGCTTGGGCCGCCGGCCGACGCGCCGATCGCGAGCAAATCGGTGTCGGAGGTAATACGCGGTGCGGCGGCGATTGGATTCGCGGCGGCTTTCGTGGCCTGCCGGGCGGCAATCTGGTCGATCTTGGCGGTCAGCGCCGCGATCCCGCGCTTTGCATCCGGGCCGGCGAGCACCGGGGTATCGACGGCATCCAGCGCGCCTGCGCCCATCGCCTCGTAGACCCGCCACGCGTTCGCGCCTACATCCACGGTCACGATCAGGATCGCGCACGGCGTTTCGCGCATGATGCGCCGCGTGGCTTCCGTGCCGTCCATATGCGGCATGACGAGATCCATCAGTACGACGTCGGGTTTCTGCGCCAAGCAGTAATCGACTGCCTGCGCGCCGTCACGGGCGACCCAGATCACCTCGAAGTCACGCCGCGTCGCCAGTGCCTGGCGCATGGCGTCCACCGCCAGCGGCATGTCGTTCACGATCCCGATCTTCATCGCTCGCCTCTCTTTTTTAGTGTTCTCACGACTGCGCTTCGCCGATCAGATCCCGCACTGCATCGAGCAAGGTCTGGTCGTGGAAACTGCCTTTCGCCAGATAATAGTCCGCTCCTGCATCCAGCCCCCGCTGGCGGTCTTCCGCGCGATCCTTGTACGACACGATCATCACCGGGGTCTCGCGCAGTTGCGGATCGCGCCGGATCAGCGTCACCAGTTCGATGCCGTCAAGACGCGGCATGTCGATGTCGGTGATCACCAGGTTGAAGCGCTCGCTGCGCACCGCGTTCCAGCCGTCCATGCCGTCGACGGCAACCGTCACGTCGTAACCGCACCCGGCCAGCAGCTTGCGTTCGAGTTCACGCACAGTGAGCGAGTCGTCTACCACCAGCACGCGTTTTCTCGACGCGGCGACCACGCTCGTCATGCCCGAAGAAACACGCCCAAGCTCGCCGTCGACAACCAGCTTTTCGACCGCGCGCAGCCAGTCGTCGAGATCGGCGATCAGCAGCGGATCACCGTTTTCCATCAACGCACCCGCCGCGATATTCGGTATCTTCCCCAGGCGTTTGTCGAGCGGTTGCACGACCAGCATGCGTTCGCCGAGAAAGCGGTCGACGACCACGCCGTAGCACGTCGCGCCCTGACCGATCACGACGACATTGAGCGTGTCGCGGGCGGTTTCGAACGAGCCTGAGCGCAGGATCTGGTGAGCGGTGACAATGCCGAGCCGCCGCCCTTCGAACGCGAAATGCTGATGCCCTTCGAGCTGGTCGATCGATGCCCGCGGCAGCACGAGCGTGCGTGTCACGTGCGCGAGCGGCAGACCGTACGGCTCGCCATCCACTTCGACGATCAGACTGCGAATCACCGACAGCGTTAGCGGCAACTGCATCACAAAACGCGTGCCGCCCAGTGCTTCCTGCGTAACGCGCAAGTTGCCGCGCACCTGGCGCACGACGTCCTGCACGGCATCAAGGCCGACGCCGCGGCCGGAGACATCGGTGACGGTATCGCGCATCGAGAAGCCGGGCAGGAACAGGAACTCCAATAGTTCGGCATCCGCAAGACGTGCAGCCGTGGTCTCGTTGGCAAGGCGTTCCCGGACGATGGCCCGGCGCAGCGCGTCGAGGTCCACGCCGCCGCCGTCGTCGCTGACGCTGATAAAAAGCGACCCGGCGCTATGGCGGGCTTCCAGCGTGATCGTGCCTTCCGGCGGTTTGCCTAGAGCGCGCCGCAACGATGGCGCTTCAATGCCGTGATCGACGGCGTTACGCAACAAATGACCCAGCGGCGCGTCGAGCAGGTCGAGGATGTCGCGATCCACTTCCGTCGCTTCGCCCGCAATCACGAAGCGCACTTGTTTATCGAGCGAGCGCGCGACGTCGCGGACCATGCGCGCAAAACCGCCGGTGGCATCGACGAAAGGCCGCATCCGGCATTCAAGCGCTTCGTCGTAGAGTTGCTGCGAGAGATGCGTCGAACGCCGGTCGTAGTTTTCAAGTTCGGCCAGACGCTCACCGAGCTGGCGATGCGCTTCCGCGTTCAGGCGGCGCACCTCGTCCAGCGCATCGAGGGTGCGTGCGTCGAGCGCTGCCGTTGCAGTCGGGGCCAAGAAGCCAGCCGATGAACCCGTTGCCGAGGCAGCCGCCTCGGTCAGCGATTCGTGCAGCGATTCGTGCAGGAAATCAAGCGCCCGGCTGGCGTCCCGCTGGATCCGCTTCACGCGCAACATGGATTGCGCGAACGGCTTGAGCCAACGCGACTCAACCAGCGATTCACCTGAATGACTCAACAAGCGGTCGAGGGTATCGGCGCGAACGCGCAGCATGCGGGCCGGTTCGCGCACTTCAGTGGAACGGGCCTGATCGGGCGCGGCTTGCTCGACCACCGGCGCGGAGAGTGTCAGTTCATTCGATAGATTAAGGTGAGCGCCAGACTGAGGCACGTCTAAAACCAATGCGGACGTCGCGACCGTAGCGCCGTTCATCCGTGCATTCAAGGCATCGACGAATGCGTCCACGTCGGTTTGCGACAAACTTTCGTCACCGGACCCCTGCCCGATCTTCAAGATCAGGTCGACGCCGCTCAGCAGCACATCGATCATGCCGGCGTCCACGCTGACGCGGCCCTGTTGTGCGCCGACGAAGCAGTCTTCCATCACATGCGCGAGGCTCACGCCGTCCGGCACGCCGACGATCCGCGCCGCGCCCTTCAGCGAGTGCGCCGCCCGCATGCAGGCTTCGAGCGTCACCGGATCGCGCGGGGCGCGTTCCAGCGCGAGCAGGCCATCGCTCAGGATCTGAGCCTGCGCCCGTGCTTCCTCGCGAAACAAGTCGATGAGCGACGGCTGGCGGCGGCTTGACCCCTGTCCCGTTTCAGCGCCGCTCATGTGAAGCTCCGGTTCAAGGTCTCGAAGAGTTTGGCCGCGTCGAGCAGACCGACCGTCACGCCATTCCACGCCGTCACGGCGACCGCGTGGGATGCCGACATGCTGGCGATGGTCGCCGGCACCGCCTGGAAATCTGCGCGCGCAAAACGATGCACGCCGTCGACTGCATCGACGGGAAACACAATCGGATTGCCAAGATCGCCGTGCTCGCCAGCATCTGTGCCCGGCTCGATGACCAGCAAACGCGCAAGATCCCGGGCGTCGGTACCTTGCTGCTCCGGCCTGCGTCCATCCTGACCCACCACAGACGCGATCCCGAACAAGCGCGCCAGCGACGCACATACGAGCAACGTGCCGCGCACATTCACCACGCCGAGCACCGCGCGATGACGCCGGTGCGGCAACGAGTGAATCGGGCGCAACTGAGCGACCTGCTGGAAGATCACGGTGGGCAAAGCCAGCCATTCATCGCCGATGCGAAATACGAGCCACGACGTGGCATCGGCCTCGCGAGCCGCATATTCGGTCAGCGACTGCGCCGTCTGGCGATGCAGGGGAGTGTGTTCGATCGCGGTATCGGCGGAATGCTCGCGGTCCAGCACGCGTGCCGCGGCGGCATTGTGGACAGGACAATTGCGGCAATGAATGTACTCGGCCAGGCGCGGACACGAACCATCGCCGCGAACGCCGATGCGGTTCCAGCAGTCGTCGATCGGAGCATCCATATCTGCGGCGAAACTCAGGTCGCGAGGATCACTCAAGGCGGCCTCCTGATGCACGTTCGGCACGTTCAGCGCGGGCCAGCAACAGCTGCGAGCCCGCGCTATCGCCCTCCAGCCTGAGCACGGCGGCAAGATGCGTCAGCGCCTCGCCATGTCCGGGGTCAAGATAAAGCGCGCGTTTGTAAAACCCCCTCGCCTCGCTTTGCTCACCTTGTGCATCGGCGATCACGCCAAGCAAGTAGTACGCGTCAGCGCTGGCCGGATGCGCCTTGAGATAGGACCGCGCGATATCGGCGGCTTCGAGCAAGGCGCCAGCATCGGCAAGTGCCTGGGCTTGTTTGAGCGTGCCCGGCTTGGCGGCAAAGTGTGCGTGGACCGACATGTCTGGCGCTGCGCGCGGCGCGCCGAATGAAAATGAGCGTGGCGATGCATCGCTCAGGTTCGTAGCCGGCACGCCTCGATGGCTAAACGCAAGCTCCACCGGCGCTTTTGGCGTCGCCGCGCGCGCGGCAAATTCCATTGCCCGCTCTGCAGCGGCAATGGCAGCGAACAATGCGCGTGGCTGAACACCCAAACTTTGTTCGCCCGGACTGCGCGCATTGGTCAGCGTCGGCCGAGCACTCCCGTCTCCCTCTTCCGGCCGTCTGAACGCGAACGCCAGAACCAGTTTCGCCGACGCCATGCCTTCACGCATCATCAGCCCCGTTTCCGCCGGTCCGACAAACAGTGTTCCGCCCAGCGCGAGCAGGCCGTCCAGCACCCGCATGGCCGTGTGCTGCGTCTGCCGGCCAAAGTAGATCAGCACGTTGCGGCAGAAGACAAAATCGAAGGGTTCGAACGTCTGCGGATCGAGCGTCAGCAGATTTGCCTGGCGAAACTGTACTCGCTCCGTCACCTCCGGCAACAGCCGCCATTGGGCACCCGCCTGCGCGAAAAAACGCTCGCGAAATCCGAGCGCACGGCTGCGGAACGCATTGCCGCCATAGTGCGCGTGGCGGGCGATATCGAGCGCGTGGCCGCTGATATCGATGGCATCGATGGAAAAACGCTCGGGCGCAATCCCCGCGTCGAGCATGACCATGGCGGCGGAGTAAGCCTCCTCGCCCGTCGAGCACGGCAGGCTCAGGATTCGCACCGGCTTGAACGGCTGATCGAGCAGCCGCGTCCGCGCCAGCTTGACCAATGCGTTGAACGCCTCGGTATCGCGGAAAAACCACGTCTCCGGAACAACCACTGCTTCTATCAAGGCCTGCAATTGGGCCGGCACGCCGTTCACCACCAGCCAGAACGCTTCGAGATTGGCCCGCAATTCGTCCAGGCCATCGGCACCTGCCGCGCGCCACGCCGCAAACCGGTCCGATACGGCCCGTTCGATCGCATTCTCGCCGATAGACACCGGGTCCAGACCCATGGTCCGTTGTAAAAGCCCGGCGAACTGCACGACTTGCGCGTGCGGGAGCGGCTCGCGACGGCTTTCATGCAGCGCGTGGATCTTGTCCAGCGCGTGCGCCGCGCGACGGGCCTGATCGGAACGCGTGCCGTGCTTCATGCTTCGCTCTGCGTAAAGAGTTGCGCTTGCACGTGCTCCGGCAACAGGTGTTCAATGCGGACCCATTGAACGAGACCTTGAGCGTCGCGTGCGAGCGGCCCGAGATAGCGCGCGTCAGTCGCTTCGATACCAGCAGGGCTGAACGCGGCAACGTCGAGTGTCAGCGTTCGTGTGGCGCGTTCGAGCAAGATGCCGAGGCGCTTATGTTCGACACCTGTCGGGCCTTCATGCGGATAGAACACCAGGGCGAGGCGCGTGGACAAACGTTCGTGCGAACGCCGGCCCAACGCGAGCGCAGCCAGGTCGATGACCGGTACGGGCAACGCTTCATATTCCAGCACACCCGCGACCCAATCCGGCACGCTGGGCATGGTCTTCAGCGGCACAAGCGACAGCATGCGCTCGACTTGCGAACTGTCGATCACATAGCGGTCGTTATCGAGCGTGAACTGGATGAAGAGCATGGTCTCAGTGGCCGATCGAATGGTCGGAAAGTGCGCGGGACATTACGTCGCCACCTTGAAGCGAGATACGCCGGTGCGCAGGCCATTCGCGGTGTGCGTGAGGTCATCGATAGCTTGCGTCGACTGGCGCAGCGACTCGGCCGTCTGCTGCGCGGCTTCGGACAATTGCGCGAGCGCCTGCGTGATCTGGTCGGCGCCCGTCGCCTGGGTCTGCATGCCTTCACTGACCATGACGAACCGCGGCGCGAGCGTCTGCACCTGCTGGATGATCTGCGATAGTTGGCCGCCGACCTGCTGCACGTCCGTCATGCCGCGCCGGACTTCTTCGGAGAATTTGTCCATGCCCATCACGCCCGCCGCGACCGCTGACTGGATCTCCTTCACCATCTGTTCGATATCGAAAGTGGCGACCGCCGTCTGGTCTGCGAGACGGCGGATCTCGGTTGCCACCACCGCAAAACCGCGCCCATATTCACCGGCCTTTTCCGCCTCTATTGCCGCATTCAGCGACAGCAGGTTGGTCTGGTCTGCGACCTTCGTAATGGTGGCCACCACCTGGTTGATGTTGCTCGCGCGTTCGTTGAGGATCGCGAGCTTGCCGTTCACCGATCCCGCGGCTTCCATCACGAGCCGCATGGTGTCTTCCATCCGCGTCAGGCCCACTTGGCCCGTTCCGGCGAGCAGCGCCGACTGCTCGGCCACGCCGGACACTTCGTTCATCGTGCGCACGAGATCGCGCGACGTGGCAAAGATCTCTCGCGACGTGGCGCCGATCTCGGTCGTCGTCGCGGCGGTTTCGCTTGCCGTGGCCTGCTGTTCGCGGGCCGTCGCGGCAATTTCCGCCACCGATGTCGTGACTTGCACCGCCGACTTCTGCGCCTGACCGACCAAGCCGGTCAGTTCGTCGGTCATGCGGTTGAAGCCCGCTCCCAGCGCGCCGAATTCATCCCCGCGTTCCAGTTGCAGGCGCTGCGACAGATCGCCGGTACGCATTGCATCGACGACCTCCACCAGCCGCTGCATCGGCACCGCGATCGCCCTGAGCAACAGGAAGCCGGCCCATGCCGCCACCAGGAAGGTCGCCAGCACGACTACGAGCAACGTGATCTCAGCCTTGCTGACAGAATCGCGAATGCTCTTCGACGAGCGCGTCTGCTGCTCGTTGTTGCGTTCGACAAGCGCCCGCACCACGGTCCGCCCCGTTTCCCAGACCGGCGTGAGCTGGGTGTTGAAGGCGCTGACGGCAGCCGCCTTCGACGCCGGCATATCGGCCAGGATCTGCTCCTGGATCGGCGCATAAAGAGAGCGCTGCTGCTTGAAATCGTTGAAGAGCCGGCGATCGGTTTCATCGAAAACCGTCGACGCGTACTGGTCGATCAGCTTGTCGAGCGAATCGCGGGTTTCGGCAATGCGCTGGGTGTCGCGATGGACCTGGTCAGGCTCGGTATCGATAAATATCAGCCGCTGGGTCACCGTGTAGTTTTCAAACCACGCCGCCCGGATGGTCGTCGCGAGATAGACGCCCGGCGACGAATCTTCTTCCTGGCTGCGCGCATCCCGGTCGATTGCACCGAGAAGGATGTACGAACAGACGGCCATCACCAGCATCAGCGCGAGGATCACGCCGAAGCTCACAAGAATCCGATTTCGAATGGTTAACTGCTTCACGCATGAACCTTTTTCAGTAGGGTTGTGCTTGAGCGCCGGTAAGCGAGCGCACGGCACCCCGGTCGACAAAGGGGTGCGGCGCAATTTTAAGACGGAAAACGAAACGCCTTGCGGATAAATACAGGCTTTTGTCCGACTGTTGCTAGTCGCAGCATTCATGCGGATGGCGACAGTGGCCGAAGTTGTGCACAGAAATTGGGGACGACCCTGTTGACAACCTTCTGACAAACCCCGGAACGCGTTGAACGGAAACGCTTTTCAGGCGCCGCTTCAAAGCTCGCCGGGCATGCGGATTCGAGTGTTTTAGCCACCGAAGTTGTGCACACAAACTGTTGAAGAACCTGTGGACAAGCGTGAGGTTATCTTCTCAAGTCGTTGATAAATAAGCACAGATTTGAATCGATTCGTTTTGAACCATGCGTTGCGTGTCGGTTTGGTGTGTTGCCTGGCCCGGCACCAACCGGCGAGTTATCCCCAGTAATTGTGGGCAGGCTTGTTGATAAGCTCGGGGCTCAACGCTTAAGTCGCTGACGCAGCACGGTTTAATCGACGTGACTCAAAAGCGGTGACTCGTCAGCGCTTTGCGGGTGCTGACGTCTCAGGGAGCACGAAAGGCCGGACGCTTCACATGAGCGACAGGAATTGGGCCAGTGCGACGGATCACCTCTCGAATCCGCTCGAGCAGGTCGTCGGCCTTGTATCGATCGTCGTGGCTGAGGCGCTCGGACACGGTATCGAATGCCTGGTCGATACGCAGCAGGATCGCTTCGGCTTCAGTGCGTTTTAGGCCCAGCCGCTCGCCATATGCAATCAGCTGCCCGGGCACGGGGAAAACCTTCGACTTGTTCAGGTTCAGCGCCATCCGGCCGTCCAGCAACGGATACACGCCCGTGCAGACGACATCGTAGATAGGCGAGAGCCGGCGCGGGCCGGTTGGATCGCTATAGATAATGCCGATGTTCTTCATATGCGCGTCGCCATCGCGTAGAAAACACGAGAGTGCGACGCGCTCGAACAGACGCAGCGATTGCGCACGGAAATCGGCGCCGGTGTAGACCTCCACCGCCCGCCCGATCATCTCGTAGCTGCCGCGATATTTGTCGTTGCCGGTCAGCACGCTCATGTCCTCGAAGCCGAGCGGCGTGCCGTCCGGCGCACGGTCAAAGCGCGCCATGACGAACAGCAGGCCGTCGTTGGAGAGCCAGAAATCCGGCACGTCGAAACCCGCCTCGCGCGCCACCGACATGCACAGGAATTCGTTGCGGGCGATCCCCTCATAGTCGTCGCCCTCGGCCTTCACGATCACCGTGGTCAGCGGCAAGGCCGCGTGTGCGTCGATCGTTGCCACGCTTGCGGGACGCTCCGGAGCGAGCGGCACGACGGTCTTCGGCTGCACGCCCGAAATGCCCGAACCGAGCGCATATTTGCTCACCAGCCGCTCGAACAATTGTCCTGATGGCGACGACAGCAGTTCGTCAAGCCGCTCGCCTTCGCCTTCGGGCACGGTCTGGCCGTGCAGCGCGTAGGTGAGTCTGCCAATCTGGTTTCGTCCGGCGAGGAACAGCAGGAACATGTCGCTGGGCGTGCCGAAACGGGCCAGCCGTTCTTCGATGATGTATCGCAAATAACCTTCCGGGCGATTCATCGCGAACACGTTCATCAGCGCGCCGCTGCTGTAGCTCTTGCGCCGTACAGGCATGGTCAGCGAAACAGCCGCGTCCGGCTCGACTTCGCCATAGTTGAAGACGAACGTGCTCTCCTTCGCCAGCAAACCGGCCATGCCCTGCGGCGTGTGAACGTCGAGACGGCGGATTTTGCCGAAAAGCTGTTCCAGGTCGAACGGCGGCGCGGGCTTAAGCGGCGAGGGCGTGCTCATTCATCCTCCCTGAAGAAGAAGTCGAGGTCTTCGTAGACCACCGTGTCTTTCGGGCGCAGTGTGAAGTCGTAGCCGAGCGCGTTGGCGATCCGGCAAAGCTCATGAAGGCCGACGTTCTGCGCGCCCTCCGCATTGGTGATTGTGCGCCGGGCCACGCCCGCGCGATCAGCCAGCGTCTGCTGACTCATGCGTTGCTCACGACGGAGCGAGCGAAGTTCCGCTGCCACTCGCTCGAAATTGCTGATGGGGTCTGTGTATTTGCGCGTCATGATGCGCAATTGTAGGCTTTTTTTGATTTTTGCGCAGTATGATGCGCATTTTTTCTAACCGATTTTTGTCGATTGATCATGACAAAATGCGCATCATACTGCGCATTTTGTACATATAAGTTAAAAATGCGCGTCAAGACGCGCATTTTTTAGGTGTTGAATAGTTGGACGCCATTGATTCATCGTACGAAACGGGTTACCTCCGTGCCGCCTATCAGCTGCCGCGATAAAGCGCCGCACTGGCCGGCGTCGACACTGCCGGACGGGCCGAGCTTCCCTTTCCACTTTTCGTCGCCTCGTTCGACTTGTCGGACGACGAGGACCCGGCCGCCGGATTTGTCACCCCCGGCTCCATATACCCGGGCGTACCCTTCGCCTTTTGCTTCTGTCCCGGCGGCGGCGCTGACGGCGCAGTACGCATATCGGCAAGCATTTGCGTGCACGGCAGCGGTTTGTTGTTACTCGGTGCGATCAACGGAATCAGCGCGGCAAAGGGGTTCAGCAAACCAAGCCCGACCGCCGCCACGCCGCGTGCCGCCAGCGCGCCGGCACTCACGCCCACATGCGGGTCCTTGAACGTCCCCTTCACGTATAGCGGCGAGCGCAACGAAAACACCCGGAAACCCTTCGTGTGCGGATGAATGTTCAGGTCCATCTCCTCGGTCTTCAGATTGACGGTGCCGTCCATGTTGATCACGGCATCGTCGGTATCGAGGGCAAAGACGCGCGAATCCAGCACGCCATTCGTCGCGACAAAATCCGCCGCCGCACAGTTGATCTTCACGTCGTGCTTGCCGAAGAGCTTTTCATAGACCGCGTTCGCCACGTTCAGCCCTGCCGCTTCCATGTACAGCCGGCTGACCGTGCCGTCGGTGATCAGCGTCTTGATCTCGCCGTTCATGGTCCCGGCGAGTGCGGCCGGCGAGTTACCCGTCGCCGATAACGCCGCGTCTCCGTTCACTTCACCCAGCGCTGATTGCATCGTCTTGACGGTCGGCAGCAACTGCTTGAGCTTCAGATGTCGCGCCGACGTCGAGAAACGGCCCTGGAGCGGCTCCTTGCTGCCATCGAGGTGAATGTTGGACGACAACGTCCCGCCCGCCACGCCGAACGACAGCGGTTCGAACGACAGCACGCCGTCCGTCATCAGCACGTGCGTATAGAGGTTGGTGATCGGCAGCGCCGGGTCCTTGATGATCTTGCGGCCGGTGAACTTCACGTCGGCGTCTATCGCCTTCCATCGATCAGTCTTGAACTCCTCGGTCGGCAGCGCCTTCGACGACGGTTGCTTCTCGGTGTCGCCACGCTTCGCTTTGCTCGCGTTGGAATCGGCGCCGATGATCGGTGCGAGATCGGAGAATTGAAGCAGGTTCGATACAAGCTCGCCCGAGAGCAAGGGCCGCGGCTTGCGTCCCACGAACGTCAGCGAGCCGTTCAGGTCGCTACCGCCCACGCGGCCCGTGAAGTTCTCGTACCTGAAGACATTGCCGTCGGCCTTGAACTGGCCGACGAGCCGCCCTTCGGTCGCATACGGTGGCGTTGCCGGCAGCGTCACGCCGACGATCGGATACAGATGCTCGAGGCTCACGCCCTGCAGCCAAAGCCGCAAGTCGAGTGCGGCGAGGTGAGCCGGGTCCGTCACCGTCCCGACAAATGCAATATGCGTGTCGCCGATACGAATATCGGCCTGCACGGGGAACGGGCGCATGGCGTCCTGCAACGCCAGCACGCCGCCGACCTTGCCGTCGCCTGAAACCGCCACGCTGTTGTATTTGCCCTTCACCGTCCAGCCGATGCCATAAGGCGGCACGGGCGGCTTCGGCCCTTCCTTCGTGGTAATGCTGGTGTTCGCCGAGACGCTCGCCGGATTCGGCGCGCTCGCATTTTCAGCGGCTGCGGCCGATGCCGCGGAGGCAGCCGCTGCTTCAGATGCCGCCGCTTTATCGACTTGCTGGTTCAGCTTGGTCGCGCCGCTCTTGCCAACCACTTGCGCCGACGATTTCTGCGATGCCGCTTCCTGCTGCTTCATCACGTCGCCGATAGGAATCATCTGGCCCAGCGTATTCACAACGACTTGCATGTCCGCTTTCGTGATTTCATCGGCATAGGCAATATTGCCCTGGTTCAGCGCGATGTCATGCAATTGAAGGTTCCAAGTCGACGGTTCAGTCGATTGCTTGAACTTCAGCGTCCAGTTATTGCGGTTGTCTTTCAGGCGTTCCAGATCGACTGAGGGATTCACCAGATTGATCGATGGAATCACAATGTTATGCGCGAGCAGCGACAGGATTTCGACCTGGAAATCGATCTCGTCGAGCGTCGCGAAGAACTTTTGTTTAGTCCAGTCGGGGTTCGCAATCGTGATTTTTTCCGCCGAGAAACGCGGCCACGGAACCCAGCGGCGCCAGCCGGTTTCACCGGGCGGCCGCTGCCAGCCGACCTTCAGGTCGCCTGTAATCTGGAACTGCCGGCCGATGGCCTGCGAGACTTTATCGTCGACCCAGGGACGGGCCCGGTTCCAGTCAAAGGTTAAGAAAACGATCACCATCACAGCGATCAGAACGATCAGAATGCCAATGATCCAGGCGACTGTTTTTCCGATTTTCCGGCCAAGCGCCATAGTGGCTCCCTCTATTTTTCTTGAAACATCGGGCAGCACGTCCCGTGCCCGGCGATGATATCGACTGGTTTTACATACCGGTCAGCCCCCGCACGTACGCCGTCCCCGATGCGCATACAGCCATATCCGGACTCAAGTGCAACCCACCCGGGATCGCTTGGGCATCGCTGATTTATGATTGCGCTCCGAGACCATTCCCGAGCCTGTCTTCGCCATGTCCACGCCAGCCGACACGCCCCTGATCCGCGCCACAGCGCTCACCCGCCGCGATCCCGTGCGCGGCATAGTCTTGCTGCATCCCACGTCGTTTGCCTTGTCAGGCGGTCAGCGTGCAGTTGTCACCGGCCCGTCGGGGTCGGGCAAGAGCGTGTTCCTGCGTGCGCTTGCCTTGCTCGATCGTGCCGATGACGGCGTGATCCAGTGGCGCGACAAAACCATCACGCGCGCCCGTATTCCCGCGTACCGGCGGCGAATTGCTTATATCGCGCAACGCCCGGCCATGCTCGATGGCAGCGTGGAAGACAACCTGCGTTACCCGTTTTCGCTGAAGGTGTACCAGGACGTACGCTTCGATCGCGAGCGCGTGCTCAGCCTGGCCCGGCGCGCCGGCCGCGAAGCCGATTTCCTCGATAAACGCGCAAGCGAGCTATCGGGCGGCGAAGCGCAGATTGCCGCGTTGATCCGCGTACTGCAAGTGGAGCCCGACGTGCTGCTCCTCGATGAACCGACGGCATCGCTCGACCCCGCTTCCGCGCTCGAAATAGAAGCGCTCGTCGGCGCCTGGTTCGACGAACACCCGGGCGAACGCGCCAGCATTTGGGTGTCGCACGATCCGGCGCAGGCGCAGCGTGTTGGCGAGCGCCAGCTCGTGATGACCGCGGGAACCTTGTCATGAGCGGCTATCAGAACCTGAGTCTGCTCGATATCGGGATCGCGGCGGCGCTAATCCTGGTCAACGGGTTGCTATCGATCGCGCTGAAGCTCGACCTGGAGCGCAAGCTGATGTGGGCGGCGGTCCGCACGGTCGTGCAACTGCTTGCCATTGGGTACGTGCTCGGCTGGGTCTTCCAGTTTTCACGCTGGTACGTCGTCTTGCCGCTCATGGCGCTGATGACGCTGATCGCGGGGCTGTCGGCATCGAATCGCGGAAGGCGCACGTACGTCGGGCAGCGCGTCGATAGCGTCGTGTCGATCTGGGTCAGTTCGTGGCTGGTGGCCGCGGTGGGATTGTTCGTCGTGATCCGGATTCATCCGTGGTACGAGCCGCAATACGCCATACCGATCCTAGGCATGATCCTCGGCAACACGCTGACGGGGGTATCGCTTGGTATCGAACGGATGACGGAGGAACTGACGGCGGGACGCGGCACGGTGGAGATGTCGCTCGCGCTCGGCGCCACGCGATGGGAAGCGGCTCAGGGACCCGCGCGACAAGCCGTGCGGGCGGGCATGATCCCGACGCTGAACCAGATGACCGTAGTCGGCCTCGTGAGCCTGCCGGGCATGATGACGGGCCAGGTACTGGCGGGGCAATCGCCGCTGCAGGCGGTCCGCTATCAGATCGTCATCATGTTTTTTATCGCGGCTTCATCGGCTCTGGGAACGGTGGGCGCGGTGTTGCTGACCTACCGGCGGCTGTTCTCGCCGGAACACCGCTTCATGGCGTCGAAGCTCGTGGAACGGGACAAGCCGAAGCGCGGATAAATGAAGCGTGCAAAGCGACGGCTTGGAAAACCCCATGCACTAAGCACCGCTCGGCCGCTGCGCCAACGCATGAATCAGCGACTCCAGCCGCGCGAAGTCGACCGGCTTGGTCAGGTGATCCAAAAACCCGGCATCGCGGCATCGACGGATATCTTCGTCCATGCCGTATCCCGTGATGGCAACCGACGGTTTGCCGGGTTGCAAGTCAGTCCACGCGCGCGCGACTTCGAGCCCGCTACCATCGGGCAGTCCGATATCGCTGACCAGCAGATCGAACGTTTCACCCCGCGCCAAAGCCAGCGCTTCCGCGACCGTGGTGGCAACGCCGACCTGATGTCCGAGCAACTCCAGCACCTGCGCCATGGCGGACGAGGTGTATTCGTTGTCCTCGACGAGCAGCACCTTCAGCGACCGCACGATTTCATCGGGGTCCCGCATCGCGCGAGGCGACGTTTCATCTTCCGTCCCCGCCTTGACGAGCGGCAGCGTCAGCGTGAACCGCGCGCCCCTGTCACGCCCATCGCTCTGCGCCGTGAGCGTTCCGCCATGCTTCAACGCAAGCGTACTGGCGATAGCCAGGCCCAGCCCCAATCCGCCGAACGCCCGCGTGATGGAATCGTCGGCTTGTTCGAAGGCCGAGAAGATCCGCGGCAACGCTTCGGCGCTAATCCCGATGCCGCTATCGGTGACTGAAATCGCGACAGTCGATACATTGGGATTCCACATCCGCACCGCAATACGGCCGCCCGCCGGCGTGAACTTTACCGCGTTTTTCATCAGGTTCCACACGATCTGCTGCAAGCGCGCGGCATCGCCGAAAACCAAGGTAGAAGTAGCGCCCAAGATCGTTTCCAGCGTCAGGCCCTTGCCGCGCAGATCCGACTCCGACATATCGAGCGCGCTCGACATCAGCGTCTCCAGCACCACGTTCGCAAAGTTCAGCGACAGCTTGCCGCGCGCGATGCTGGTCAGGTCGAGCAGATCGTCGATCAGGCGCGCTTCGAGCTCCACATTGCGGCGGATCAGTTCGAGCGTAGCCCGGGCATCGGCGGGCAACGCGTGGCGTATCTCCAGCAAACGCACGGCAGCAACGATTGGCGTCAATGGCGTGCGCAGTTCATGCGACAACACCGCCAGGAAGTGATCCTTCGCCCGATTCGCGGTCTCTGCCTGTTCCTTCGCGACGCGCAACGCATCGGCGGCCATGTGCTCTTCGGTGACGTCGCGGATGATCTTCGAGTAGCCGATCAGCTCGCCGTTATCGGCACGAATCGCTGTTGTCACACCCGACGCAAAAAACGAGCGCCCGTCCCGGCGCCAGAGCCAGCGGTCGTCGCTCGCGCTGCCATCGACTTGCGCCGTTTCCAGTTCCTGCGCAAACACATGGGTGTCACGATCTTCCTGACCGTAGAACACTTCGGCCGACCGTCCGACCACATCCTGCGCCGCGAACCCGAGAATTCTCTCCGATGCCGCGTTCCAGGTCCGGATCCGCCCTTCCTGGTCGAGCGTGATGACGGCGTAATCCTTCAGCGCATCCACCAGCAAGCGAAAGTGCGTTTCGGTCTCCCGCAGCGCGCGCTCAACCGCAATCCGCTGCTGGCGCTCGGTGCTTTCCGTCAAGGCGCGCCGCACGACGGCAGGCAG
This sequence comes from Caballeronia eucalypticola, assembly GCF_047608185.1. Lineage (NCBI taxonomy): Bacteria > Pseudomonadati > Pseudomonadota > Betaproteobacteria > Burkholderiales > Burkholderiaceae > Caballeronia > Caballeronia eucalypticola. Next base: position 73,241 of record NZ_JBLKRU010000018.1, read on the forward strand.
CCGTTGCAGGCGCTGCTTCAGCACATAGTCGGTGGCGCCGCGCTTGAGCATGTCGACGGCATGCTCTTCGCCGAGCACACCCGAGACGAAGATAAACGGCGTATGCGGCACGCGTTCGCGGGCGATCGCCAACGCTTCGACGCCGGAGAACACCGGCATCACGAAGTCCGCGAGGATGACATCGAAGTCGGACGCCTCGAGCGCCGCTATGAAACCCTGCTCCGTATAGACGATTTGCACGTCGACCTTATAGTCGGCTCGTTCAAGCTGCGTCAGGGTCAGTTCCGCGTCGAGCGCGTTGTCTTCTACGAGAAGCAGATGCAAAGGCTGCATGGTCAGGGCACTCAGGCGAGCCGGCACACGCGATACTGCCGGGCAGGTCGCATCGGGCAAAACAACGAAGGGACCAGCGGGACCCGGCGGCTACGCCAGGTCCCGTGCAGGGGGAAGACACCAGTGTGCACCAGATTCACTCCGGCGCGAACTGGCGGCGAAGTCGCGTTGATCCGGGCGGCGGCTCGTTGAGCACGGCCCAGAACACGCCGAGATCGGCAATCGCCTGCACAAATTCGTTGAACTCGACCGGCTTCACCACATACGCGTTCACACCGAGCGCGTAGCTGCGCACCAGATCCTGCTCCTCCCGCGACGACGTCAGCATGACCACCGGAATCGCCTTCAGCGCCTCGGTGGAACGGATGGTTTCCAACACTTCCAGGCCGTCTATTTTCGGCAGCTTCAAGTCAAGCAGGATGACCGCGGGATTGCCTGGATTGCGCTCGTTCCATTCGCCTTCGCAACGCAGGTAATCGATTGCTTCCTGGCCGTCGCGCGCCACGATCACTTCGTTGGCAAGCTGGCTTTTGCCGAGCGCCACGAGGGTTAGTTCGAGATCGCTGGGATTGTCTTCGACAAGCAAAATGGGTTTCAGCATGGTCCGGTATGACGGGTTGAAATAAACGATGGTGAGATCACGGTGGTGAGATCGGTTCGGCGCTCAGTTCCGGGTTTAAGGCAGTCCCGGCTTACGCACCCTGCCGGCGGCGGTTTCGTCAGGTTCCGCCCTGAACACCTTAGGCAATGAAAAGTGGAACGCGGCGCCCTCGCCTTCGCGGCCTTCGGCCCAGGTCCTGCCGTCGTGCCGCTCTATGACGCGGCGCACGTTCGCCAAGCCAATGCCGGTGCCGTCGAACTCTTCCGCGCGATGCAGCCGCTGGAACACGCCAAACAGCTTGTTCACGTACTTCATGTTGAACCCGACGCCATTGTCCCGCACGCTGACAATGTACTCATCGGCTGTCGAATTCACCAACAGCTCAATTTTCGCCGATTCTCGCGTACGCGTATATTTCACCGCGTTCGAGAACAGATTGCGCAGCGCGATCTGCAGGAACGCCGGGTCACCGGTTACCGTCGGCATCTCCGGGATAATCCATTCCACCTTCCGGTTCGCTGTCTCGGCGGCAAATTCTTGCGCGACTGATCTCACCAACTGGTTCAGGTCGACGCTCACCGGGCGCAATGCGGCACGGCCCATTTGTGAAAACGTCAGCAAGTCGTCGACAAGCACGCCGGCGAAACGCGCCGACTCGAGCATGTTGTTCAGGAAGCGCTTGCTGCGCTCGGACAGCGTCTCGCCTTCGCTTTCCCGCAGCAAGTCGCCATACCCGGCAATATGTCGCAGCGGTGCGCGCAAATCGTGCGAGACGGAATATGAAAACGCCTCGAGCTCCTTGTTCGCACGACGCAATTCATTCGCGAGTTCCGCCAGTTCTTCGGCGCGGCGCAACACGATATTGAGCATGCCCAGGCGGAATTCGCCGGCAATTTCGAGCTCCACCGGATGCCAGCGCAGCGACCGGTTGCGCACGGTTTCGAGCCAGGGCGCAAAGTCCTTTCGCGGCGCCACGCTGCCGTACTGACTCGACACCCCTTTGACCGGTTCGCCCGCCCACGTGATCGTGCGCGTTGTTTCAGGACGGAACCAGATGATGTAATTGCGAAAAATCTGTGAGATAGGCACGGCCAGGATGCCGCTCGCGGTGTCCGTGTAATGAGACGCCCGCGGCCACTCTTTCGATAAGGAATCGGTTGCGTAGACACCCGTCGTGCTCGACGCGAGCCATTGCGCCAACGCGAGCACGGTCTGTGCATCGGGAGTGGAGCCCACCAGCGTGGCCTGGCCTTCCACCACGATCGCGGCGCCAGTCGATCCGGCGAAACACAGCAAATCGCCGGGCTTCGATTTAAGAACCGATACGTAGTCGTCTTGCTCAGCCAGCACGGCCATGAGCTGCGACATCGTGCGCCGCAGGCCCAGCAGATAAGCCGTCTCCGCGCGCTCTTCCTTCGCCTCGAGCTGCAGCGACAGGAGCTGCCCAAGATGCTCGATCGCGACCCTCACTTCGAACGGCACGAGGCGCGCGTCGTGGTCGTGACAGGAAATCAGACCCCAGAGCTTGTCGCGCACGACCAGCGACACCGACATCGACGCATGCGTACGCATGTTGCGCATGTACTCGAGATGGATCGGCGAGAAGCTGCGCAGCGCGGCATACGTGAGGTCGGTCGGGCGGCCGGTTGCAGGGTTCACGGGCGGAACGAGCCGCGCGGTTTTTGCGTTCACGTTCGCGACGAGCCGTACGCGCTGTTTCACATATAACGCGCGGGCCTGACGCGGGATATCGGAGGCGGGAAACAACTGATCCAGGAACGACGTGTACCCGTCCTCGATATGCTCCGCCAGCACGTGGCTATGGCCCTCGTCATCGAATTTGTAGATCAGCACGCGGCCGAAACCTGACATTTCGCGCACCTCGCGCACGGCCAGGTTCACGAGTTCGGTCAAGGTCACCACGTCCTGCAGGCTGCGCGTGAAGGTACGCACGAGCGGATACATCGATGCAAATACGTCCGCGGTCGGATGCCGCGCCACTTCGAGTTCGACGATCAGGTTGCCGTCGTGCCGATGCATGGTGATGTCGAGTTCAGGACCGTCCGTTGCCGCGGACAAGTGCTCCTGTGCGGATTCACGCGGGACGAAAAGCGGATTGCTGATCACGCCGAGATATAGAGGCGCTTCGTCGAGCATCGCCGTGGCAGCAGCATGAGCCACGCGTGCAGCAGCAGCCGCGCCGACCACCGTATCCAGCGGTTCGCCCAGCAATTGCTCCAATGGCCTGCCCACGAGCGTGGCGACATTCTCGCTGGCCTGGACGATGGTCAGCGTGCCGGAAAGGCAAAGCAGATAACCATGCGGCTGGATGCCGCCGGGAATGTGGATAGGTTCGGCGTCGCACTGCGCGTTCGTCGCGCCCGCACCGCGCTCCGTGAGGGTCGCGGATGCAGCGAGCGCCGCCTGATCCGCCACCGGGCCCGAGTTCGCACCCGAACTCGACCCGTCGAGATCACTCAACCCGCGCATGGACGCCGTTTGCTGCGACATCGGCTCTGACGCGCTGCTCATGCCGTTGCCCCCCATCCTGTGCGAACCGGGTCGAGCCAGCCGTGCAACCCGTCGAACGTGGCGATCGCAGCTTGCACCGCTTCGTCGTACTGCTGCGGCGGCACGTTCGCGCTCGCGGTCTCGCGAAACGCGTTCCACATGCTGCCCGTCCGCAATCCATAAGCTTCGAAATAAGCGTTGCCGGCACCGCTTGGGAGGCCGAGCACTGTCGCGACGTGCGGCGCGATGAAACGCCCCCCGAGCGTGGAGCCTTCCATCACGTACATGGAGCCGAAGACGTGGCCGATGCTGTCCATCGCAGGCAACTGTTCAACTTTTGTGACCCCGTTCGCGCGATTGATATCGCCCGTCAGGTGCGCCAGATCCGACTCAAGCATCGGCGCTTTGCGGCGCCCGTCAAAAAAATCGTGCAGATGGGCGGGCATGGAGGCTGCGGCCGCGTCCTCCCACGGTGCGACGTATCCGTAAAAGCCTTCGAGCAAGGCCACATAGTCCTCGCGCAACCACTCACGGCGCATCAGGTCCAGTGCGTTTTCCAGCCGTTCATGACACTCGGCAGTTTCGTTTTTCAGGCGGGACAGAAGATCGTATTGCATGTCCGTTTATCAGGTTTTGCCGCTGGGTTGTCGGACCCGAAGTCAGATACCGGATCAGGGAAGCCATGGCGGACTTGGCGTGCGGTTTTGCGGCAATTCAGGTGGCTGCGACTTGGGCTGCCACGTGAGACTACGGCCAGCGGGATATCAAAACTATCGAACACGCTCGGGTCGCCGCTTCGAACTTCGCGCCGAATCGGCATGGATTACCGATACACAACTCAGCTCGCACGCAAAAATGGTAGAAACAACTGCAGCAGATGGCGCGAACGCCTTTCCCAGCTTGGCTCGCACCGGTTCGTGCGCGCATTCCAATACCGCGCGCCCATTCTACGCAAGAGGCGCTTTGTTGACCACGGGCAGCAAAGCGGCAGCGCCGCATCACCGCTCGCGCTTACGGCCTTGATCCGTCGGTGAACCCGTTTGCGTGCGTTCCTGCGTGCGCTCCTGATACTCCGCGCCGCCGCGGCGATCCGTGTCTTGCAAACCACGCTCCAGGTCTTCGTGAGCCTGCTCTCCGACCTCACGCGGTTCGTCTTCCTGTTGCGACTCAGGGCTCTGATCGGCTTCATGCGGCAGCGGCACGTCTGCGCCGTCATCGTGTTTTTGCTGCGCCGGATGCTTGCTTTCGAGTTCACGTCCGTCCTGCGCCGGACCCTGACGCGTGGCGCTGGCAGCGTCGTGCGATGTCTTGCCTTGCTTCGTCATTGCAACCTCGTTGTGTTGATCGTGATGCGGTGATCTTCCCCTTCGTTCACTCGAGATCAAGCCGCTTCTTCATGGCAGCAGTGATGCGTTGCCGTGTTTTCGCGTATTGGCTCCACGGATCGGTTTTGAGCGCGTCCAGGCGCTCATGCAGGTTGCCGATGTTCCACTGATCGCCGCTCGTAGTGGCATCGAGTTCATCCCATCCGATAGGAACCGACGCCCCCATGCCCGGCCGCGCGCGAAGCGAAAATGCGGCGACCGTGCTCGAGCCCCGGTTGTTGCGCAAGTAATCGACGAAGATCTTGTCCCGCCGATTCTGCTTGCCCATCTTCGCGGAAAAATACTTGGGCAGCGTGCTGGCCATGTGCTGCGCGACCGCCTGCGAGAATCCCTTCACCTCGTCCCAGCCGGCTTGCGGTGTAAGCGGCACGACCACATGCAAGCCCTTGCCGCCGCTCGTCTTGCAAAACGATTCAAGCCCGAGTTCCATCAGCAATTCATGCGTCAGGCGCGCGGCCTCCTGCATCCGGCCCCAGCCGAGCCCTTCGCCTGGATCAAGATCGAAGACCATGCGGTCGGGCTTCTCAAGTTTGGCCGCGAGCGCATTCCAGGTGTGCATCTCGATCGTGCCCATTTGCGCCGCGCCCACGAGTGCGCCGACGTTTTCTATCGTGATGAGCGCGGGATGGCCAGGGTCGATACCCGGATGTTGCTTCACATTCGGAATGGTCAGCTTTTCGCTGTGCTTCTGAAAGAACAACTCGCCGCCGATATCCTCCGGCGCACGCACCAGCGACACCGGCCGGTCTTTGAGATGCGGCAACATCCATGGCGCGACGGCCTCGTAGTAAAGCGCGAGATCGAGCTTGCGAGTGCCTGCCGATGGATCGATCACACGATCGGGATGACTGATCTTTACGCCCGCTACAAGCTCGGTACCAGCTGGACTGCGCGCCGTCTTTTTAGCGGCGGCATTCCTTGCGGTTTTTGCTGAAGGCGTCGCTGATTGACTGGCAGGTTTCGACGTATCGGTTGTCTTCGACAACGTTTTTTTCGTCGCCGCTTTCACCGCGCGCGTCGCTTTGGCGGCACTCTTGGCCGCTGTCTTCTTCGCTGGTTTCTTGTCCTGATCGTTGTCATCGTCCAATGCAACCTCCTTCGTCGATTTCGGCACTTCCTTGACGATTTCCCGCGCCGGCTTGTCGTCCCTCAGGCTCACGAACGATGCTTGCCGCACGATCCGCTCCGACGTCCACTCAGCGAAATTGCATTCAGCGACCAGTTCCGGCTTGACCCAATGCACCGGCGTGCGGCTGCGTTCTTTGGGCGCGCTGGCGAAGGGCATGGTCTTGACTTCGCGTGCATCGAGTTGCTTTTTGACCGCGCGCAGAGTCGATGCATCGAAGCCGCTGCCCACGCGACCCGCGTATTGCAGCTTGCCGTTCGCGTCGTACACGCCGAGCAATAACGCGCCAAACTGCCCGCGACTGCCCGTCGGCTCCGAATACCCGCCGACCACGAACTCCTGCCGGCGCCGGCATTTAAGCTTGATCCATGCGCTGCTTCGCCCCGGCGTATAAGTGCTGTCGCGCCGTTTGCCGATGATCCCCTCCAGCGCCATGTCGCAAGCGCTCTTCAAAAGATCATCGACGCTGAATTCGAAGTCGGCGGAGAAGCGCAGCGCGTCGTCATCGACCGGTTCCAGCAGCGCTTTCAAAATCGCTCTCCGCTGCACCAGCGGCACGCCACGCAGGTCGTAACCGTTGAGGTAAGGGATATCGAAGAAATAGACAGCGATGTCCTGTGGGCGATTGGCATCGAAGGCGTTCTGCAGTTTCTGGAAGCTAGGCAGGTCGTTGTCGTCGAGCACGACCGCCTCGCCGTCGAGCCACGCGCTATCCACATCGAGCAGGTTCAACGCCTTGAGCTGGCGGCTGAACTTGTCGGTCCAGTCATGGCCGTTGCGCGTGAAGACCTGCGTGGATTTTGCCTTCGATGCAGCCTGCCGATCGATGCGCACGAGAACCCGATAACCATCGAACTTGATTTCATACGACCAGTCATCGCTCGATGGCGCCGTGTCCACGAGCGTCGCAAGTTGAGGTTTCATGGCAGCAGGAAGCTTCGCACGCACCGCGTCCTGGATCGCAGGGTTCTCGGCGAGTGTACGAAGCGATTCGTCGCTCCGGTTCGCCACGATATCCGGACGCGGACGCTCAGGGCTCTTGCCTTGATCCTTCACAGCGGGTCGCTTCGGCGGTGGTGCGGCTTTCGTTGCTTTGCTGGTCGTTGCGCTCGCCTTGGCAGCGGTCTTTCGCTCGGTCCTTTCGCGTACTTCACCGCTCTTCGTGCGCGCGCCGAGCGAGTCGCTCATCACGCTGCCCGGTTGCTTCAGCAGTACGTCGTAATCGGCCTCGTTGCGCGCTTCGTCGTCGCGTTCCTTGATCAGCAGCCACTGCTCTATGTCGCTATTGCCACGCATGTTGCTGCGTACGAGCGTCCAGCCGCCGTGCAGTTTTTCGCCGTGCAGGATGAACTTGAGCTTGCCCTTTGCGTACGTTTCACGAGCTTCATCAATCGTGCCGGCCTGCGGCTCCCACGTCCCTCGATCCCACACGATCACACTGCCCGCGCCGTAATTTCCCTCGGGGATACTGCCTTCGAACGAGCCGTAATCGACCGGATGATCTTCCACATGCACAGCCAGCCGTTTCACCGACGGATCGAGACTCGGCCCCTTCGGTACAGCCCAGGATTTCAGCGTGCCGTCGAGTTCCAGACGAAAATCGTAATGAAGACGCCGTGCATCGTGTTCCTGGATAACGAACGAAAGCGCGCTCGCCTGAGCCTTCTTCGACGCACGCCGGACCTTGGCCTTGTCAGCCGCCTGGCCGGAAGGCTCGGGCGTCTGGTTGAAGCGCCTCATGCGCTGATAGGTGTCGAGTTTATCGGCCATTAGCGGATCGCTTTTCGTAATGCGTTCAGATGAGGTCTAACGCGTGATTCAGCGCACGACGACCGCCTTATGCGCGTTTGCGCCGCGTCGTTGTCTTGCGTGCCGGTTTGGACGCGGGTTCGGGCGCATCAGCCTCGGCGTCGGCCGTGTCATCCTCGGCGCTGCTGGCAGTTTTAGCGCCGCGTTTCGTCGGCTTACCCTTCTTCAAGCTGCGCTTCAAGAGTTCGGACAAGTCGAGGATCTCTGCCGACGCCTTGCGCGGCGTGCCTTCTTCCACCTCCGACACTTCCTCCGTATTGCCTTCCTTCACCTTCTTGTTGACGAGCGCCATGATGTCTTCACGGAACGTGTCGTGATAGTCGTGCGGGTTCCATGTATCGCTCATGTCATCGATCAATCGCTGCGCCATCTCCAGCTCTTTCGGCGATACTCCCGCCTTCTTCGAGTTTTCGTCCGGGAACTTGAAGTCATCGAACTCGCGCACTTCATCGGCCCAGCGCAGCGTATTGAGCGCGAGCGCCGGACCCACCGGAATCAACGCGGCGAGATGCTGTTTGTTGTGCAGCACCACGTTAGCTATCCCGACCTTTCCCGACGCCTTCAACGCATCGCGCAACAACGCATACACTTTCTCGCCCTTGCGATCGGGCGCGAGGTAATACGGGGTATCGAGGGAAAGAAACGAGATTTCGGGCGCTTCGACGAACGCGAGGATGTCCACGGTTTGCGTCGATTCCGGATTAGCCGAACGGATCTCGGCATCGCTCATCACGACGTATTTGCCTTTCTCGTACTCGAAGCCACGAACGATGTTGTCGCGCGTGACGTCTTTACCCGTGTTCTTGTTGAATTGCTTATAGCCGATGGGGTCCATCGAGCGCTTGTCGAGCAGGTTAAAGCCGACCTTCTCCGACTGCGTGGCCGGATACAGCTGCACGGGGACGTGAACCAGCCCAAAGCTGATCGCGCCTTTCCAGATCATGTGTGGCATCGCGAATGACCTTTTCGAAAGCCGCTCTGACGGCGTGACAGGACGAACGGCAACAACGATTAGCACGCGCCGATAGACGCATGATCGTTATCGGGTTGCAGAAAACGTGCCAGATGGGACAAGCGCGCCGGCTAGAGCGGGCCCTTATGTGAGCAAGCGGATGCGAGCAAACCGCACGACCTTGTACGCAAGGTGCAAGTCGCCGGCCTTGCTAACCTCGCCGGGCGAGACCTTATTTCCGGCTCGCGCTGATCGTGAGTTTTGTGCCGTCGCTGAGCGTGATGTCTTTGCCGGCGCCGCCGGTGGGCATCGTGAAATGGACCATCTGGCTAAAGAAGTTATCGGTAGGACATTGAAGCTTTTTTCCGCCCACGATAACCGCCGAGGCCGGGCGCGGCGCGTGGCCCTGGAAACTCAACTGGACATCGGCGTCCCCGCTGCTCGCGACCACCGCCGCGAAACGGATCTTCACCTGACGCACCGTCGTGCCGCTTGCGTTGCGGATTGCATCCACGTCCGGACACGCATCCGGAACATTCAGCGAACCACCGGCAGGCTTGCTTTGCCAGGTGAAGTCATCGGTCTGGCCCGAGCGGATCGTGCGCGTTTCCTGCGCGCTGCCCCAGTTCTTCGACGCCATCTTCACCGTGTATTTGATCGGCCCGTCGTAGGCGACTTCCGACAGCACCTTGATGCTGGGAGTCGCATGAGCGGCTGGTTCAACCACGCAAGCCAGCAGCGCAATCGCGGCGCTTGCGGCAATCACACGAGTTTGCGAAGACCAGCCAACCTGAATAAAACCCGAACGATCGATCATGCGAAAACCCCTCCGTTTGCATCCGTCACGCCAGGAAACCAGCAACAGCGCCGGGGTGGCCGCGCCGTGCGTGTGGCGCGATCAGTCTAGCGCGACGCGCACCACGGGTTTCTCATGGGAAACCCGTGGCGCGCATGCGGCCTGCAACGAATTCGCCGATCGTAACGCTCAACGAATGGCCAATCAGAAACCGGTCAGCACCAGTTTTCCAATCGCACGCCCTTCTTCCAAAAGGCGGTGCGCTTCGCGCAGGTTCGTCGCATTGATCTTGCCGAGGTCACGGCCGAGTGTTGTCTTGATCGTGCCTGCGTCGATCAGTCGCGCCACTTCGGTCAACAGCTTATGTTGTTCGATCATGTCGGGCGTGCCGAACATCGAGCGCGTGAACATGAACTCCCAATGGAACGCGGCGCTTTTCGCTTTCAGCAATTCAACGGCAATCGGCTTGGCGTTTTCGACGATCGTACAGATGCCCCCTTGCGGTGCAATGACAGCGGCAGCGGCCGGAAAATGTTTGTCCGTGTCGTTGAAAATCAGCACGTAGTCGACTTGCTCGAAGCCCGCGTCCTTCAGTTGCTTCGGCATGTCGCCGAAGTGATCGACGATATGGTCCGCGCCCAGCTCGGTCGCCCACTTCGCCGACTCCGGCCGCGATGCCGTCGCGATCACCTTCAGCTTCGCGACTTTTTTCGCGAGCTGGATACCGATCGAACCCACGCCGCCGGCGCCGCCCACGATCAGCACGGACTTGCCCGCGTCGTGCCCTTCCGCCGATACCCCCAGCCGGTCGAACAGGGCTTCCCATGCGGTAATCGTCGTGAGCGGCAAGGCCGCTGCGTGCGAGAAGTCGAGCGAGCCAGGCTTCACGCCAACGATACGTTCATCGACCAGATGGAACTCGCTGTTCGTACCCGGCCGCGTGATGCTGCCGGCATAAAAGACGGGATCGCCCACTTTGAACAGCGTCACGTCCGGGCCGACCGCTTCGACCACGCCCGATGCGTCCCAGCCCAGCACGCGCGGCGTTTCCTCGACCTTGTCCTTTGGCGCACGCACTTTTGTATCGACGGGGTTCACGCCGATCGCTTCAATCTTTACCAGCAAGTCGCGGCCGGCCGGTGTGGGTTTGTCCATTTCCACATCCATCAACGATTCCGGGTTTGAGATGGGCAGGTAACGGGTCAGGGCAATGGCTTTCATGGAATAGCTCCTTAGGGTGGTTCAAGCGTCGGATGTGCAACGCAATGCATGAACCCGATGTTAAGGGCTTTCAGCTTCGCGTGAAACCGTCATAATCGTTGAAACATTTTATTGAAAATCACGAAGATGACGAAAATGGACAGGGTGAACGAATTACCTCATAAGGCGCAGCTCGACTTGCTGGATGTCGCACTGTTCGTGCGGTCCGCGGCTTTATCGAACCTGTCCGCGGCGGGGCGGGAATTCGGCTTGTCCGCTGCAGTCGCGAGCGCCCGGCTTGCGCAACTCGAACGGCAGCTTGGCGCGCGGCTTTTACATCGGACGACGCGGCGCATCAGCGTCACGCAGGAAGGCGAGATTTTCGCGAGGCACGCCCGCGCACTGCTCGACGCCGCCGATGCCGCCCGCGCTTCGGTTGGACGCGCGTTCGAGCAACCACAAGGACGTTTGCGCGTGACCATGCCGTCTTCGCTCGGGCGGCAGCATGTCTCGCCGGTCATTCCCGAGTTCTTGCGGCGCTATCCGGGCGTGAGTCTGGACTTGCGCCTGACTGACCAGATAGTCGATCTCGTCGATAAAGGCATCGATCTGGCGGTGCGTCTTGGCGCGCTAAAGGATTCGACGCTCGTCGCGAAAAAACTCGCTAGCAATCGACGCGTGTTGTGTGCGTCGCCCGCGTATCTCGCTGCGCACGGCACGCCGCGCCACCCCGCCGATCTCGCGCTGCACGAGTGCGCGATTTTGTCGGGTCAACGGGATTGGGCGTTTGTCACGCCGACCGGGACTATCGATGTGCGCGTGTCCGGCCGGCTCGAAACGGACAACGGCGAAGTCATCCGGGATGCGTTGGTTGACGGGTTTGGGATCGGGTTGAAATCGACGTGGAGCGTGGCGCCGTTTCTGCACAGCGGCGAACTGGTAACCGTGCTCGATAGCTATCCGCTCGCAGAAACGGTGGCGATCTGGGCGATCTACCCAAGCCGCGCATTCGTGCCGCCGAAAACAACGGCGTTTATCGATTTCCTGATTGAGCATTTCGGCGATCCGCCTTACTGGGACGTCGACCCGCAACGAGTGATGCGGTAGCCATCGTCCCGTAAATGCAAATAGGAATTTGCGTATTCTTAAAATCTTGGGCGAGCGGGATTATTGCAATGCAATGACGAATTGGAGCCGGCGCGCCAGTCGCGTGCATCCCTCGGAAATTCATCTTGCTGTCCTCGTGTTCGCGGTTTTTTCAGCCAAAACACATATAAATTTTGGGTGTACAAATAATCCTTGTACTCACCGTTATTTGGGGGGTACATCATTCATGGGCATTTCGTATAACGTCCAAAAGAGCGAAGCAAATATTCAGGAACGTGGCCTATCGTTCGAGGCAGTCCACGAATTTGTCATGTCGAGTGCCTTGATTGTTGAAGATTGCCGCAACGCGTATACCGAGCGCAGGTATCAGGCTCTCGGCGTGATACCGACCGGCTACACATGCTGGTTTTCACACCGCGCGGCAACAAAATTCACGTTATTAGTTTACGGAAGGCGAACTCTCGCGAGGTAAAGCAGTATGAGCAAACAGAACAAACCAGAAGCGCTGGACGAGAACCCCGAATGGGGTGAAGCCGAGTTCGGCCGTGCGCGGTCTGCATCGGACGTTTTACCGGAGCTGTTCGGGCGCGAGCGAGCAGCAGAAATCCTGCGTCCACGCGGACGGCCGAAGCTGGAGAATCCGAAGCTACCCATCAAACTGCGCATTGATCCGGACGTGGTCGACGCGTATAAAGCGCAAGGTGATGGCTGGCAAACACGAATGAATGCCGCGTTGCGCGACTACGCGAAATCCCACGGATTGATGCGTTGAAATAGGAGTAAGCGAGGAAAAAGGCGCGCCATTCAGGGCGCCTTTACCCCTTCCTCAATCACCTTCACCGGTGCCTTCACAAATCCCCGAAATCGCGCCCGCGACGCCCGCACCGGCTTCCCTGCAAGTTCGTAATCCGGCAACCGCGCAACAAACCGCCCGATCGCAATTCGCGCCTCCAGCCGCGCCAGCGACAACCCCGCGCACTGATGAATCCCGAACCCAAACGCAAGATGCCGGTTCGGCTCGCGAGCGATATCGAAGTGATCCGCCGCCTCAAACTGCTCCGGATCGCGATTCGCCGCCCCAATGCACAGTGTCACCGGCGTTCCGCGCGCCACCGGCATCCCGGCAATATGCGTATCCACGGTCGTGATCCGATTGCCCAGCTGATTCGAACTTTCATAGCGCAAACATTCCTCGATGGCACTATCGATCGACGCCGGATTCGCCAATAACCGCGCCCGCTGCTCTGGCCATTGCGCGAGTAACACGATGCCGTTGCCGATCAGATTGGTCGTCGTCTCGTGTCCCGCGTTCAGGATAAAAATGCAGTTGTGCAGCAACTCGGCTTCGTCCAGGCGCTCCCCGTCGGCTTCGCTTTGAATCAGCCGCGTCAGCACGTCATGTTGCGGATCGCCGGGATGCGCGCGACGGCGTGCAACCAGCGTCACCAGATAATCGATGAAATCCGTTACTGCCCGATTCCCCCGCGCTTCCTGCTCCGGGGTGAGCGCAGGCTCCAGTGCGCCGAGAATCGCGAGCGACCAGTCGCGCAATGGCGCGCGTTCATCATGCGGCACGTCGAGCAGGTTGCCGATCACTTCAACTGGAATCGCTGATGCGAAATCATCGATTAAATCGATCTCGCCGCGTGCGGCAGCCTGATCGAGAAGACCATCGATCAAGCTCACGAGACCCGGTTCCATTGCCGCAATCGCACGCGCGGTCAGCGCGCCCGCGATCAGTTTGCGCACACGCGTGTGACGCGGTGGATCGTTGAAAACGAGACTTGTCGTGTGATGCGCGAACAGCGGAGTCTGGACGCCATACTTCGGGCCGAATTCCACGGTCTTGTCCGAACTGAAGGTTTTCGGATCGCGATACACGGCCTGAACGTCGCGGTAGCGCGTCAGAAACAACGAGCCATCGGGCATCGTCTTGATCGGCTCGTTGACGCGCAACGCGTCGTAGACCGGATACGGATCGGCGTAAAACGCGGCGTCGAGCTTGCGCAGATCGAAGTCGAGCGCGCGTTCGGTCGGGGTCATGCGAGTCTCCGTCGTTTTATCGGCAACCATCATAGCGGCGCGGCGCGCAGGTCCGCCATCAGTCGGGACCATTACAATGACGGGTCTTGCGCACCTTTCCCACGCTATTTTTCTCACTCGCCGCCCGTCATGAACCTTGTCATCCAAAGCCTCGATCCGATCGCCGATACGCACCTGAAGCCGCTCACCGCCCTCGCCCGCACGCACGGCAAGCAGAGCGAGCGCGCGGATGCCGGCCGGGTGTTGCGCCTGAGCGGTGCGGATCCGCTGCAGCGTCCGGATATCGATGCTTATTGCGGCACGCATCGGCTGGATTACGCGTTCATCGACCCGGCATTGCGCCTGAGCGATTTCGGCCTCGTCGCCATGGACATGGATTCGACGCTGATCACGATCGAGTGTATTGACGAGATCGCCGATTTTTGCGGCCTGAAAGCAGAGGTTGCGGCGATCACGGAAGCGTCAATGCGCGGCGAGATCAAGGACTTCAACGAGAGCCTGACGCGGCGGGTCGCGCTGCTGAAGGGCCTCGATGCGAGCGCGTTGGAACGGGTTTATGAAGAACGGCTGCGTTTGTCGCCGGGCGCCGAAATCATGCTCGCGGGCGCGAAGGCGGCGGGATTGAAAACCCTGCTGGTATCCGGCGGTTTCACGTTCTTTACGGAGAAACTGAAGGCGCGCCTAGGGCTAGATTTCACGCGCGCGAATACGCTCGAAATAGTCGATGGCAAGCTGACCGGAAAGGTCAGCGGCGAGATCGTCAATGCCGATGTCAAGGCGCGGACGCTGCGTGAAACGTGCACGCAACTGGGTATTGATCCACAGCGCTCGATCGCCATGGGCGACGGGTCGAACGACCTGAAGATGATGGCGGAAGCGGGCTTGTCGGTGGCGTTCCGGGCGAAGCCGGTGGTGCGCGAAGCGGCAGGACTGGCGTTGAACTTCGTAGGACTGGACGGGCTGCTGCGGCTGTTTTGAACGGGCCCCGCCGGCAGTTCGCTAACTGCCTTGCCCAAGATCGGCGAGAACGATCTGAAGCATCATCGGATCAAGAGGCGAGGGTTCAAAACCCATCTGCTCGTAAAAAGCTTTTGCCTCTGCCGAAAGCGCATGGACGATAAGCCCACGCACACCAATCAAATCGGCTGCGCGGACAGCACGTAATGCGACATCGCGAATCAATGCACGCCCCCATCCTTTGCCATGTCTGGAATGATCTACGGCGAGCCGCGCCAGGACGATGACCGGAATTGGATCGTGCATATTGCGGCGAAATTTACCTGTCACTCCGTCGGCAACGACAGCTCCCGACGCCAGCGCGTAGTACGCCAGGACTCGACGGTCCTCGCAGACAACAAAGGTACGCGACGCGCCGGTAATTTGATTTTTCAGGGCTCGTCGTTTAAGCCACTGGTTGAGACTATCGACGCCGCAGTCGAAAGATTCCGTGCTGTGGTGCTCGGTCAGTGGCGCAGGTGCTGAAAAAGTCACGCGTCGTCCCAGGGCGGCGGGGTATTCATCGTCTTAAGCAGACGTTCATTGCCACGGGTTGGCGCGTCGAGCCGGGCGAGAAACGCCGCATAAGCTTCGGGGCTTGCCACAATCAAGACTTGGTCAAGCAACGCCTCTTCCGCTGCGGAGCGGGCCGCCTCAAGGATGAAATCCGTTCGGTTCTTGCCGCGCGCCTTCGCCGCGCGGTCTATCAGGCTGCGTTCCTCGGGCTTTATTCTGATGTTGAGCGTATCACGCGTGGCGGAGCTGGTACGTGGCGTTGGCATATTGTTTCTCCAAAGAGGCATCATTATAGCTCCGCAATGACATTGTCATTACGAAAAAATTGCCCCCGAAACTCGGCCAATTCACGCCGGTGCTGACAATCCAGCGCCGGCGCACGTCAACGAATAAAGGACCCCTTTTACCCTTCCAACCCCGCGAGCGCCTGCTCCAGATCCGCACGCAGATCGGCCTCATCTTCCAGCCCGATATAAAACCGCACCAGCACGCCGTCATGCGGCCAACTTCCCGCGGTGCGCATCGACTTGATGTCGTACGGCATTGCCAGACTATTCGCGCCGCCCCAGCTCCAGCCGATAGCGAAGTTTTCCAGCGCTTCGACAAAGGTATCGATCCGCGCCGGGCTGTAGCGTTTATCGAAGACCACGGAGAACAGTCCACCCGCCCCCGTGAAATCGCGTTTGAAGAATTCGTGACCCGGGCAATCCGTCAACGCTGGATGCAGCACCGCTGAAATCTCCGGGCGCGCCTTGAGCCACTGAGCCAGCGCGAGCGCCGTCCGGTCATGAGCGTCGAAGCGGATTTGCATGCTCGGCAAACTGCGCAGCACGAGCGAACAATCATCCGAGGACACGCCAATCCCCATGCGCATCCGCGCACTCTTCAATCGCAAGTGGATAGCTTTGTCGGCGGTGATGGTCGCGCCCATCAGGATGTCGCTTGCACCGGACTGGTATTTCGTCAGCGCCTGCACCGAGATATCGACGCCATGCTCGAACGGCTTGAATGCGAGACCGGCCGAATACGTGTTGTCGATAGCGGTCAAGATATTGCGCGCCCGCGCGACCTTCGTGATCGCGGGTACGTCCTGCACTTCCATGGTCACCGAACCCGGCGCTTCGAGCCAGATCAGCCTGGTGTTCGACCGGATCAACGCGTCGATGCCCGCGCCGATCATCGGATCGTAATACGTGACTTCGAGCCCGAAATCCGCCACGAGCCAGTCCGCGTGATCGCGATTCGGCGAGTACGCGTTGTCGGGGATCATCACGTGATCGCCCACCTTCACCAAGCCGAAATACACGTTCGATATAGCCGATAACCCCGAAGGCTGCAGCAGCGCATGCTTGCCGCCCTCGATCACCGCCAGCCGCTGCGCCAGCGCGAGCGATGTGGGCGTGGCATGGAGGCCGTATCGCCATTGACTATCGTCGCTCCAGACGAGCGCGCGCATGGTGGCGAGATCCGGAAACACCACGGTCGACGCCCGTGTAACCGGCATCGAGAACGAATCAAAACCGGGGGTCAACTGATCCTCCGGATGAACGATGCGGGTCTGCAGGCTGCGCGCATTGGACGAATTGCTGGAATCGGTCATGAGTGTCCTGCTTGTTCGAGGCTATAAGAAAAAAGCGTCATCGCGTGAAGCCGATGACGCCGTGTTACATCGAACGGCGAGTTCGTATTTCACTCGCCGATGATTACATTGCTGGTCCCGCCCAGCGCGTGGCCCGCTGCCGGAGGAGCGGGCGGAGGCGCGGGCTCCAGCGATGGCGCAGCCGATTGCGGCGCCTTCGGTGCAACCGCCCCTGTGGCCGGAGCAGGGGCAGGCGTAAGACCCGACCCGAGCGGCTTGAGGTCGAAGGGCAGCGGATTGGAATCGTCGGCGTTCATGCGTTCGCCCGACACGCTGCCATCGGCTGCAAACTTGCCGACCCAGTTGCCCGTAATGTGCGTGCCGTCATTCGACTCTTCGATCTCGAGCGTATCGCCATCGCGATCCCCCGCAACCACAATGACCGTCGATGCCCCCGCGAACCGGTATTCGCCGTGCACGCCAGTACGCTCATCGGTTTTATCGCCGAGCTTCATCTCGATCTGCTTGTCGCCAAGCGTGCCGACATAGGTCGGGAAACGCGCGTAAGCCGGATTGGGCGTCAGCGGCTTAGCGGGCGGAAGCGCCAGCGTTTCAATTGCTTCGGCCGTACCCGGTGACTGCAGGCCCAAATTGCCTGGCGTAGCCGCTGCGCGTGCCGCCGACACGGCCCGGTTGCCGTCCGGCGGCATCGCCGAATTACAGCCGGCGAGCAATAGCGCTGCCGCCATCGCCGCGACTGCCCCCACTTTCATTTGCGTCATCGAATAGTTTCCTGTCCTTACCATGCTCATACGCGTTCGAAAATTGCCGCGATGCCCTGCCCGCCGCCAATGCACATTGTCACCAGCGCATAACGTCCGCCCACGCGCTGCAGTTCGTACAACGCCTTCACGGTGATCAACGCGCCGGTTGCGCCAATCGGATGACCGAGCGAGATGCCCGAGCCGTTCGGATTGACCTTCGCGGGGTCCATCTCCAGTTCCTTCGATACCGCGCACGCCTGCGCCGCAAACGCTTCATTAGCTTCGATCACATCGAGGTCGCCAACGTTCAAGCCTGCGCGCTCCAACGCCTTGCGCGTAGCCGGAATCGGACCAATGCCCATGTATTTCGGATCGACGCCCGCGTGCGCATACGAGACCAGCCGCGCGAGCGGCTTCAGGCCGCGTGATTCAGCCGCACCGCGTTCCATCAACACGACGGCCGCAGCCGCGTCGTTGATACCCGACGCATTACCCGCCGTCACCGTGCCGTTTTCCTTGGCAAATACAGGCTTGAGCTTCGTGAAATCCTGGAGCGTGGCGTTCAGACGAACGTGCTCGTCGGTATCGAAGACGACGTCGCCTTTCTTCGACGCCTGCGTGACCGCAAGAATCTGTTCCTTGAAATAACCCGCTTCGATAGCCCGCGCCGCGCGCCGATGCGATTCGAGCGCAAGCTCGTCCTGCATCTCGCGCGAAATGCCGTACTTCGCGGCGACGTTTTCAGCCGTCACGCCCATGTGGATTGCATCGAAGGGATCGTGCAGCGCGCCGAGCATCATGTCGATGAGACGCGCGTCGCCCATGCGCTGGCCGAAGCGCGCCGACGGCGCGAGATACGGCGCTCGGCTCATGCTTTCCGCGCCTCCGCCGATGGCGACATCAGTGTCGCCAAGCAGAATGGATTGAGCAGCGGAGACGATCGCCTGCAGGCCCGAACCGCACAGGCGGTTGACGGTCAGCGCGGGCGCATGTTGCGCCACGCCACCGTTCAACGCGGCGACGCGCGCCAGGTACATGTCCTTGGGTTCGGTCTGGATCACGTTACCGAACACCACATGACCCACATCCTCGCCCGATACATTCGCGCGGGCCAAGACCTCACGCACCACGCGAGCGCCGAGATCCGTCGGGCTGAAGTCCTTCAGCGCACCGCCGAAATCGCCAATTGCGGTCCGCACGCCGCTGACCACCATCACTTCACGTTGCGCCATGACAGCTCCTTCGTCTCAGTAGTTTTGTGCTTTGCTAAATCCGCCGCTCAGACTTCGCCCCACAGGTCGTGGCCATCGGCGCCGGTGATTTTCACCGACACGAAATCGCCCGCCTTGTAGCGCTTCGACGCCTTCTTTGCCGGCTCGATATACACCACGCCGTCGATCTCCGGCGCGTCCGCCGCCGTCCGGCCGACACCGCCTTCGTTGCTGAGTTCATCGACGAGCACTTTCAGCGTCTTGCCGATCTTGCGTTTCATGCGTTCCGCCGACAACTCCTCGGCCAGTTCCATGAATCGTGCACGACGCTCCTCGCGCACTTCGTCAGGCAACGCGCCATCGAGTTCGTTCGCCGTTGCGCCTTCGACCGGCGAATAGGCGAAACATCCAACCCGATCCAGATCGGCGATACGAAGGAAGTCCAGCAGCGTCTGAAACTGCTCTTCCGTTTCACCCGGGAAGCCGGCGATAAACGTGCTCCGAATGGTCAGGTCCGGGCACATCGCGCGCCACTTCTGCACACGCTCGAGCACCTTCTCGGCGTTCGCCGGACGCTTCATGCGCTTGAGCACTTCGGGGTGCGCGTGCTGGAACGGCACGTCCAGATATGGCAGCACGTGGCCCTTCAACGGACCTTCGGCCATCATCGGGATGACTTCGTCCACGCTCGGATACGGGTACACGTAATGCAAGCGGACCCACGCGCCGTATTGCACCGCGAGTTCGCCCAACGCACCGACGAGGTCCGTCATGCGCGTCTTGATCGGCTTGCCGTTCCAGAACCCGGTGCGATATTTGACATCGACGCCATAGGCGCTCGTATCCTGCGAAATCACGAGCAGTTCCTTGACGCCGGATTTGAACAGGTTCTCGGCTTCGAGCATCACGTCGGCCACCGGGCGCGAGACCAGATCGCCGCGCATGGACGGGATGATGCAGAACGTGCACCGGTGGTTACATCCTTCCGATATCTTCAGATACGCGTAATGCCGCGGCGTCAGCTTGATGCCGGCGGGTGGCACGAGATCGATGAATGGATCATGCGGCTTGGGCAAATGCAGGTGCACGTGGCTCATGACTTCGGCCGTTGCGTGCGGCCCGGTGACGGCCAGCACTTTCGGATGCACTTCCTGGATCAGGCCTGTGCCGCTCGCGCTTTTTTTTGCACCGAGACAACCGGTCACGATCACCTTGCCATTCTCGTGGAGCGCCTCGCCGATGGCGTCGAGACTTTCCTGCACCGCTTCATCGATAAAACCGCAGGTGTTGACCACGACGAGATCAGCGCCGTCGTAGGAGGGAGAGATCTCGTAACCTTCCGCGCGCAGTTGGGTGATGATCTGCTCGGAATCCACCAAGGCTTTTGGACATCCGAGTGAAACGAACCCGACTTTAGGGGCCGAAACGGTCGGCACGGCGGGGGAAATGGTCTGCGACATAGGTGAGTCCGGCGTATAGCGGTGACGATGGCGACAAATGGGGACGGTGCGGCAAGGCCAAGAGGTCCGATGTCCGTAAGGACCACGCCCGGACAATGTCCCGCGCACGCAACCGTTTATTGTACCGCGCCAGCGAAGCCGGGGCCGGCCGGGCGGTAGGGCATTGATGGATCGAGCGGAGCGAGCGCCATGCGTGGATATGCCGGAATCAAGTCTGGCACCAAGTCACGAACCGACATCGCGCGCTCGATCACTTCAAGAATTTCGCGCGGATCATGCAAGCGCCGGATGGCGGCGTGAAGCTCGGCAGCCTCCGCCCAGGTGCGCTTCAGATAGCTGAGCCACATCTTGACGCGTCCATGTTCATGACGGGACGCGACACGGACTTGCAATTTACGCAGGTAATCGGCGAGTTGACCCAGCACGGCCGGCCATTCCTCGCTGGAGGGCGTCCTGTCCATCAATCCGCGGATACGCAACGCCAGGAAGGGATCAGAGACGGCGCCGCGCCCGATCATCACGTCCACGCAGCCGCTGGCCGCCCGGCATCGCTCCCAGTCGGCGACGGTCCAGACTTCTCCGTTAGCCACGACCGGCACGTCCACGGCGGCATCGATACGGGCGATCCACTCCCAGTGGGCCGGCGGCCGGTAGGCGTCGTCACGCGTTCTGGCGTGCACGACAAGCGACGCAGCGCCGCCTTCTGCCAGCGCCGTGGCGCAGTCGATTGCGAGCGAAGTATCTGACACGCCAAGCCGCATTTTTGCCGTCACGGCGATGCCGGCGGGCACCGCTGCGCGCACGGACGACACGATCCGGTTCAGTTGTTCAGGGTGCGCCAGGAGCATCGCGCCGCCGCCGTGCCGATTGACGATTTTGGCGGGGCAGCCGAAATTCAAATCGATTCCATGCGGCGACAAACTGGCCGCGGTGCCCGCGTTAAGCGCCATCCAATCAGGATCGCTGCCGAGCAATTGGATCACCATTGGCGCGCCGCCGGGCGTACGGCCTCCGTGCAGGACTTCGGGGGTATCTCTCTCGTAGACACTTCGGGGGAGCACTGAACCGGTCACCCTGACGAATTCGGACACGCAGGCGTCGAATCCGCCTGTGCTGGTCAGCACGTCACGCAGCACGTAGTCCGCAAGCCCTTCCATGGGCGCAAGAAATAGCCGGCTCATGCGGGAACTGCGCATAAGCTGTGTTTGCGAAACTTGCGGTTATGCGAGCGAGACAAAGCCGGCTTTCGGAGTGACGGGCGTGGCGATACAGGACATGTTGTGCTCTCTGAGGATGTGAATGCCGGTCGGTGTTTGCGCAGAGGACACGCACGAAGCTGACAAGCACGACGGCGGCACGTGCTGCCGTTAGCATCGCCGATTGCAAGCACGACAGCAGACTCTTGAAAAGGCCGGAACCGGCGCGGTAAACGCCCCACCAGAACGAAGTATACGGCTCGGGCGCTGTGAACCTGTATTGTACCGTCAGTGACGCGCGCTCGAATCCTGCGCGCCTATCCCCGACCCGCGAGGCTTTCCAAGCCGTCGCAAGTCTCCCTTCAAACCACCCCACACCAGCTTACTTCTTCTCCGGCGTGCTATCCGGCGGAGTCGTAGCAGTTGTCGGCGTCCCGGCCGCACCCGTCGTCCCCGGCGTCGGAAACGGGAACGTGTTGAACATCGACTTCGCCTGGGTCTGCATCTGCTCCTGCATCTGCACGAACATGTTCTTCGATTGCTCGATATAGCTCGTCATCATCCCCTGCATCATGGGCGCCTGCATGTTCATGAACTGCGACCAGACCTCAGGGTTGAGCGGCACCGCATTACCGTCGATCAACCCCTTCGACTGGTCGGTGAGCTTGTGCTGGATGTCGATGAACGCCTGGATATTCTTTTCCAGATATGTCCCCATCATGCCCTGCATCGCGTTGCCATAGAAGCGGATGATCTGCGAGAGCATGACCGATGAAAACATCGGCAAGCCACCGCTTTCTTCTTCCAGAATGATCTGCAACAGGATGCTGCGCGTCAGATCCTCGGCGGACTTGGCGTCCATGACCTTGAACTCTTCCTGGTCGAGCACGAGCTGTTTGACGTCGGAAAGCGTGATGTAGGTACTGGTTTCGGTATCGTAGAGCCGGCGATTCGGATATTTTTTTATGAGTCGTTCGGCGGATTTCTTTGTAGTGGTCATGTAACGCCTTTAAACGCAAAACTCAAACTGTGCCGACGGACTCCGCGTGATTGAAAGCGACGCAAGCCGCCGGTTCGTAGTCGGTGCCGGTGACCCGGCATCCAGTTGCAACGCCCCGCTCCGACGCGAGACGGGCAGCGCGCACAACCTGATGGCGCGCCGCCTGAAACACCCTTACCCCATGTGCAAGCCGCCATTCAGCGAGAAATCGGCGCCCGTTGAAAAGCCCGATTCCTCCGAAGCCAGCCACGCCACGATCGAACCAATTTCTTCCGGCCGTCCAAGCCGGCGAACCGGAATGGTCGCGACGATTTTCTCCAGCACATCAGGGCGGATCGACTTCACCATGTCCGTCCCGATGTACCCCGGCGAAATGGTATTGACCGTCACGCCCTTGGTCGCCACTTCCTGCGCCAACGCCATCGTAAAGCCGTGAATACCGGCCTTCGCGGTGGAATAGTTGGTCTGGCCGAACTGTCCTTTCTGACCATTCACCGACGAAATATTGATCACGCGTCCAAAACCACGCTCGACCATGCCATCGATAACCTGCTTGGTCACGTTGAAGAGACTCGTCAGGTTGGTATCGATAACCGCAGTCCAGTCTTCGTGCGTCATCTTCCGGAACACGACGTCGCGCGTGATGCCCGCGTTGTTCACCAGAATGTCGACTTCGCCGACTTCAGCCTTGACCTTGTCGAAAGCGTTCTTGGTCGACTCCCAGTCACCCACATTGCCTTCGGAGGCGATGAACTCGTAACCCAGCACCTTTTGCTCGTCGAGCCATTTGACCCGGCGCGGCGAATTCGGACCGCAACCCGCGACGACCGTGTAGCCGTCCTTATGCAGCCGTTGGCAGATACTCGTACCAATGCCGCCCATGCCACCCGTCACATACGCTACTCGTTTCGTCATTGCTCGCTCCGTTTATCGTTATGCGCGCCTGCAGTCGGGCTTGCCTGCCACCCGAACCGCGGCGCGCGGTGCATAACGCACTGTCTCCCTACGGCCGCTCTACTGCGAGCGCCACGCCCATACCGCCGCCGATACACAGCGACGCCAGTCCTTTCTTCGCATCGCGCTTCTGCATTTCGTGCAGCAGCGTAACGAGAATCCGGCAGCCGGATGCACCAATCGGATGACCGATCGCGATCGCCCCGCCGTTCACGTTGACCTTCGACGTGTCCCAGCCCATTTGCTGATGCACGGCCAGCGCCTGCGCTGCAAATGCTTCGTTGATTTCCATCAGGTCGAGGTCCGAAGCCGACCAGCCCGCGCGTTCCAGGCAACGCTTCGATGCCGGCACCGGGCCCATGCCCATCACTTTCGGATCGACACCCGCGTTTGCGTACGCCTTGATGCGCGCGATCGGCGTGAGACCAAGCGCCTCGGCTTTTTTCGCCGACATCACGATCACGCCAGCCGCGCCATCGTTAAGACCCGAGGCGTTTGCCGCGGTCACGGTGCCTTCCTTCGAGAACGCAGGCTTCAAGCCCGCCAGCGACTCAGCCGTCACGCCATGACGCACGAATTCGTCGGTGGCAAAACGCAGCGGCTCGCCTTTGCGTTGAGGAATTTCAACGGGCACGATTTCATCGTTGAAACGGCCCGACTTCTGCGCCGCTTCCGCCTTGTTCTGCGACAGCGCCGCAAACGCATCCTGCGCTCCACGCGTAATGCCGTATTCCTTCGCGACGTTTTCCGCCGTGACGCCCATATGGATCGAGTTGAACGCGTCCCACAGGCCGTCCACGATCATCGAATCGATCAGCTTCGCGTCGCCCATGCGAAAACCGTCGCGCGAGCCCGGCAGCACGTGCGGCGCGGCGCTCATGTTTTCCTGACCGCCGGCAATCACGATGTCAGCATCGCCCGCAATAATTGCGTTCGCCGCCAGCATCACGGCCTTCAGGCCCGATCCGCACACCTTGTTGATGGTCATGCCCGGCACCGAAGTGGGCAAGCCGGCCTTGATCAGCGACTGGCGTGCCGGATTCTGGCCGGAGCCCGCCGTCAGAACCTGGCCGAGAATCACTTCACTGATCTGCTCCGGCTTGAGGTTCGATCGCTCGAGCAACGCGCGAATCACGAGTGCGCCCAGATCGGGTGCGGCGATTTTAGCCAGCGACCCGCCAAATTTGCCGACGGCCGTCCGTGCGGCCGATACGATCACTACGTCTGTCATTTCAGTTTCCTTTGAGAATCGAAAGTGGTAGCCCGGGTTTAGCCGGCTGACTGCGTGGCCGGCTGGATGCGTGTTCGCGCTTGCCCCTTGTTTGCCTGCGCCGTATTCAACCCGTGCAGGCGACGCTCTCAACAGCGCTGGCGTTACTGTTTCTTCAGGTTACTTCGGGTTTCAGCAACTGCAATAAAACGGCACGTCGGATACTGTTGCGCTGTCGCGCCTGAAATGCAATCGGGTCCGATCCGCATGACCTGCGCCGGCCGCTAATTGAAAACGTGTTCAGCCGGTCAGATCACCCAAAAATCTTATTGATCCCGTTGCAGGACATAACGTCCCGGCGCCGGCTCGATCACCGGAAAATCCTCGGACCCCAAGCTTGCCTTCGGCTTTACTTTCTTGCCGCCGTAGCCATCGAGCCATTGCGTCCACGTCGGCCACCAGCTACCCGGATGTTCAGTCGCGCCTTCGAACCATGTATCGGGGTCTTCGGGCAGGGTTTTATCGGCGTTATCGAGAAGCCAGAAACTGCGCTTGTTCTTCGAGGGCGGATTGATCACGCCCGCAATGTGTCCCGATGCCCCGAGCACGAACGTCTGCGGCCCGGTCAGCAAAGGTGCGGACGCGTAAGCCGCCGTCCACGGCACGATGTGATCCTCGCGCGAACCGTACAGGAACGTCGGCACATCGATCTTCGACAAATCCACCTGCTCACCGCATGCAGTCAGTTCGCCCGGATTGCGCAGGCGATTCTCCAGATACGTGTTACGCAGATACCAGACGAACATCGGGCCCGGCAGATTAGTTGAATCGCTGTTCCAGTAAAGCAGGTCGAACGCCTGTGGCGTGCGCCCCTTCAGGTAGTTGTCCACCACGTAATTCCACACCAGGTCGTTCGGGCGCAGATACGAGAACGTGTTGGCGAACTCGACACCGCGCATCAGCGCTGGCGGCTTGCCACCGTTGCCGCCAATGGTCTGCTCGCGCATCTGCACATGCTGCTCATCGATGAACACATCGAGCACGCCCGTGTCGGAAAAATCGAGCATGGCGGTCAGCAGCGTCATGGATGCAACGGGATGTTCGCCACGCGCGGCCAGCACGGCCAGGGCAGTTGCGAGCATCGTGCCGCCGACGCAGAAGCCGAGCGTGTTGATCTGCTCGCGGCCACTGATCTGCTTGACGACATTGATAGGCGTAAGCACGCCTTCATCGATGTAATCGTCCCAGGTCTTGTGCGCGATCGATGCATCGGCATTACGCCACGAGATCATGAAAACCTGATGGCCGGCATCAAGCGCATGGCCAACAAGCGAGCCTTCCGGCTGCAGGTCGAGGATGTAGAACTTGTTGATGCACGGCGGCACGATCAACAGCGGCCGCTCTTTCACGGTCGCCGTGCGCGGTGTGTACTGGATCAGTTGCAGCAAGTCGTTCTCAAACACGACTGAGCCTTGCGTAGTCGCAATGTTCTTGCCGACCACAAACCCCGATTCATCGCTTTGCTGGATCTTGCCGCGCTGCATGTCGGCGAGCAGATTCATCATGCCCTTTTGCAGACTTTCGCCGCGGCTTTCGATCAGCGCTTTCTGCGCATCCGGATTCAACGCGATGTAATTGCTTGGCGATGCCGCGGCTGCCCACTGCTGCACGGCGAACCTGATTCGTTCGCGAGTCTTGTGATCGGCTTCGACCGATTCCGCGAGCTCCTGCAAATAACGAGCGTTCAGCACATACCACGCGGCAGCGAATGCGAAACCGGGCGCGGATTGCCACGCGGGCGCGCTGAAGCGCCGGTCTTTCAGCGTCGTCAGGTCGATGCTTCGCTCAGTGGCCTGCTTGATGAGTTCCGCGGCATCGCGCGAGAAACTGGACTGGAGTTCCTGCAGGCGCTGCGGCGCGATAGCGGCGGTCGGAATATTCGGCATCGCTGGCATTGCAAACGGCAACTGGGCGCTGCTACTACCGCCGTTACCGCCGCTCATGCCCGGAAAACCAGCAAACCCGGGAAAGCTCGGAAAACCACCCAGCGCCGCAAACGGATTAGCCGATACCGGTCCCGGCGATTCCACCTGGCCCGGATTCGCCTGGGCAGCAATCTTTTGCCACTGGGCCGGGTCCGCTACCGCGCGCCATGTGTTGAGCCATTGCTCGAACATCTTTTGCACGGCCGCTGGATCTGCGGCAGGCATTCCAAAAGGCGCAGCCGGTGCGCCAGGTGTTGACTTGGCATCGGATGGACGTGATGAACCCGGTGACGATGAAGATGATGATCTGGAGGCAGCCATATCCGCGTTTGACCTAAGCGTCCCGAGAGACTGAGTTGCTGATGCAGGCGTGACGTGGAGCCGCGTCGTCGTGATCGTTGTGATCGTTGTGCCGGGCCGCTAAACGCCCGACCGCGATGATGTGACGTTGCCCCGCCGTGCGCTTTTGTGAAACATTCTTGCTCCACGGTGCAAGGCGTGTCAATGCGTCGCCTTGATTTTGACGCAGTGCGATATTTTTTTCATCATCGTTTTCCCGATGTAACGCGCTGATGAATGTCAAGAATTGTTGCGCAACATAAGGGTGACATAGGGACGGGATAAGGCGCTTCTGTCACGGCCAGCCACGTTTTAGCCGCGCAGCAAAAAACGTGCGCCTACAGCGTAGGCGCACATCAGGTCATATAGGTGTTTTGAGCCGGAAAGTACCCGGGACTGGTCAGGGGTTTACTCTGCCAGCCAGATCATCGCGGCCATGCGCCCCGTTGTCCGATCCCGTCGATACGAATAGAACCGGTCCACGTCAGTCATCGTGCAAAACGTGCCGCCGTGGATATGCTCGGGCAGCACGCCTGCCCGTTGCAGGCGCAAACGGGCGAGTGCATAGAGATCGGCGAGATATTTGTGTTTCTCTTCGCGCCGGGCAAACGCCGCAACGGTCGCATCACGATATGCACGGTCCGCCGCAGCAACGAACGCGTCGAGCACGTCCTCACCCACCTCGAACGCTGTCGGACCAATTGCCGGACCCAGCCATGCGTGCACGGTGCTGGCCTGCACGCCGGCGAGATGCGCGACCCGCTCCGCCGTCTTTTCCACTATTCCGGCCGCCAGTCCACGCCAGCCTGCATGCGCTGCGCCGACGGCACGGCCGGTTGCATCGCAGAAAAGTACCGGCAGGCAGTCCGCGATCATCACGGCGCACACGACTCCCGCGCGATCCGTCACCGCGGCGTCTGCCTTGACCACCGATTCGGGAGAACCGGCGCAGCGGTCGATCACCGATCCGGCATCTTTGATCCGTGCGCCATGCACTTGCTCGAGCCATGCAACCGGAGCGCCGGTAAGTTCCACGACACGCCTGCGATTTTCAATCACGGCGTCGGGCTCGTCACCCGTACGCAGGCCCAGGTTGAGGCCGCCGCTGCCGTTCACGCCGCCATACGGCGCGGCGCTGACGCCGCCGTTGCGCGTGGTCGCAAGCGCCCTCACTCGCGGCGACACCGCAGCATGAGCGCTGGACCAGTCGGGCCAGAGGCAATCGTCATTGCGAAGCGGCGGGTAATCAGCAAACTTAGCCGTGAAGCTGGACGCTAAATCAGCCCCGAATGACGTCACCATTTGCTTTATTCCTCGTCGTCATCATCGTCGTATTCGATGGGCTGCGACTCGTCCCAGCCACCGCGCGCCTGCACGCCGCCATCGTCTTCATCGATGAAATCTGCGTCTTCCGGATCGAGATCCGTCGCTTCGTCTCGACCCAGACCGAGTTCCGCCGCGAGCGCTTCAATATCGTCCGGCACGTCAGCGCGCCAGCTGATGTCGCGGCCCGTGGTGGGATGAATCAGCCCGAGCCGCCACGCATGCAACGCCTGCCGATTGAACCCGTCCGGCAACGGCTGGACCGACCGCTTGCCACGTGCGTGGCCGTAGATCGGATCGCCCAGCAACGGATGACGGATATGCGCGCAATGCACGCGGATCTGGTGAGTACGGCCGGTATCGAGATCGCAGTGAACCGCGGACACGGGCTGGTTGTTCCACATCGCGCGGTCGATGGTGCGATAGTGCGTGCGGGCGTATTTCCCCGATGCGCTCTCCACCACCGCCATACGCGTGCGGTCACGCGGATCGCGGCCAATCGGGGCATCGATGGTGCCTTCGTCCGGCATCGTCCCCCACACCAGCGCGACGTAACGGCGCTTCACCGTGCGGGCCTGCAGCTGCCGCGTCAGAATGGTTTGGGCTTCGAGCGTGCGTGCCACCACCATCAGCCCTGACGTCTCCTTATCCAGCCGATGCACAATGCCCGCGCGTGGCAAGCCGGCGGCCGCATCGCCGTATCGATACAACAAGCCGTTAAGCAGCGTGCCGCTCCAGTTTCCCGCGGCCGGATGCACGACCATGCCCGCGGGCTTGTTGATGACCACGAGCGCGTCATCTTCATAGACGATCTCAAGCGGCACCGGCTCCGGTGTGAACGCAAGCTGTTCGGGCAGCAAATCGGGGATCAGCGTAATGGTCGCGCCCAATGGCACCGGCTGCCGGATCTTCGCGGGCGCGCCGTCGACCACCACGCGTTGCGCATCAATCCAGGTCTGCAGGCGGCTGCGCGAAAACTCGGGGAATAAACGCGCCATGACTTTGTCGAGGCGCTCGCCGGCGTACTCGTCGGGGACGATGATCGTGCGCGGCGTTTCAGCGTCGGCGCGGCGCTCGTGCAGGTTGGTGGGCACGGGTTTGCCGTGAGTTTCGCTTGGCGCGTCCGGCTCAGCGGCCGGTTCGGTCAAATCGTCCGGACGTGCGTCGTCGGCCGATGCGCTTGGGCTATAATCTTTGCTGCGATCTTTGGTACGACTTGTACTTGAGCGGGTCATTAGACTGAAAAGCTGGGAATTAGCCAGAAAGGCATGAGCTAGAAAATGCAAGCACTGATGCGAGCCGTGAATCAAGCTTTGAGAACCGTTTTGAACCCTGTCCGTCAACTGGTCCGGCTTTCGTCGAACTCGTCTGTCAAGGTCATGGCGCTGGCTGCGAGTGCCGCCATTGTCGCGGGCTGTCATGGTTTGCCCGAGAAAACCGACGAGACGGCAACGTGGAATAACGGCAAATTATACT
Source organism: Caballeronia eucalypticola (assembly GCF_047608185.1). NCBI lineage: Bacteria > Pseudomonadati > Pseudomonadota > Betaproteobacteria > Burkholderiales > Burkholderiaceae > Caballeronia > Caballeronia eucalypticola. The sequence goes on from NZ_JBLKRU010000018.1 coordinate 103,113, forward strand.
CGGAGGCGCAAGATTCGCTGACCGGCGGCGACTTCGGCAAATGCGCGAAGTATTTCGAGAACCTTGAAGGTCGCGACCCGTTCGGTCATTTTGCGCAACAAGCGCAGATCAATGTGGCTTACTGCGACTGGAAAGACGGCGAGACCGCCTCCGCGGATTCAGCCATCGACCGCTTCATCAAGTTGCATCCGGATCACCCGGACATTGCCTACGCGTATTACCTGAAAGGCATGATCCACTTCAACGACGACCTCGGTCTGTTCGGCCGCTTTTCCGGTCAGGACATGAGTGAGCGGGACCCCGTGTCGCTGCGCGAATCGTACGACGCATTCAAGGTCGTGGTCGACAAATATCCGCAAAGCAAGTATGCGCCCGATGCCGCTCAACGCATGCGCTACATTGTGAACGCGCTGGCTTCGCATGAAGTTCACGCTGCGGATTATTACTATCGGCGTGGCGCTTATGTGGCGGCAATCAACCGCGCGCAGCTCGCGATCCGTGAATACCGGAATGCGCCTGCAACGGAAGACGCGTTGCATATCATGATGCTGTCTTACGGCAAGCTCGACCAGCCGCAACTGGAAGGCGACACGAAGCGCGTGCTGGCTGCTACGTTCCCGGACAGCCCGTATGTCACCGGCAAGTCGCGCCCGGGTAAGGAAAACAAATCGTGGTGGCAAATCTGGTAAGCGGTTTGTCACGCTGAACGCTGCAAGAAACACGTTGCAAAAGCCGTATTGCAGTTCAGTCAAGTCTTGTAAGAAAGCCGCGCTCATTTCAGAGCGCGGCTTTTTTTTGCACGACCTTTTCACAGGCTTAACCGGATGCCCGGCTCCGTTATCCGATGCCAATGGCGTACGTGTCATTTCCGGTTACACAAAGACGGAAAAATCGCCGCGAAATTCATACACTTATGAATAGCAGGTTTGGTTCGAAACGGTCTGCGCTGTGCAAGGTCCGGTTGGGGAATCAAAATCCTGAAACGACGCGAATAATCGAGGTGATCATCATGAACGGGCGTAGAGCGTGCCAGCTATTGCTGGTGCTGGCGACTCTGGGTGCAAGCGGCGCCGCCACGGCTGGGGGCTACTATCACGGCGGCGGCGGGGGCTATTACCATGGCGGCGGGTACTATCACGGCGGCGGTTATTACCACGGCGGTTGTTGCAGCGGGTCAGTTGGCCTCTATTTTGGCCCGGGTTTTATCGGTGGCTACCCGTATCCATACCCGTATTACTCGGGGTACTACCCTGGCTATTACCCTTATGCGCCTTATGCGGCCGTGCCAGTCGGCGACGCCGCTCTGCCAGCGGAGTACGTTGAACAGGGGCAGCAAGTGAATATGGCTGGCGGCAATGCGCCGCAAACGGGCTACTGGTATTACTGCGCCAGGCCCGAGGGCTATTACCCGTACGTGAAGGCTTGCCCTGCGGGTTGGCAGAAGGTGTCGCCCCAACCACCCGGCGGTTGACTTGCATAGCGCGCTGCCGTTCGATCAACGCAGTTTGATTCGGCGTCACGTCCGCGAGGCAGTGCATTAGGCCAACAACGCGCCGAGGACTGGGCGCTCAGACAGGCGGCCGGTTCAAGGGGTTCAAGGTCCCGCCGCGCTCAGTCGTCTTCTTGATCCGCGACCGTTTCCGGATCGGAGAAGAAAGCGCGCACCACTTCCAGTTCGCGCGTGCGCTTGAACGGCGGCAGGCTTTGCCAGATGCGCCGGCCGTAGGGTTTATCGACGAGACGGGTATCGCAGATCATCAGCACGCCACGATCCGTTTCCGCGCGAATCAACCGCCCAGCGCCCTGCTTCAACGTAATCACCGCTTGCGGCAGCTGATGCACGGCGAACGGGCTCAAGCCCTTCTTGGTCAGCGCATCCAGCCTTGCCGACAACACCGGGTCATCGGGCGGCGCAAACGGCAGTTTGTCGATAACCACCAGCGACAGCGCGTCGCCACGCACGTCCACCCCTTCCCAGAAGCTCTGGCTGCCCACCAGGATCGCGTTGCCGTAAGAGCGGAAGCGGTCGAGCAACTCGGTACGGCTGGCATCGCCCTGAACCAGCAGCGGGTAGTCCCAGCCGCGCTGCTCGATCGTGTCACGCAATCGCATCGCAATCCGGTCGACCGCGCGCAACGTCGTGCACAGGAAAAACACGCCGCCCTTCGACGCCTCGATCACCGGCAACGCGCCATCGAACACGGCGTCGGTGAAATTCGGCGACGACGGTTGTGGCAGGTTACGCGGCACATACAACAAGCCTTGCGTCGGGTAATCGAAGGGACTGGGCAGCGTCATTGAGCGACGCGCGTTCAGGCCCATTTGCGCGGCGTAATGCGTGAAATCCCCTCGCACCGACAACGTTGCCGATGTAAAGATCCACGCCCGCGGCACACCCGCCCGCTGCTTCGAGAAAATCGGCGCGACGGACAGCGGCGTCTCATGCAACTGCACCGTATGCGAGAACACTTCGATCCATCGCACCATTTCGTTTGGATCGGCTTTTGCCGCCGCTTCGGCTTCTTCGGCCACAGCCTTTTCGACCGAAGTTGGCGGCGCGGTCCAGCCGCCCAGCAAGCCCTGCAATTCGCGCGCACGGCGTAGCAACGCACCCAGCGACTCGGCCCGCTCAGCGTGCTCGCCCAACGCCTTGGTGAGTGCGTCGAGATGCTCTTCGAGCGTATCGAGCGCGTCGAATAGCGGATGGTCGTCGGAAAGCTGACCGAGCGACATGCGCACTGAATCTTCTTTGAACGCCAACCTTACGTCGCGAGCTGCACGTTCCAGCGCTGCGCCGAGTTTCGTCCAGTCGGAGAAATCGCGGGCGTGACTCAAACCTTCCGCTACCGCATCGCGGGCCAGTTCGAGAAACTGCGTGGTGGAGACCGTCTCGCCGAAAAACAGCGTCGCGGTTTCGGGCAACTGATGCGCTTCGTCGAAGATGATGGTGTTGGCCGTGGGCAGCAACTCGGCCATGCCGGTGTCGCGCAGCATGACATCGGCGAAAAACAGGTGGTGATTCACCACCACGATATCCGCCTGCTGCGCCTCGCGCCGCGCCTGCATCACGAAACACTCTTTGTACTGCGGACATTCCTGGCCGAGACAGTTGTCGCGCGTGGACGTGACCATGGGCCAGACCGGCGAGTTCTCGGGCACGCTCGCGAGTTCGGCTTTGTCGCCAGTGCGCGTGATCTTGGCGAAACGGATGATTTCCTGCAGATGCGACGTGTCCTGGCGCGTAGGCAAACGGCCGTTGTCGGCCGTGCGCTGCAGGTAGTAGTGACACAGGTAATTCGCGCGCCCTTTGAGCATGGCGACCGAAACCGGCACGGCAAGCGCGTCCCGCACGGTAGGAATGTCGCGCTGGAACAGCTGGTCCTGCAAGTGCTTCGTGCCGGTCGAGACGATCACCTTGCCGCCCCACAGCATGGCCGGCACGAGATACGCGAACGTCTTGCCGGTACCCGTACCCGCTTCAACGATCAGCGTATTCTCTCCGCCGTCGATTCCCGTCGATGCCATCGCCACACCCAACTCGTCCGCGCCTTCTTCATGAACGACGGGCGCATCCGATGGCCCGAGCTTGCGCGCGGGCCGGCGTTGCGCGTCGAACATCGCGGGTTCGGGCATGGCGCGCCCGGACGCCTCCATGGCTGCGGCGACTGCGCGGGCCATGTCGACCTGTGAAGCACGCGAGCGATAACCATCGATTTGACGCGCCAACAGACCCTCGGCGGCGAAAATCGCGTCGAGTTCGGTGCGGCGCTTCGGTGCCAGCGTGAGCGAAAGCGTGGTGTCGACGACACCCGCCTTCGCGGCCGGCTTCAGCACGGATTCCGCGTTCTCTGTGAGGGCATTGTCGGGCGAATTCAAAGGAATGTTCCTGCTTGTGTTCCGGCTTACGACGCGTGTCGGCAAGCCAGTTTCGCTACCCTTGCCGACGAGGCGCCAAAGGCGGCTGGCGTAAAAATTCTTCCGGCCCGCGCATGCGTCACGCGCATGTCATTTGCGCTTTATTTGCACTTCCCTTGCGCATCAAGGATTCAAGCGCGCGTGTCCGGTTCCAACTGCAACTGCAGCAGGATGATGGTGTCCTTGACCTTGAGTTTGCGCTTCTTCAGGCGCCTGATCTCGAAGTCGTTGATGCCGGGAACCTCAGCCATCTTGCCGATAAGACTATCCAGGCCGTGATGCTCCGCTTCCAGCTCCGCGATCCGTTCACGGATCGTCCCCGTGTCGACTGCTGCTGCAGGATACGCATGCATATTCGCCTCCCTGGTGGCGGCGCGCCGCATAAGGTCACTGACGGCATCGCCCGAGGTTACTGTCCGGCTCCGGCTTACTTCGGTTGTTGCTGTTGCTGTTGTTGCTGCTTGAGTTGTGCCTGGTGCGCCTGGTCTGCCGCGTCCTGCTGTGCACGCTGTTGCTGCTTGGCGGCCGCTTCCTTCTGCCGGGCTGCGACTTCCGTCTGATGCTCGGCAGCGTCGCGTTGCTTGGCTGCAAAGCGTTCCGCCTTGTCCTCGCGCTCTTTCGCGTCCTGCACGCCGCGCGCGGCGGCATCGGCCAGTTTCTTCTGGTAATCCGCCTGCTTGCGGTCGTAATCAGCCTGGTTCGCTGCGCGCTGAGGCGCTTCCGCATTTCGCTGCGCCGCCGACAACGCGTTCTGGCGCTGCTTCTCTTCGAACGATTCCTGGCTTGCTTTCTCGCTCGCCGCGCGTTGCGGCGCCTCGGACGCATACTGCGCGCGCTTGAGCGCCGTTTGCTGGTCACGCTGCTGCGCGTGCTGCAAGCGTTGTTCGTCGTCAAGCGCCAACTGTTCCGTGCGAATTTGCTTGGCTACTTCACGCTTGGCGTCGCGGGCTTTGTCCAGGCAGTGATTGACGAAGAAATCGCTGTAGCAATTGTGCTGCTTGACCCCGTAGGTATAGTTGTTCTCCGCGCTGCGAACGTCCAATGCCTTCTGACGCGCGCCGAAGCCGTTGGTGTCCGCAGTGGCTAGCGCTGCGCCGCCATCGCCGGCTTCGATCTGACCCGCCGGCACGCCCGATGCCGTTTGCGCAGCGCTGTCTTGCGCGCCGCTTTCAACGAGCGGCGTTTGCGTGACCGACGTACCCGGGTTGATGGGCTTCGGTGACTGCGCCATGGCGGCCGTCCCGGCACCCGCGCAGGCTAGCGCGATCAATGTTGCCGCGACACAACGGGCGAACGGCAAGACCTGCCCCACAATGGCAACACCGCCCGGTGCGGCCGGACCGGTCGAGGCGAACGAATCGACTGGAGCAGTCGGCAAAGCGGGCGAAAGGCGGGAAGTCGGCAACGTGATAGCCAGCGTGATAGACAAGGAGACGGTCAAGGAGACGAAGGTAGCAAGAAAGCGAAATAGCAGCTTCTACGATGCCGAAATTCTATCACCGAGCGCCGGAGCCCTCCGGCATTTATGGCAAAATGCCCCGCTTCACCAACCCGGCAAAAGTGTCCGCGCGGCTTACAGTGAAATGCGAGTGAAATGCGCGGTACGAAAAGCCCTTGATGAGCCAGCAGGCTGACGCAGACCCCCATGACGGAAACCGTAGCACTCAAGATTGTCCAGCGCATCGCCGCCGAGTTGAATGTGCAGCCGCGGCAGGTCGCCGCGACCGTGCAGCTTCTCGATGAAGGCTCCACCGTTCCGTTCATCGCCCGATATAGAAAGGAAGTCACGGGCAATCTCGACGACACGCAATTGCGCAATCTCGAGGAACGGCTCATCTATCTCCGCGAGCTCGAAGACCGGCGCGCGACGATTGTCCAGAGCATCGAAGAGCAGGGCAAACTCACGCCCGAGCTGCGCGCAGCCATTGAAGGCGCCGACAGCAAGCAGGTGCTCGAAGACCTGTATCTCCCTTACAAACCGAAGCGCCGCACGCGTGCGCAGATCGCCCGTGAAGCCGGCCTGCAGCCGCTCGCGGACGCCCTCCTCGCCGACCCGACGCTCGATCCGCAAACAGAAGCCGCGCGTTATGTGGATGCCGAAAAAGGGGTCGCCGATATCAAGGCTGCGCTCGATGGCGCCCGCGACATCCTCTCGGAGCAGTTTGGCGAAACGGCGGAAATTCTCGGCAAGGTTCGCGATTACCTGTTCAAGCAAGGCAGCGTGATCTCGACCGTCGTGGAAGGGAAAGAAACCGAGGAAGGCGAGAAATTCCGCGACTACTACGACTATTCGGAAACCATCCGTACGGTCCCGTCGCACCGGGCGCTCGCGCTTTTTCGCGGACGCAATGCCGGCGTATTGATGGTCAAGCTGGGCCTGGGCGAAGAGCTCGACGCACAAGTGCCGCATCCCGGCGAAGCGATGATCGCGCGTCACGTGGGCATCGCGAATCAGGGGCGGCCAGCCGATAAATGGCTCTCGGACGTGTGCCGCTGGTGCTGGCGTGTGAAAGTGCAGCCGAATATCGAAAATGATTTGCTGACGAATTTGCGCGAAGAGGCTGAAGCCGAAGCTATCCGCGTGTTTGCCCGCAACCTGAAGGACCTTTTGCTTGCTGCGCCGGCAGGTCCGAAAGCCGTGATCGGCCTCGATCCGGGCATGCGTACCGGCGTTAAAGTGGCCGTGGTCGATCGCACCGGCAAGCTGCTCGCCACCGACGTTATTTATCCGCACGAACCCCGTCGCGACTGGGACGGCTCGCTCGCCAAGCTCGCGCGGATCGCCGCGCAGACGCAGGCCGAGCTGATCAGTATCGGCAACGGTACGGCGTCTCGTGAAACCGACAAGCTCGCGAGCGAATTGATCGCGAAGCATCCGGAATTGAAGCTGCAGAAGATCGTGGTGTCGGAGGCAGGAGCATCGATTTATTCGGCGTCCGAACTGGCATCGAAGGAGTTTCCTGATCTCGATGTCACCCTGCGCGGTGCTGTATCCATTGCACGGCGACTGCAGGATCCGCTCGCGGAACTCGTCAAGATCGATCCGAAAGCAATTGGCGTCGGCCAGTATCAGCATGACGTCAATCAACGCGACCTCGCCCGCTCGCTCGATGCAGTGGTCGAAGACTGCGTGAACGCGGTCGGCGTGGACGCCAATACGGCATCGGTTGCGCTGCTTGCACGCGTGTCGGGATTGAACGCCACGCTTGCGCGCAATATCGTCGATTTCCGCGATGCCAACGGCCCCTTTGCATCGCGTGATCAGTTGAAGAAAGTGCCCCGTCTCGGCGATAAAACCTTCGAACAAGCCGCTGGATTCCTGCGCATCAACAACGGCTCGAATCCGCTGGACCGCTCGTCGGTGCACCCGGAAGCGTATCCGGTGGTTGAACGCATCCTAGCCAAGATCAAGAAGCACGCCGCCGATGTCATGGGCAAGCGCGAAGCGTTGTCGGGTTTGTCGCCGGCGGAATTCGTCGACGAGCGTTTCGGTTTGCCGACCGTGCGCGACATCCTCGCGGAACTTGAAAAGCCGGGTCGCGATCCGCGTCCGGAGTTCAAGACGGCCACGTTCCGCGATGGCGTTGAAAAGCTCTCCGATCTCACGCCGGGCATGATCCTGGAAGGCGTGGTCACGAACGTCGCGGCGTTTGGCGCGTTCGTCGATATCGGCGTGCATCAGGATGGCTTGGTGCACGTATCGGCGATGTCGACGAAGTTCATCAAGGACCCGCACGAAGTGGTGAAAGCCGGGCAAGTCGTGAAGGTGAAAGTGGTGGAGACCGACGTGAAGCGCCAGCGGATCGCGCTGACCATGCGTCTCGACGATGACTTCGCCGCCGAGGGCTCTCCGGCTCAACAACCGCAACGTGGCGCGCAAGACCGCCGTGGCGGCTCGGGTGGCGGAGGCAGCGCTCGCGATGTCCGGAGCAACAACAGCGGCAACGGTGGCGGCAGGCGCGAACCGGAAGCGGCAAGCGCGATGGCAGCGGCGTTTGCCAAGCTGAAAAAATAGATCGAGCCACACGGTTCGATAGAAATAAAAACGGCCCGTTCGCAATGAACGGGCCGTTTTTTTAGCTACCTCGACGGGTCAAACCGGGCAGCGCATACGCCACCACGGTCCAACGCGGATACCACCATCAAATCTCGATCTTCGTCCCCAACTCGACCACCCGGTTCGCGGGAATACTGAAGAAGTCCGTCGGCTTCGCGGCGTTTTGGTGCATCCACGCGAACACCCGTTCGCGCCACACCGACATGCCCGGCAACTGCGTCGGCACCACGGTTTCGCGCGCCATGAAGAACGACGTATCCATGAGCTCGAACGTCATGTCGTGGGTACGGCCGATCTCATCGAGCACTGCCTTGACATCGGGCGTTTCGTTAAAGCCGTACTGTGCTTTCACGAGGAAGAGACCGCCGCTTGCGTCCTTGACTTCCACACGCTTGTCGTCATCGACGTACGGCACGTCGCGCGTAACGAAATTCAGGAAGATGGTCCGTTCATGCAGGACCTTGTTGTGCTTCAGGTTGTGCAGCAGGCTGACAGGCACGAGCGAGTCGTTACCAGTCAGGTAGATTGCCGTCCCCGACACCCGATGCGGCGGATGCGCAAGCAATCCCTGCAGGAACGGCATCAACGGAATACCGTCGGCGGCAGTCCGGTCCTTGACGATCATGCGGCCCTTGAACCACGTCATCAGCAGGAAGAACAGCACGCCGCCAATACCCAGCGGCAACCATCCGCCCTGTTCGATCTTGAGCAGGCTGGCGCCGAAGAACCCGACATCGACGATAAAAAACACGCCGATGATTGCGCCCACCAGAAACTTGTTCCAGCCCCACAGCTTGGTCATCACGACAGACGCGAGAATGGTCGTGACCAGCATGGTTGCCGTGACGGCAAGCCCGTACGCGGCGGCGAGATTCTCCGAGCTTTTGAAGCCGATCACAATGCACAGGATGACGAACAACAGCATCCAGTTCACGACCGGGATATAGATCTGCCCGATCGCCAGATCCGATGTATGCAGGATCTTCATACGCGGCACGTAACCAAGCTGGATAGCTTGGCTCGTCAGCGAATACGCGCCTGAAATAACGGCCTGCGATGCGATCACCGTTGCTACCGTCGACAGGATCACCAGAGGCAACAAAGCCCATGCCGGCGCCAGGAGAAAGAACGGACTTTCGGCGGCTTCCGGCGAGTGCATCAGCAACGCACCCTGGCCGAAATAATTGAGCACGAGCGACGGCATGACGAGGCCATACCACGCGTAACGAATGGGCTTGGCGCCGAAGTGCCCCATATCGGCATACAGCGCTTCTGCGCCGGTCAGTACCAGCACGACCGACCCGAGCACGATATACGCCTGCAACACGTGGGCGGCCATGAACGAAAACGCGTAGTACGGATTCAACGCGATCAATATGCGTGGCACTTGCACGATGTGATAAACGCCAAGCACGGCCAGCGTTAAGAACCACAGTCCCATGATCGGACCGAAGAGCTTGCCGACCACCGACGTGCCGCGGCGCTGGATCCAGAAGAGCATCACAAGAATGACAATGGTGATGGGGATCACCCATTCAGAAAGCGCCGGTGAGACGATTTCCAGCCCTTCCACCGCCGAGATCACCGACATCGCCGGTGTTATCACAGCATCGCCGTAAAACATGCATGCGCCGAAAATGCCGAGCATCATCAGCACGCCGGTTGCACGTCCTGACCCTTTCAACGTGCGCAATGCGAGCGTCATCAGAGCGAGGACTCCGCCTTCGCCGTTGTTGTCGGCGCGCATCACGAAGAGCACGTACTTGATGGAGACCACGATCATGATCGCCCAGAACAGCAGCGAGATGACACCAAGGATGGAGGCTTCGCTCAGTTGAATACCGTGCGATTTGCTGAAGGCTTCTTTCAACGCGTACAGCGGGCTGGTGCCGATATCGCCGAACACCACGCCGATTGCGGCAAGTGCGAGGGCAGGTAGCGGCTGTTTGCGCTCGTGCGCGTGAGTCATTTTGTTCATAAACGCGGGAAGCCGTCCGAAGCGGAAAAAACGAACGCCATTCTAACGTTGCGTGCGGCGCCCGACCGGCCTGTTGTGATACCGCTACGACCGGAGCGAGACGGCAGTTTAGCATTGCGGCAAAGCCACGAAGGTGCATGCGCGGCGCTTTCCGCCTTTAGCCCGTTTTAACTGGCTGCGACTGGCTATAAGCAAAAAAACGCCGCTCGATCACACCAGATTGGCGAATCGAACGGCGTTTCGTTTCGGTTTCATTCTTTCAGGAATTGAATCAGCCCCGCTCGTCCTGCACGCCGCGCTTGATCCACGCACCGAGGTTATGAGGCCGGACAGTGTCCCATTCTTCAAACGGTTGATGAATCCACGGATTTGTTTCAAGAAACTGCACGAAGTAATCGGGCTTCACCTTGGAGCAGCCTTTGTACCAAAGCACGGCGGAACGCACGGCCGTGACCGCCGGATAGCGGTCCTTCAGGTGCTGTTGCACGCGCGAAAGCGTGACGCCGGAGTCAACGAGGTCATCTACAAGCAGCACGTTGCCGGACAGCTCGCCGCGCGTCATAGTGATGTATTGCCCGATATCGAGTGCGCCCTGCTCCGTGCCGGCCGCCTCGCGATACGAACTCGTCGCCAGGATGGCAAGCGGCAGGTCATAGATGCGCGAAAGCTGGTCGCCGACCCGCAGGCCGCCACGTGCAAGACACAGGATATTGTCGAACTTCCAGCCGGAGTCATGCACGGCGAGCGCGAGCAATTCGATCAGCCGGTGATATTCGTCCCAGCCGACCCACAGGTTCCGGTCGTCGTTGCGCGGATCTTTCATCGCGATCATGGTAAAACTCTTTTCGATATGTACAGCACTGTACGCCTGTTGAATATGCAAAAGTGGCCGCTCATTCGCGGCCACTTTCGTCGATGCTACACGTCCGGGCTACTTAAACCTTGAACGGATGACGCAGCAGAATGGTTTCATCGCGATCCGGACCGGTCGACACCATGTCGATAGGCACGCCCGCCACTTCCTGGATACGCGAGAGATAGTCACGCGCGTTGGCCGGCAAGCTGTCCCATTGCGTGATGCCAATGGTGCTTTCCTTCCAGCCGCCGAACGTCTCGTACACCGGCTCGCAACGCGCCACTTCCGAAGCACCGCGCGGCAGGATGTCCACGTCTTTGCCATCGAGCTTGTAGCCCACGCACAGCTTCACTTCTTCCAGGCCGTCGAGCACGTCGAGCTTCGTCATGCACAAACCCGAGATACCGTTGATCTGAATCGAGCGGCGCAGCGCGGCAGCGTCAAGCCAGCCGGTTCGGCGCGGACGGCCAGTGACCGAGCCGAATTCCTTGCCAACGGTCGCGAGCGTCAGGCCAACCTGCTCCTGGCGACTGGCGTTGTCGGCGTCATACAACTCGCTCGGGAACGGACCTGCGCCCACGCGCGTGCAATACGCTTTCGTGATGCCGAGAATGTAGTTGAGCTTTTGCGGACCCACGCCCGCACCCGCAGTCGCCGCGCCCGCCACGCAATTGCTCGATGTGACATACGGGTATGTGCCGTGATCGACGTCGAGCAACGTGCCTTGCGCACCTTCGAACAGCAGGTTGCGGCCAGCGTGGTTTTCGTCATAGAGACGGCGCGATACGTCGGTCACCATGGGCGCAAGGCGCTCGGCGTAGCCGAACATGGTGTCCAGCGTTTCCTGGTAATCCACCGCAGGAGCGCCCAGATACCCGGTCAGCACGAAATTGTGGAAATCGAGGGTTTCGCGCAGGCGCTCAGCGAAAACTTCGCGGTCGTACAGATCTTGCACGCGCAAGCCGCGACGGCCAACCTTGTCTTCATACGCCGGGCCAATGCCGCGCCCGGTCGTGCCGATCTTCGCTGCACCGCGCCGCGCTTCGCGAGCCTGGTCGATAGCGATGTGATACGGAAGGATCAGGTTGGCGGCTTCGGAGATGAACAGCCGCTTCTGGACGTCGACGCCTGCCGACTCCAGCTCGCCGATTTCCTTGAAGAGCGCTTCCGGCGACAACACAACACCATTGCCGATATAGCAGGCAGTGCCGGCGCGCATGATGCCCGAGGGAATCAGTCGAAGGATGGTTTTCTTGCCGCCGATAATCAGCGTGTGGCCGGCGTTATGACCGCCCTGGAAGCGCACGACGCCTTGGGCGTGGTCCGTCAACCAGTCGACGATCTTGCCCTTGCCTTCATCACCCCACTGGGTGCCGACCACGACGACGTTGCGCCCCGGGTTCACATTCACTGCGCTGGCAGACATGTCAATTTGATAGCTGGTTAAAAAAGCATTTTACCTATGTTCGCGGAAGGTTCCGAGTTTTTCCCGGTATTTGCGAACGCGTATTGATATTTCATCGATTGGATCTGGCAAGAATTTTGTCTGCGGTTTGCCGCCATGTGTCGATAAAAATCGGACCGGCAAACCGCAAAACCGCTAGGAACGGGCCTCTACGACCCACTTTCCATCACGTTCCACCAGCACGCGATCGAACGCGAATTCATCGAGATCATGGTTGTGACCAGGCAACGCCTGGATCACCACTTCGCCTGCGTCGCGCAATTGCGCAACTGCCTTGAGCAGCGGTTCGTCGTGCTTCCACGGAGCGAGGACCGCGCTGCCGCGGGCATCGACGGGGGAAATACGCGCGACTTCGCGCAGGTCGAGCGAGAAACCCGTTGCCGGGCGCGCGCGGCCGTAGGCCAAACCGACATCGTCGTAACGGCCGCCTCGCGCCACTGCATTCGGCACGCCGTCAACGTAAGCCGAGAACATCACGCCGCTGTGGTACGCGTAACCGCGCAGATCGGCGAGATCGATCATCAACTCGGCGCCGTTCGCTTGAGCCGCCAGGAACGCGAGGTCGTCTAGTGCCCGGCCGATCACCGGAAGATTCGGCAGCCGCGCCCGCGCTTCGTCGAGCACGGCAGCGTCGCCATACAGGGACGGCAACGCGCGCAATGCGTCCCGGGCTACATCGCCGAGCTTGGCCGTGAGCTCGTTCAGACGCGGCACATCCTTCGCGCCGAGCGCGTCGAACAGCGCTTCACCGAGCGCCGCCGCCGACGGTTCCAACTCAAGCAGCGCCGACAAGACACCGGCGTGGCAGAGGTCGAGGCGCACTTTATCGAGGCCGCTCAGACGCAGCGAATCCAGCATCAATTGCTGGATCTCGAGATCCGCTTCCAGTCCTGCATGGCCGTAGATTTCCGCGCCGATCTGAATCTGCTCGCGCGTAGCGTGCAGACCGCGCGGGCGCGTGTGCAGCACGTTGCCTGCATAGCAAAGACGCGTTACACCTTGCCGATTCAGCAAATGCGCGTCGATACGCGATACCTGCGGCGTAATGTCAGCACGCAGGCCGAGCGTGCGGCCGGACAATTGATCGACGAGTTTGAAGGTGCGCAGATTCAGGTCGCTGCCGCCGCTGGTGAGCAGCGACTCGAGATACTCGAGCATGGGCGGCATGACAAGTTCGTAGCCGTACGAACGAAAACGGTCGAGCATCCGACGGCGCAATTCTTCAATCTTGCGAGCCTCGGACGGCAAGACGTCGGCGATATTCTCGGGAAGTAACCAGGTGGACATCGATGCGTTTCCTACGGAGCGTTTGAGCGCGGCGGGATTCTCGCCGCAGATGAGCGCAAGCTTTGAGTCTATGGGTGACTGGAGACTACACGTCGACCCGCTTTGAATTTTTGGGTTGCCAGGGTCAAGCCGCTGGGTCAAGTCACTGGGTCAAGTCACTGGGTCAAGTCGCAATAATCAGCAGGATAACGCCAAGCACCATGGCGATCAGTCCGCCGATACGAATCTGGTGCGGCGGCCGTTGTGCGATCCGGCGGAACGTATCGCGCCAGGAGTTAGGGAAGACGAACGGAAACATCCCCTCAATAATCAGCATCAACGCGATCGCGAGCAGTAACGATGCAGCCATATCCATTCGATTAAAGGCGCCGCGGCTTTTCGCCGCGACGCTTGGACGATCTCAGCGCTTGCGCGCGAGCGTCGGTGGGGTGGCATCGCTGCCGCTCGGCGCAGCACCACCATTCGGGCTGCGCATGAAGCGGAAGAAATCGCTGCTCGGATCGACAACCATGACGTCGCCGGCATTGAAGGTCTTTTTATACGCTTCGAGGCTTTGATAGAACTGGTAGAACTGCGGATCGACGCCGTATGCATCGGCGGCAATAGACGCAGCCTTGCCGTCACCCTCACCCTTGATCGTCTGCGCTTCCTTGTAAGCATCGGCAAGAATGGATTCCTGCTGACGCTCCGCGGCCGCTTTCAGTGCATCGGCGTCTGCCGTCCCCTTCGCGCGCTCCTCGGCTGCCGCTTGCTGGCGCGCCGCGATCATGCGTTTGTAGACTGAATCGGCCACCGCCGGCGGAAAGTCGATGCGCGTCAGTTGCAAGTCCACCAGCTCAACGCCGAACGCCGCTGCAGGCTGCTCGATCGCTTTCTGCGCTTCGGTCGCAATCACCTGCTGCTCACCCAGCACATCCGTCAGCGGACGTTTGGTGAACGACGACGTCAACGCGGTGCGCGTCAGCGCAGCCAGCCGGTCCTGCGCCGTCTGCGTGTTCTTCTCGTTGCTTTCAAACAGCTTGAGCGGATCGGCCACGCGATACTTGATGACCGTATTCACGATCACTTCGTTCTTGTCCGATGTGTTGAAGCGATCCGAGCCTGCTTCGTCGAGCGTGAGCGTACGGGTGTCGATCAGCGTCAGCGTCTGGAACGGGGGCGGCAACTTGAAATGGAGGCCGGGCGCGACGAGCGTGGGCGTACCGCCGCCATGTGCTGTGACCACACCCGCGTGGCGTTCATCGACCACGAACATCATGGAGGAACCGATGAACAATACGATTACCACGGCTACGACAAGCGCAATGATTCGATTCATGATCGCGCTCCTCATTGCGTGTCGTCTTCGCGCGAACGCGAACGGAACGCATCGCGCGAGCGCAATGGGTCACCCGATGACTGCGCGGCAGCGCCCGAAGCAGCAGCAGACGCTGCGGCGCTTGCAGGCGCGGCGGACTGGGCAGTCACGGCCGAAGCCGCCGATGCGCTTTCGGCACGCGCATCCTGCGTGATGGAGCCTCCGATCACGCCGGCAGGCGCGGCGCCGATCGGTTGACTGGCGCCCGAAGGCACCGTCCCTGCGGCGACACCCGACGCGCCCGATGGCACCGTTCCAGCAGCCGCTGCGTTCGCGTTCTGACGGTTTGCATCGACGAGTTTGTCGAGCGGCAGATACACCACGTTGTTCGAGCTCTTGCTGTCGACGAACACCTTCGTCGCACGCGAATAAATCTGCTGCATTGTGTCCAGATACATGCGTTGACGAATCACTGCCGGCGCCTTCGAATATTCTGCATAGACTTGCTTAAAGCGCTCGGCATTGCCTTGCGCCTGCGAAACGACCCGGTTGCTATAGCCCTTCGCGTCGTCGACCATGCGCGCCGCGTCGGTCTTCGCGCGCGGCAACAGTTGATCGGCATAGGCTTTCGCGGTGTCGACCGCGCGCTCGTTGTCCTGGCGCACCTTCGCGGCGTCTTCAAACGCCGGCTGAACTTGGGCCGGCACCTGCACGCTTTCGATGGTCACGCCCGTCACCTGCAAGCCCGTCTTGTACAAATCGAGCGATGCCTGGATGGTGTCGAGAAGCTTCGCGCGCAATGCTTCGCGATCCTTGAAAAGCAGGTCGTCGGTGCTGTGCGTGCCCGCGATCTCGCGAATGGCCGCCTGCGCCGATTCCGTCACGTTTTGATCAGGATCGACATTGCGGAACAGATAGTCGGTAGCCGACTTGATCTGATACTGCACGGCAAACCGCACCTCGACGATATCCGCGTCGTGCGTCAGCAGCGATGCGTCGCGCACGTTGGCCTGGGTCACGGTGTTGTTGCGACCGACTTCGACCGAACGAATTTGCGACGTATTGACGATCTCGTGCGACTCGAACGGATACGGTAGACGCCAATGGATACCCGCATCCGCTGACTCCTCATACTTCCCGAAGCGCGACACGACACCCACATTGCCATCCTGTACGACGAATACGCCGCTACCCAGATAGATCGCAATCAAGACGCCGACAACTATGCCCAAGCCGATCTTGGCGCCGCGGCCGTTGTCAGCACGCGGACCGCCGCCGGCCGGCTTCTTGCCGAACAAGCCCGCGAGTTTCTTGTTGAAGTCACGCCACATTTCGTCGAGATCCGGCGGCCCTTCGCCGTCCTTGTCCTTCGATGGGCGCTTTTGTTCCTGCGGACGCTTCTGCTCCTGGCTTTTGCCATCGCCATTGCCGTCGCCCCGTCCCCAGCGCGGGTCGTTGATCGAAAAGACGGCATGCGAAAGCTGCCGGTTACTCCGCTCGTTGTAGTCGTTCACTCGGTGATTCACCATTAGACAGCCGGGTCAATGCAAATCGAAACAGATCAGTGCCCGTGCTCGGGGACCTTGCGGTCATCACTTTCACTTTCGTCGGCTGACCGGTGATCTTCCGGTAGCGCGGTTCCGTCGTCGGATGTGCTATCCATGGACTCCGGCACGATTGTGCCGTCCGGAAGTTCCGTGTACTCGTTGTTATCTTTGGGTTCGGAAGCCGCAAATTCGGCGATCGCCGTGCGCAGTGCGTCGAGTCCCTGACCCGTTCGCGCGCTTAAAAAGACGCGCAAAATATTACCATACTCATCCCTTTCAACCGGATCGTTACGGGCCGCGAGCTCAGGCACTGCATCGATCTTGTTGAAGACGAGGATTTGCGGAATGCCGTCGGCGCCAATGCTGCTCAGCACCTTGTTGACTTCCTCGATCTGGTCGAGCCGCACCATGCTCGATGCATCCACTACATGCAGCAGCAAGTCCGCCTGAACCGTCTCTTCAAGCGTTGCGCGAAATGCCGCGACCAGTTGGTGAGGCAGGTCGCGAATGAACCCGACCGTATCCGACACCACGGCCTGACCCGCTTCCTCGCCGAGATAAACCCGGCGCGAGGTGGTGTCGAGCGTGGCGAACAACTGGTCCGCCGCGTAGGCCTGCGCTTTCGTCAACGCGTTGAAGAGCGTCGACTTGCCCGCGTTCGTATAACCGACAAGCGATACCGATGTAGTCCGGTTGCGCCCGCGCTGGCGTCGCTGCGTGCCATGTTGACGCTGCAGCTTCTTCAGCTTCGCCTTGAGCGCCTTGATCCGCTCGCCGATCAAACGGCGGTCGGTTTCAAGCTGCGTTTCACCCGGGCCGCGCAAGCCGATACCGCCCTTTTGCCGCTCAAGGTGAGTCCACGCACGGATCAACCGGGTGGACAAGTAGGTGAGCTGGGCGAGTTCGACCTGCAGCTTGCCTTCATGACTGCGGGCACGCTGCGCGAAAATATCGAGGATAAGACTGGTGCGGTCGATCACGCGCCTGTCCAGCGCCGTTTCCAGATTGCGCTGCTGCGCGGGCGCGAGGGCGTGATTAAAAATGACGAGTTCCACGTCGTTGGCTTCGCACGCGAGGCGCAGCTCTTCGACTTTGCCGCTGCCGACAAACATCTTGGCATCGGGGCTGGAACGGCGACCGGTCAGGGTGACGGCGGGATGAGCACCCGCACTTTGTGCGAGCAGACTGAGTTCTTCGAGACTGGCATCGAAATCGATTTTTCCGAAGTCGACACCGACAAGCGCTGCGTTGATCAAATTAATATTTTCATTTTGAAGCGACCGGTGAATTAGCACGTTCATTCATGCCATCACACCGGACGCTGCGAGGTTTAGGGCGTTTCTGCATCCGGGTGGAAATTCACTGGACGCGCCGGCACGACCGTGGAAATGGCGTGCTTATAGACCATTTGGGTAACCGTATTCCGGAGCAACACGACGTACTGGTCGAACGATTCAATATTGCCTTGCAGCTTGATGCCGTTGACCAGGTAGATCGATACAGGCACATGCTCTTTTCGCAGTGCGTTCAAAAACGGGTCTTGTAACAATTGCCCTTTGTTGCTCATAGCAAACTCCGTATTATTTTTGCAGGTTGACGTGATTGCGACGAAGAAAAAGAGATCCGCCGTCAATCGCTACACTATAGCCGATTTTCATTTTCGCACCAGCGCGCCACGGCCGCCTGAAACCCGGCGAAACGCTTGGTGCACGCGGGATTCAGCCTTTGTCCGCGTAAGGGTTCGCGCTTGAACGGAACTCTATGCGCAATGGAGTCCCTACCAGCCCAAAAGTTTCTCTGAAGCGCCCTTCGAGGTAACGTTTATAGGTGTCGGTGATCGCGTCGAGGGCATTTCCGTGCACGACGATGATCGGCGGATTTTGTCCACCCTGGTGCGCATAACGCAGCTTCGGACGAATCGGTCCGCGGCGGCGCGGCTGCTGAAATTCAACCGCGTCGATGAGCGCGCGCGTGAGCTTCGGCGTGGGCAACTTGGCCATGGCGGCGGCGTAGGCGTCATCCACTGACTTCATCAACTGGCTGATGCCCGTCTTTTCCAGCGCCGACACGTAATGAAATTTAGCAAAGTCCAAAAACTTGAGCTTGCGCGTCAGGTCGGCCTTGGTGCGCTCGCGCACATGCGAATCCAATCCGTCCCATTTATTCACCCCTACCACCAGCGCACGTCCTTGCTCGACCACGAAGCCCGCAATATGCGCATCCTGATCGGAGATGTCCTGTTGCGCATCCAGCAGCAGAATCACTACGTTAGCGTCGGAAATGGACTGTAACGTCTTCACCACCGAAAACTTTTCCACCGCTTCGAACACCTTGCCGCGACGACGCAACCCAGCCGTATCGATCAGGGTGTATTTGCGGCCGCTTCGCTCGAAATCAATATAGATGGAGTCGCGCGTGGTGCCGGGCATGTCGAACGCGATCACCCGCTCCTCGCCGACCAACGCATTGATCAGTGTCGACTTGCCGACGTTCGGGCGTCCCACGATCGCGATTTTCACGCCGCGCGCCGCCTTTTCCTCGGGGTCTTCTTCCGGCTGGCCGGCATAGGCTATTTCGAGCGCGTCACCGATCATTTCCGTGACGCCGTCGCCATGCGCCGCAGAGATTGCGCGCGGGTCCCCGAGGCCCAGTTCGTAGAAGTCTGCGGCAACGGCGCTGTACTTCATGCCTTCGGCCTTGTTGACCACGAGGAACAGCGGCCGCCCGCTCTTGCGCAGGTAGTCCGCAATCGCCTTGTCTTGCGGCGCGAGTCCGTTGCGGCCGTCGGTGATGAAGACGACCACGTCGGCCTCTTCCACTGCCTGGCGCGTCTGGCGAGCCATTTGGTGCAGGATGCCGTCTTTCGCGACCGGCTCGAAACCGCCGGTGTCGACGACCAGATAAGGCCGGTCGCCAACCCGCCCTTCGCCGTAGTGGCGATCCCGGGTAAGGCCGGGCAAGTCGGCGACGAGTGCATCGCGCGAACGGGTCAGGCGGTTGAAAAGCGTCGATTTCCCCACATTGGGGCGCCCCACGAGGGCAATTACGGGTTTCATCAGATGGTGTTCACAGTTGAACGCAAGGCGGATGATTCCGGCCCGGCGCGCGCCGGATAAAAGTCCGGAAACGGCGAGCCGCGAGTGTGCGTGGCCCGGCGATGTGTCGAAAATTAGCACGGTTCCAGCGGAGCGACCGCGGCGTGCAGCGATGTTCCACGTTCATGGCGTTTGAAGCGCATGTGGAACGCGCTGAGCGCTCCGCCAAACGACATGATCGATCGAGCAACGTCACCCGAAGGTGTGGAGCGGCTTGTACAAAACTGCTGCCGGAATCCCGATGCCTGGTGATGCCTGTTGTTACTTGTACCGTTGCCTGTACTGCCTGTGTGCTACCTGTGTGCTGCTTGTGCGCTTATTTGCCACACGATAATTTCGTCGCGCGGGCTTTAATGAATCGATTCTATTCGCACGGCGCGGACTCAAAAACAAAAAAGTCCGGAAAAACGCGAACGGCCGGCAAAGCCGGCACGTTCGGCAAAACGTTATCGCATCAAACCATTCAATCAACGCGGACGGAAACCGTACAGCCCGCCATCGTGCGTCAGGATAACCAAAGTATCGCCCGCCAGCACCGGCGCAGCGGTGATTGCGCTGCCGTCAGTCTTGGCCCGGCCGACGAATTCGCCATTAGCCGTTGAAAGGAAATGCACGTAACCCTGGTAGTCGCCAATCACGACCGCGCGGCCCAGGATGAACGGCACGCTGACCATGCGATTCTTCAGCTTGTCGTTCTTCCAGAGCGGCGCGCCGTCGATCCCGCTAAACGCGTTGACGATCGACCAGTCGTCGCCGGCTGCAACAATTTCATTGTCCTGCGCCAAGCCGCTGTCGCTCGAAAATGCCTTTTCCCATTGCGGACGGCCGGAGTTCGCATCGAAACAGCCAATGCGACCCTGGAAGGTGACCGCGCACGTCTCCGATCCCACTAGCGTTGGCGCGCCGGTTACGTCGTTGATACGCTCGACTTCAGTGACTCCCTTCGGGAATGACACCGGTGTCTGCCAGTAGGTATCGCCAGTCTGCAGATTGATTGCTGCGAAGGTACCGCCCGGGAAGCCCGCCAGGACCGCCTGGGAAGCCGCGAACGTCATGCCGGCAGCCACACGCAGGTTGAGCGGCACGGCGCGCGCCTGGAAGATCCACTTTTGTTCGCCGGTCTGCGCGTTGAACGCGATGACCTTGCCATCGATTGTCCGAACGACAACCACGTCATTGCCGACCAGCGGCGGCGAGATGATTTCGCCCGGCGCAGTTGCTGTCCAGAGTTGCTTGCCGTCCGGTCCGAGCACGTACACGCTGCCTTTCAGGCCACCGACCGCAGTCAGGTTACCGTCGCTGCCCACGCCCGCCGACAGATCGTCCTTAAGCTTGATGCGCCATACGTCCTGACCAGTCTTTGCATCGATCTTCGCTACCGTGCCGTTGGCGCCCGCCGCGTAGACGAAGTCACCGACCGCCACCGGCGAGAACAGGTAACGACCGGCCTTGCCGACGCTCGCCTTCCAGGCCTGCTCCACGGTTAGAACCGGCTTGATGTCTACAAGCGGAGTCGGTACGCGGCGCTCGTCCTTGGTGGCGCAGGCGGTGAGCATAACCGTCATCGCGCAAGCGAGCGGGAGAGCGTAGCGTTTCAGAAAGGTCATCGGTGGACGCAACATGAATAAGTGAAATCGGTTGATCGGTGTGCGGCGTGGTGCTCGGCCAAGTTAGATGCACCATTGCAAACCGGTGACTTTAACCTAGTGAGCAGCGCGCCCGCATAAGGACGTGGTCGACTGACAGGCTTCGAGGCCCGCCGTCGGCGCTAGCCCCCGAGTGCGTCCAGCTTGAACTGGACCAGTTGACGGGCGGACGAATCGGATTTCGGCAGCGTGTCAAGTGCGACCTTGTAGGCCGCGCGCGCGTCATCGCGCTTACCTTCGGCCACCAGCAGGTCGCCGCGACGGTCCGACACCACGCCCTTGAACGCGTCGAGCGGCGCGTCGGCGAGTACCTTCAGCCCAGCGTCATATGCCTTTTCGTCAAGCAGCAACAAAGACAGCCGCAATTTCGCGATCTGTTTGTATTCAGCGTCTTTCGCGTGATCGGCGGCCCATTGCAGTTGGGTTTTAGCCCCTGCACTGTCCCCTGCGGTGTACAGCGATTTGGCGGCGGCCAGCGCCGTCATCTGCGCGTAAGCGGTGCCGCCGAACTTGTCTTCCATGTCCGTTGCCGAGCGCGTGACCATTGCCTTGTCACTCGATGCCACCGCTTGCTGCACCTGGTCGTAGAGCACGGCGGCTTCCGCAGCCTGCCGGCGCTGCCAGAAATTCCAGCCGTTCCAGCCGGCCGCGACGACGAGCACCGCAAGAACAATCCAGGTCGTGGAATTGCCCCATTTCGCCCACCAGGCTTTCAGGTTTTCAAGTGACTCTTGTTCTTCGTGATAGCTCATGCCCTGCGTATTCCTTGACTGCTTTTGTGTTCACGCGCAACGCTGCACGCCATTGTTTCGGCCCGCCGCACGGCTTTGACCGCGCGGCGCCGCCCGATAAATTAGTCGGCGCCGTCGTCGGCGGTTGCCACCATCGCATTGATTAGAAATTCGGTCAAGTCTTCCACTGGCACCGTGGCTTGCTCGTTCTTTTGACCCGTCGACTCGACCGATGCGCTACGCAGCGGCTTCACGCCAACCATCCCCTGCGCCAGTTCATTCTCGCCCAGCACCACGGCAAATGCCGCGCCGCTGGCATCGGCCTTTTTCATCTGCGACTTGAAGCTCGCCGGCGTGCCGTCCGGGCTGCAATGCAGAATCACGTCCAGGCCGGTATCGCGCAGCCGCTCGGCGATGATAAACGCCTGCTCCGCCGCCGCTTCGCCTTGGTGCACCACGTAGATGTCGGTTCCTTCAGGCGCCGGCACGAGATCTTCTTCTTTCAGCAATTCAAGAATGCGCTCGACACCCATCGCCCAGCCGCACGCCGCCGTTGCCTTGCCGCCAAGCTGCTCGATCAGCGGATCGTAGCGGCCGCCGCCCGCCACCGTGCCTTGCGCGCCGAGCTTGTCGGTCACCCATTCGAACACGGTGAGGTTGTAGTAATCGAGGCCACGAACCAGACGCGGATTGATCTTGAACGGAATGTTGTTCGCCCTCAGCAAACGCTGAACACCGTCGAAGTGCGCGAGCGATTCGGCCCCAAGGAAATCGACGAGCTTCGGCGCGTTCTGCGCAATCTCCTGCATGGCGGGATTCTTGGTATCCAGCACGCGCAGCGGATTGGTATAGAGACGGCGCTTCGATTCTTCGTCGAGTGCATCGACGTGCTGCTCGAGATAGGCGATCAATTCCTTGCGATGCGCCGCGCGCTCTTCCGGCTGGCCGAGCGAGTTCAATTCGAGCCGAATTCCGGAAAGTCCAAGATCGTCCCACAAGCGCTGGCACATCATGATGATTTCAGCGTCGGTGTCCGGTCCTGCAAAGCCGAGCGCTTCCACGCCGACCTGATAAAACTGGCGATACCGCCCGCGCTGCGGACGTTCGTGACGGAACATGGGACCGATGTACCACAGCCGCTTGGGGCCGTCGTAAAGCAGATTGTGTTCAATCGATGCACGCACCACAGCCGCCGTATTTTCCGGGCGCAGCGTGAGCTGCTCGCCGTTGAGGGCGTCGGTGAAACTGTACATTTCCTTCTCGACAATATCCGTCACTTCGCCAATGCCACGCGTGAACAACTGCGTGGGCTCGAGGATCGGCGTGCGGATCTGCTGATAGCCGTATGCGCGCAGCATCGACCTGACGGTGCTTTCGAAGAATTCCCACAACGCGGCATCCTGCGGGAGGATGTCGTTCATGCCCTTCACGCCGCTTAGCTTCTCAAGCTTTTTCTTCTGTTCAGTCATCTGTCTTTAAAGTGTTTCTGCCTGCGCGGTTTCGCGCTTGCCGTAGGTCCGCGTCACGTACTCGCTGACGATTTGCTGGAAATCCTGGGCGATATGCTCGCCGCGCAGCGTCTTGACCTTCACGCCATCGATAAACACCGGCGCTGCCGGGTTCTCGCCCGACCCCGGCAAACTGATGCCGATATTCGCCTGCTTCGACTCGCCCGGCCCGTTCACGATGCAACCCATCACCGCGACATGCATTTTTTCGACGCCGGGAAATTCATCGCGCCAAACGGGCATTGCGTTGCGCAGGTACGTTTGAATCTGCGACGCCAGTTCCTGGAACAACGTGCTTGTCGTGCGTCCGCAGCCCGGGCACGCAATCACCATTGGCGTAAACGAACGCAGGCCCATGGTCTGCAAAATTTCCTGGCCGACGATCACTTCGCCGGTCCGTGCGCCGCCCGGTTCCGGCGTAAGCGAGATGCGGATGGTGTCGCCGATTCCTTCCTGCAGCAGCACCGACAACGCCGCCGTCGACGCCACAATGCCCTTCGATCCCATTCCCGCTTCGGTCAAACCGAGGTGCAGCGCGAAGCTGCAGCGCTTCGCCAATTCGCGATACACCGCGATCAGGTCCTGCACGCCGCTTACCTTGCACGACAGGATAATCTTGTCGCGTCCGAGGCCGAGTTCGACCGCGCGTTCCGCCGACCCGATCGCCGATTGAATCAGCGCTTCATACATCACGCTTTGCGCTTCCCAAGGCGTGGGACGGGCCGCGTTCTCATCCATCATCCGCGCGAGCAGATCCTGGTCGAGGCTGCCCCAGTTCACGCCGATCCGGACCGGCTTGTCATAGCGCGCAGCCGCTTCGATCATCTGGGCGAACTGGGTGTCGCGTTTGGCTCCCGCGCCAACGTTGCCCGGATTGATCCGGTATTTCGACAACGCTTCGGCGCACGCAGGGTAGTCACGCAACAGCGTATGACCGTTGTAATGAAAGTCCCCGACGAGCGGCACCGTCACGCCCATCCGGTCAAGCTGCTCGCGTACTGCCGGCACTGCTGCTGCTGCTTCGGGCGTATTCACCGTGATCCGCACCAGTTCCGAGCCGGCTTGCGCCAGTTCCTTGATCTGGATCGCCGTGCCGATGGCGTCGGCGGTATCGGTGTTCGTCATCGACTGGATGCGCACGGGCGCATCGCCGCCGATTGTGACGAGCTGGCCGCCCCAACGGACGTCGACAGCGTGCGACGCCCGCCGTTTCCACGATCCGCCGAAGACTGGCTCCGTCGAACAGATCTTGCTTTCAATAAGGGGTTGTTGAGCTTCGGATTGCATCTAGAGACCCTTTGCGCCGCCGGCTATCACACGGTGACGCGTATCTGGACATGAATGAGACTCGAGGACATAAAAACGGCGCCGCCACCTTTGCGACGCCTTGATGAAATCTTCGCACAACTCCGTGTCAAGGCTGAGAACCGACCTCAAAGCCCCTCGCGCCATGTGGCGTAATTTCTTCAAGCCCACGTTATATAACGGCGCGGGCTCAACCACACACGAGCGCACACACGAGTGGACGCGCGGACGAAATCAGGGCAGCGAAAAACGGGCGACATTGCCCTTCGCGGGGCCAAATTTGGCTGGGTCGACGGGTTGTCCGTCGAACGTCAGCGAATCGAGGCCTGCCCGATTTCCAACCGTGACCTTGAACGGCGCGTCACCTGCGACTTTCTGCACGTTGCCAGCCTTGACCAGGCCCGAGAACACTTCCTTGCCGTCCTTCTGGCGCACGCTGAACCAGCTGTCGCTCGCCACCTTCAATTCGATCTCGTTGCCACCGGTGCCGACTGAAGCAGTTGCCGACGCCGAAGTTGCTGCAACCGCCGACGACGCGGATTTCGGCGCATTCGCCAACGGAGCGCTTGCGCTCTGTGCACGCGCTGCGGCGCCCTGGACAGCCGTAATCGTGGATGAAGACGCCGCAAGCGCGTTCGTACCCAGCGGGCTCGGCATAGGCTGAGCCCCTGCCTGCGTTCCAGCCTGAACTCCGGCTCCATTCGCCGAGGCTTCACTAGCGGCGTCAGCAGAGGCGACTGCCCCCGTGTTGGCCGTTGCATCGTCAGTCGCTGCCACCGACGAACCTGCACTGGTGTCGCTGTTCGTGGCCTGAGTTGCGCCATTGGCGCTGGCCTTCAGCCGGGCAAACCATGCGGCAGAATCCCCACCCGTGTGCCACATGGCGAGCGCAATCACCGCAACGATCACCGCCGCTACGCCCCACAACCAGGACCGGCGCCGCGGCGAACTGCCCAGCGGCACTGACACGCGGCCGCGCGGCAAACCCGCACCTGACGATGCCGGCAACGATAAATTTTGCTCGACCGGACCATTCGCGTGACGCAGCGCGGCCGTGAAGGGAGCCGGGTCGGCGCCCATGATTTTCGCGTAACTGCGCACAATGCCAGTCGCGAAGTTCCGGTCGGGGAAAAGGCTGAGATCGCCGCTTTCGAGCGCACGTAGTTTCTGCGGCGACACCTTCAACCGCGCGGATACATCGTCCAGGGACCAGTTCTTCGCTTCGCGAAGCTGCGTAAGCCGCGCGCCAACCGCGGCGACAGAATCAAGACTCGCTGCCTGCTGAATGCCGCCCGCGGTACTGGCGACGCTCGCGGCGTTTTCGGGCTGGTTTCCGGGCAAAACGCCGGACTGACTGCCTGATTGGCCAGCTTTATGAGCGCCGAAAGGCGTCGGGTGCTGCGGCTCACTCATCCCAATTTCCTCGCATCGATTCTTTTTGTCGCTGTTCAGCTTCGTTGCTGACCTTAGCGCCACCGTGGCTGCAGCCGAGTTGGCGTTGCAGACGGCTTTATAACAAAATGCACGGCATTGTGTGCCGACTTCTATCGTTTATTGCCGGATTTTCCGCTTTTTTCACCGGATAGGGCGCCGCAGGTCGGCGGCGCGATTATCCCGCCCAAAGCTTCAGACAGCGCGAACCTCGATCACCTTCGCCGTCTTGCCCATACGCTGGGCCAGACGCGTACGGTCCTGAACCTCGCCGGCCAACTGCCCGCATGCCGCGTCGATGTCGTCGCCGCGCGTCTTGCGCACGGTTGTCACGACGCCGGCGTCCATCAGCACTTGCGCGAATCGCTTGATCTGTTCGTTGCTCGATCGCGTCAAACCGGACTCGGGGAACGGATTGAACGGAATCAGGTTGAATTTGCATGGCACATCACGCGTCAGCGCGATCAGTTCGCGCGCGTGCGCTTCGCTGTCGTTCACGCCGTCGAGCATGCAATATTCGAATGTGATGAAATCGCGCGGCGCAACCTTCAAATAACGCTGGCAGGCCGCCATCAATTCCCGCAGGGGGTATTTCTTGTTCAGCGGCACCAGCATGTCGCGCAGCGAATCGATGGGCGCATGCAGCGACACGGCAAGCGCGACCGGCAGGTCTGCGCCCAGACGGTCCATCATGGGCACGACGCCCGACGTGGACAACGTCACGCGGCGACGCGACAGCCCGTACGCGTTGTCGTCGAGCATCAGCCGCATGGCCGGCACGACGGCGTCATAGTTGAGCAAGGGTTCGCCCATGCCCATCATCACGACGTTCGTCACGACGCGATCGGCCTTGCCGTTATTCGGCGCTCCATAGGTGCCACTTTTGGACGCCCGCAGCGCAAACTCGGCCATGCGCAACTGGCCGATGATTTCGCCCGTGCTCAGGTTGCGCGAAAAGCCTTGCTTGCCGGTGGAGCAGAACCGGCAATTCACGGCGCAGCCCGCTTGCGACGACACGCAAAGGGTCCCGCGATTTTCTTCCGGGATATATACGGTTTCGACCGCGTTGCTATTTCCCACGTCGATCAGCCACTTGCGTGTGCCGTCGGTGGAAACGTGATCGCGGACGATGGAAGGCATGTCCAGGCTTGCCCGCCCCTTTAACTTCTGACGCAGCGATTTCGCCAGGTCCGTCATGCCGTCGAAGTCGTCGACACCGAACTGGTGAATCCAGCGTTGCAATTGCTTGGCGCGAAACGGCTTTTCGCCCAGGCTGTCGCAATAAGCGACGAGCCCGGCGGCATCGAGATCAAGAAGGTTGACTGTTGCAGCTGTCATTTCGATTCTGCCATTTCCTTGCTGAGCGAAAAATGGACCGCGTTCTAAGCCGCGCTCCAGCTATTTCGCGCCAATTCCAGCGATAAATCTACTCCCGAATCAACGCGAATAGACGTTCACTTCGGGGAAGAAGAAAGCGATTTCCTGACGTGCGGTTTCAGCAGCGTCCGAACCGTGCACCGCGTTAGCGTCGATGCTGTCGGCGAAATCCGCGCGGATCGTGCCCTTGTCAGCCTTTTTCGGGTCCGTTGCGCCCATCAGGTCGCGATTCGTCAGGATGGCGTTCTCGCCTTCCAGCGCCTGGATCATCACGGGGCCCGAGATCATAAATTCGACCAGGTCCTTGAAGAACGGGCGTGCAGCGTGAACCGCATAGAACTTTTCCGCATCAGCGCGCGACAGGTGGACCATGCGAGCTGCGATGATCATGAGGCCAGCTTGCTCAAAACGGCTGTAGATCTGACCGATCACATTCTTTGCCACTGCATCCGGTTTAATAATCGACAGGGTGCGCTCGATCGCCATGAAAAACTCCAAAAAATGAACGGGTTACGAATATAAATGAATCGGTAATTGTAGCACGAAGCGTTGTATGATTGCGATGGAAACCTTACGACTCCGTAAGCATCAAAGCAAGTGACGAATTGCAGTGCGGATCACAGCGTGGGTATGAAACGCGCCGTAATTTTAGCGGTCTCGGTAGTGCACAGCAGCAACGTTGATTTCGGCGCAAGATAGGCCCATATTTCGTGTCAGAAGGGCTTTCGGGCTTTCGGGCTTTCAGGCCCCGCGGCGTACAATGCAACTAGCAGATGTTCGCGGCGTATCGTCCAACGAAGGTCCAGCGAAGCCGCCTGACTGACAAAGCCGTGTTTTTGCATCGCAGCTTCCGCACGGCGGCGTCGGCGTTTTCCGGCAAATCGAGCCGGTTTTTGAACCAGATGGCTTTACACAAGTTTAGGCAAGGAGAAACCATGAACGAATCCCCTTACGGTTTTGGTCGCAGCGGTAGTGTCACGTCCTCCGAAACCCGCAACCGCGTACTACGGAACACCTATTGGCTCCTCGCAATATCCATGGTCCCAACCGTGTTGGGCGCGTGGGTCGGGGTGGCAACAGGTTTCTCCCTGTTTGCGGCTACCAGCCCCGCCATGAGCTTCATTGCCTTCATGGCAATCGCGTTCGGCTTCATGTTCGCCATTGAGCGCACCAAGAACAGTAGCATCGGTGTATTCGTGTTGCTCGGCTTCACGTTCTTCATGGGTCTGATGCTGTCTCGTCTGCTGAGCTTCATCCTCGGCTACACGAACGGGCCGCAGCTCATCATGATGGCGTTTGGTGGCACTGGTGTGATCTTCGCCGCCATGGCGACTATTGCAACGGTCAGCAAGCGTGACTTTTCCGGTCTCGGCAAGTGGCTCTTCATGGGCGTACTGGTGCTGCTGCTGGCCGCGTTTGCGAACGTGTTCCTGCACCTGCCGGCCTTGATGCTGACGGTCTCCGTGCTGGCCATCGTGATCTTCTCGGCGTACATGCTCTTCGACGTCCAGCGGGTAGTGAATGGCGGTGAAACGAACTACATCAGCGCCGCGCTCGCGATCTACCTGGATTTGTACAACGTGTTCACCAACCTGTTGATGCTGCTCGGTATCTTCGGTGGCAATCGGAATTGATTGCGCTTTAGTTTTGCTTCGCAAGTGAAAACCGGCCTTTTTCGAAGGCCGGTTTTTTATGCACGCAAATCTGGGAAATTCAAAGCTTGGAGAGTCAATCGCGTTCGAACAGCGCAATCGATTCGACGTGCGATGTATGCGGAAACATGTTCACCACGCCCGCGCCCTTCATGCGGTAACCAGCATCGCGCACGAGCACGCCCGCGTCCCGGGCGAGCGTTGCCGGATTGCACGACACGTACACAATTCGCTTAGGCAACACGCCCTCGCCGCTCTGCGCCATTTCTCCCAACGCCTTCGATACCGCCAGCGCGCCCTCACGCGGCGGATCAATGAGGATCTTGTCGAAGGGACCTAGCGCGCGAAAATCGTCCGTTGTGATCTCGAAGAGGTTTCGGCATGCGAACGACGTATGCTCTTGAACGCCATTGATCCGGGCATTTTCTAGCGCCCGTTCAGTCAGGCCCTCGCTCCCCTCGATTCCCACCACCTCACGCGCCATCCGCGCGAGCGGCAACGTGAAATTGCCGATGCCGCAAAACAAATCCAGTACCCGATCCGTTCGCTGCGCGGCCAGCAACCGCAACGCGCGGCTAACGAGCACCCGGTTGATCTGATGATTGACCTGAGTGAAATCGGTTGGCTTGAACGGCATGCGGATGCCGAATTCCGGCAGCGTGTAGGCCAGATCCCGCTCAACGGGATAAAACGCAAAAGCGGTCTCCGGTCCTTTCGGCTGCAGCCAGAATTGAACGGCATGGGCATCGGCGAAAGTACGCAGCAGCGCTTCGTCTGCCTGCGTCAACGGCTCGAGAATCCGCAGCACCAGCGCGGTCGTCTCGGCGCCAACGGCCACTTCAATCTGCGGCAGGCGGTCGCGAATGGATAAATCGCGGACGAGCGACCGCAGCGGCATCAACAGCGCCGACACATTCGGGTGCAGGACGTCGCACGTTTCCATATCGGCGACAAAACTGCTCTTTTTCTCGTGGAATCCCACGAGCGCGCCGCCCTTTCCCGCGATCAGCCGTACAGCCAGCCGTGCCCGATACCGGTATCCCCACGACGGCCCATGAATTGGCCGGTAGATCGTTTCTGCGTGGAGCTTGCCGATGTGCTGGAGGTTGTCCTCGAGGACCCGCTGCTTGACGGCAATTTGCGCGCGCACATCAAGGTGCTGCATGGAGCAGCCGCCGCATTTGCTGAAATAAGGGCATTTCGGCCGCGTGCGCATGACGCTTTCACGCAGGATTTTGATCAGCAACGCTTGCTCGAATGCGGCCTTCCTCCGAAAGCTCGCGTACAACACGCGTTCACCCGGCAGCGCGCCTTCCACGAAAATAACCTTGCCTTCCGAGCCGTCCTCGGCCGTCGCACGACCGACACCCTGCGCATCCATATCGAGCGATTTGATTTCGATCTCGATTGGCGCGGCCGAAGGGTCCAGAGGAACGATTCGAGTGGGCGGATTCCAGCGATTACGCGATTTTTTTCGAGCGTGAGACACCTGCGGACTTCCTGGCTAATGTGAAACTTGGTGAACGAAGTGAACAATCGGGAAGCGGAAAGCGAAACGAAACGCGGGGCGAAGACCCCGGAAAAGAGCAACAAAGGCGAGATTGTAGACGATGCCGGGGGAGCCCCGGCGCGGCACTCAGTTGTCGAAGGCAGCCAGATATTCGGCCCAATGGGACGCCGGTTCCAGCGCGAGCGCATTTTTTACGAAGCTGATCTCGTCGGCATACTCCTCGGCGGAAAAACCGCCGCGCATCAGTTGGAAACGGCAGTACATCAGATACGTGTTGACCACGTCCGTCTCGCAATAATTGCGGATTTCCTCGATGCGCCCTTCCGAGTACGCCTGCCAGACCATGCCGCCGTCCATGCCCAGCTTTCCCGGGAAACCGCAGAGCTTGGCAAGCGCATCCAGCGGAGCGTTCGCACGAGCCTGGTACATCGCGAGCACGTCCATGAGGTCAGTGTGGCGCGCGTGGTAACGGCTGATGTAGTTGTTGTAGCGAAACTCGCGATCATCATTGCCCAGGTCCCAATAGCGGGACGCTGTCACGCCGTGCACCAGCGCGCGGTAGTGCAGCACGGGCAGATCAAAACCGCCGCCATTCCATGAAACTAGTTGAGGCGTGTATTTTTCGATTACACGAAAAAACGACTGGATCAGCGATGCCTCGGAATCGGTCGTCGTGCCGAGCGAACGCACGCGAAACCCCGTGTTATCGCGAAACACGCATGAAATGGCCGCAATGCGTTGCAGATGATGCGGCAGGAAGTCGTTCCCCACCTTTTCACGGCGCGCGGCGAACGCATGCTCCGCCACCTCGATATCGGTGAGCGTGGCGGGAAGAGAATCGAGACGGCGAATACCGTCGACATCGGGAATGGTCTCGATGTCGAATACGAGAATTGGAGTCATTATTTTTTTAAGGACGGCCTTGCAAAGCGCCTTGCCTAAAGCACGGCGTCTTTTCGCACGCCATTCGATGCGAAGAACCGCTTGAGTCGGACCAGCGCTTCCTGCTGAATCTGGCGCACGCGTTCGCGCGTCAAGCCCATTTCGTCGGCGAGTTCTTCGAGCGTGGCCGGCTCAATATGATTCAGGCCGAAACGGCGCTCAATAACGTGCCGGTGTTTGTCGGAGAGACGGGAAAGCCACAGCTTCGTAAGCGTTTCCAGTTCGCGATGCTGAACTTCCGAATCCGGCGACTGACTTGCGTCGTCGGATAGCAAATCGAGCAGGCTGCTCGCCGGGTCAAGATCGAGCGGCGCGTCGAGCGACGCCGTGTGTTCATTGAGGGCGAGGATGTCGGTGACTTCTTCGGGCGTTTTGCCGGTGAGATGCGCAATGTCGTCAATGCTCGCGTCTCGCCGGTCCGGCGCAATGGCCGCCGTCGAATTCGCCGAGCTTTTTTCGAGATGACGTTTCGCGCGAAGCACCTGATTGAGTTCGCGAATCACATGAACGGGCAAACGCACTGTGCGCGCCTGATTCATGATCGCGCGCTCGATGCTCTGGCGGATCCACCACGTGGCATACGTCGAAAACCGGAAGCCACGCGTGGGATCGAATTTTTCGATAGCGTGCATCAAGCCGAGATTGCCCTCCTCGATCAGATCGAGCAGCGGCACACCGCGATTCAAATAGCCCTTCGCGATACTGACCACCAGCCGCAAATTGCGCTCGATCATGACCTGGCGCGCTTCGAATTCGCCGGCTTTCGCCAGCCGCGAATAGCGCTGCTCTTCCTCGACCGTCAGCAGCGGCTTCACGCTAATGCGGTTCAGGTAATGCTGGATTGTGTCGGCCGTGAGTTCAGCCTGCAAAATAGACTTGAAGTCATCGACGTCGGGTACGGAATCAGCGGCACCCTCGACGGCATCCTTGCCATTCGCGCCACCGTCTTCGTCTGAATCGAGTTCGGCGTCAGCCGTTTCGCCTTCAGACTCGTCTGCCTGATTCGAAGCGCCGTCTTCCACCGTTGTCTGCGTGGGTCGGCTGATTGTCTCAGCCTCGGCTTGCGGCGGTTGGCGCTTCGATTTAGGCATGATGATTTCGCTTATTGCGGCGGCAAATACTTCAGAGGGTCGACAGGTTTGCCCTGCCGGCGAACTTCGAAATGCAACATCACGCGGTCCGAATCGCTGTTGCCCATCTCGGCGATTTTCTGCCCTTTTGTCACCGCGTCTCCCTCTTTTACCATCAAAGCACTGTTATGTGCGTACGCGGTAAGAAAAGTTGCGTCGTGCTTGATGATGACAAGATTGCCGTATCCGCGCAGACCGTTGCCGGAGTAGACAACCCGTCCGTCAGCCGCCGCATTGACCGGATCTCCGCTCGCGCCGCCAATGTTCAAGCCTTTGTTCTTCGCCTCGTCGAACGTGCCGAGAATCGGTCCGCGCGCCGGCCAGATGAACGCCGGCTGTGCAGCCGGAACCGCAGCTGCCCCATTGTCGACACCCGTTCCCGGCGGCGGCGTCATGGCCAGTCCGGGCGCTGCCGTACCCGGCATTGCACCCATGCCGGACGACGTGCCGTAATTCGGCGCCGGCGGCGTGCTGCCGTTTGCATAGCCACTCGCGCCCGGTACAGTCGACGTATTCGCGCCGTAAGTATTATTGAGCGGCTGAGCTTGCACCCCGCCGCCAACAATGGGAGCGGTAGAAACGCCCGGTGTTGCCGCCGCGAGATTGGCGCCCGGAGGCGCCACGCGCAACAACTGGTCGACTTCGATCTGATTCGGATTCGTCATGTTGTTCCACGACGCAATGTCCCGATAATTCTGGCCGTTTTCCAGGGCGATCCGGTATAGGGTGTCACCCGGCTTCACCCGGTAGTAACCCGGCGGCGGCGGACCCGGCGGCAACATCGATCCATCCTGGGCAGCCTGCGTGCCGATAGCGGATCCAGTCCGGTCGACGACGGGCGCCTGATCCATCCGGGTCGCGCAGGCGGCCAGTGCGGACAGCGCCACGACGCATACACCGCGCTGAACCACCGACAGACCGGGGTTCGCGCTCACATTTCGTTTAGCACGCAACATACTCATCGGTGTCAAATCACTCCGGATTTTAAGGGTACAAAGAAAACCCGATCGAGCTGCGATTCGCGCCATTGAGTGGGCGAAACGCGCTCGACGAGCGTCAGTATCTGCGCTTGCGCCGTCTGCGATCCGACGGGCGCAACAAGTCTGCCGCCGACAGCAAGTTGATCGAGCAACGCCTGCGGAACGTCGAGTCCGGCACAAGCAATCACAATGGCGTCAAACGGCGCGACTGCCGGCAACCCGAGACGGCCATCGCCGTAATGCAGGCGGATATTTGGTACGCGCAACGGCCGCAGATTGAGCTTCGCTCGCTCAGATAACGGCCGGATCCGCTCAATGGAATACACGTCGGTCGCCACCTGCGACAGGACAGCCGCCTGATATCCGCAACCCGTGCCAATCTCCAGCACATTCCTGAGCGTGCGACCGGCGGCGACCAGCTCGATCATCCGCGCGACCACCGATGGCTTCGAGATAGTCTGATGATGCCCGATCGGCAGCGCCGCATCCTCGTAAGCCTGCGTGGCAAGTCCGGGATCGACGAACATATGGCGCGGCACCGCGGCCATGGCAGCGAGCACGCGTGCATCCGTTATACCGTTGGCGCGCAGCCTTTCGACCATGCGCTCACGTACTCGTTCCGATGTCAGCGCATGAGTGCTTTGCTGCCCGGCCTGGGCCCCAGCCTTTCGGACGTTGGACCGGGCCTCGGGCTGCGACGCCGTTTGCAACCTGGCCGGTTGTGAGTTCGATTTGGCGTCCGGCTTCACATGCGTCCGGGACCTGGGTTGAGCGTCGCGTGTTTCGTTCGGACGCGCACCCGCACGCAGCGCGCCGGGCTGATGGTGCGCCACGACCGTGGATGGTTTCGATGCAGCGTGCACTCTCGCAGCAGACCGATGCCCGTCTCCCGCCGATGCGGCTGAACTCCCCGCCACACCCCGCGCCGCCGTGTTGCTCGCGAGCGCCTTCGGCTCGGCTTTCGCCGCCGCATTTGTCTTTATGCCGGAATGCATCCCGGCCGACGGTTTTGCTGCCCTTGCCGCCGCCAGTTTCGGCGCGGCGGCGGAAGCCTTGTGCGTAGCCGCAGCCGATTTCAAACCGCCGTTGCCGCCCGGTATCGCCTTCAATGCCGGCTTGCTGCGCGCATCGGGGCGCGCAGTCGCCTTGCGTGGCTCACGCACCAGATCGGCGAGCGCCAGCGGAAAGCGTTTCGCGCGTTCGTCGGTCATGAACGGCGGCTCCGTGCCTCGGCCCACTCGCGGGTCGCGGGCAGCAGTTTGGTATGCGTCAGGTCGAGCTGCAGCGGCGTGATCGAGATATGGCCGTTCGCCACGGCATGGAAGTCCGTTCCTTCACTGGCATCGAGTGCGTCGCCGGACGGCCCGATCCACCAGATCGGATTACCGCGCGGATCGATCTGACGAACGACAGGCTGCGATGGATGACGCTTGCCCAGCCGCGTAATGCACCACTCGCCCATCTGGTCATACGGCAGACTCGGAATGTTCACATTGAGCAGCGGATGGCCGGGCATGGGATGCGCGAGGTAGTGCGCGACGATCTCCGCCGCCACGCGCGCCGCGTCCTCCAGATGCAGCCAGTCCCGTCCGACCAGCGAGAAGGCAATGGCGGGCACGCCAAACATGAAACCTTCGGTGGCTGCGGCGACCGTGCCGGAATACAGCGTGTCCTCGCCCATGTTCTGGCCGTTGTTGATACCGGATACGACCAGATCCGGCTGCTCGGCCAGCATGCCCGTCAGCGCGATGTGCACCGAATCCGTTGGCGTGCCGTTCACGTAGTTAAAACCATTCGCCGCAGTGTGAATGCTGAGCGGCCGCGACAGCGTGAGCGAGTTCGAAGCGCCGCTGCAGTTTTGCTCGGGCGCCATCACAGTGACTTCGCCAAGCGGCTGCATGGCCGCATGCAGCACGTTAAGGCCGCGTGCCTGATAACCGTCGTCGTTGCTGAGTAGGATTCGCATTCGACGATTGTAACCGAGGAAGGAAGGCCCACGGATCGACGTCGGGGCACTCGGCCAAACGGTTTGCCATTGCGCTTTGCAGAGGGCAAATTGGTCGCGATTTGTAGACCGTTCGGCCAACGAGACGTAGGCAAGAGCACGTTCGTACGGCCCTGATCTACACTGCCAGATCACGATTATTTCACCCGGAGACACCATGCGCGCCATTCGATGCAACCAGTTCGGACCGCCGGAATCCCTCGTCCTGGAAACACTCTCCGACCCCCAGCCCGGGCCGGGCCAGGTAGTGATCGACGTGCGCGCCGCGAGCGTGAATTTTCCTGACGTCCTCGTGATCCAGAACAAGTATCAGATGAAGCCCGACCTGCCGTTCACACCGGGTTCCGAGTTCGCGGGTGTGGTGCGAGCCGTAGGCCCGGACGTCACGCGATTGAAGGCCGGCATGCGAGTGGCCGCCTATACGGCGCAAGGCGCATTCGCCGAGCAGGCGTTGGCAAGCGAGGCAGCGTGCATGCCATTGCCTGACGACATCGACTTCGCCAGCGCTGCGGCCATCACGCTCGCGTGCGGGACATCGCACCACGCGGTGGTCGACCGGGGCGCACTGAAGGCCGGCGAAACCATGCTCGTGCTGGGAGCGGCGGGCGGCGTGGGGCTGGCGGCCGTGGAAATCGGCAAGGCGCTGGGTGCGCGCGTGATTGCGGCGGCGTCGAGTCCGGAGAAGCTCGCGTTGTGCGTGGAACATGGTGCGGACGCCACCATCGACTACACGAGTGAAAACCTGCGCGAACGGATCAAGGCGCTGACAGACGGGAATGGGCCCGACGTCATCTACGATCCGGTCGGCGGCGAGTACGCGGAGCCGGCTTTTCGCAGTATCGGGTGGCGCGGTAGATATCTCGTGGTCGGGTTCGCGAACGGCGACATTCCAAAGCTGCCCCTCAATCTTGCACTGCTCAAGGGCGCGAGTATTGTGGGTGTGTTTTGGGGCCAGCATATCCAGCGCGAGCCAGATTTGGCGAGTGCCGCGATGCAGCAGATCTTTGGCTGGATCAAGGACGGCCAGGTACGGCCGCACGTCACGAAGCGTTATGCCCTCGAAGAGACCGCCGCGGCATTGAATGACATGGCCAGCCGACGCGTCTCCGGGAAGATCGTGATCGAACCTCGATGAATCACGCCAAGGCTTAAATTGCCTTGTCCGCCCGCAGTCGCGCAATTTCTTCGGGCGCGTAGCCGAGGGATTGCAGGACGTCATCGGTGTGTTCGCCGAGTTGCGGGCCAAGCCAGCGAGTCTCGCCCGGCGTTTCCGACAATTTCGGCGTGACGTTCGGCAGCGCGATCTCCCGACCATCCTGCCAGGGAAAATGCTGAATCATCTGGCGCGCGATGTATTGCGGATCGGTGAACATATCGGCCACGCTGTAGATTCGGCCCGCAGGCACATCCGCAGCGTTGAGCACAGCGAGCGCCTCATCGATGGAACGGGTGCAAAGCCATACACGGATTGCGTCGTCAATTTCCCGAGTGCGCGGCACACGTCCGTCATTCGATGTCAGCGTAGGATCGTTGCCCAGGTCCTCGCGGCCGATCGCGAGCATGAGCCGTTTGAAGATTGGATCGCTGTTGCCGCCAATCACAATACTGCCGTCGCGGCACGGATACGTGTTTGACGGCACGATGCCCGGCAACGACGCGCCGGTGCGCTCGCGGATCATGCCGTACACGCCGTATTCGGGTACGACGCTTTCCATCATATTGAACACGGCTTCGTACAGCGCGACATCGACGACTTGTCCCTTGCCGCCATTCGCTTGCCGATGATGCAGCGCCATCAACGCGCCAATCACGCCATGCAGCGCGGCAATGGAGTCACCAATGGAAATGCCGATGCGCGGCGGCGGCAAGTCCGGATAACCGGTGATGTGGCGCAATCCGCCCATCGATTCAGCGATGGCGCCAAAGCCCGGCCGATCGCGATACGGCCCGGTCTGGCCGTAGCCCGACAGCCGCACCATCACGAGGCCCGGGTTTTCGGCGGATAGCACCTCATAGCCGAGCCCGAGTTTTTCGAGCAAGCCCGGACGAAAATTCTCAACGACGATATCGGCTTCCTTCGCCAGTCTCCGGACGATTTCCTTGCCGTCAGGAGACTTGAGATTGACTGTCACCGATTTTTTATTGCGTGCCTGGACGGCCCACCATAGCGATGTCCCGCCTACTTCCGGATACAGCTTGCGCCATTTGCGCAGCGGATCGCCGCCGTTCGGATCTTCGATCTTGATCACGTCGGCGCCGAACTCGCCCATGAAGCGCGCGGCGAACGGCCCGGCGATCAGCGTACCGAGTTCGAGCACCTTGACGCCGGCGAGCGGTCCCGTAGAAGCGCTCATGGTGTCTCCTTCGTTGTCGTTTTAAAAACTGTTTCAGAGCGGCTTGAAATAGCGTGATGGCTTGACGCGCCACACGGTTTTTACAGCGGAATGTCGAGCGCCTTGAACCGCGGTGACCCGTCGGCGAGCGTGCCGTTAAACAGTTCCGCAGGACGCACCCACAGGCCATGATCGTGCGGCCAGAGATGCTCATAGACGATCATCGCCTCTTCCGTCTCCGCATGCCGCGCCACGCCAATCACGCGATATAAACCGCCCTTGTAATGCCGGTGCGTGGCGAGCGCCAACGCTTCTGCTTCGGTCATATTGTTGCCTTGTTACGGTATGACTAGGATCTACAACTGCGGTCTAAACCGAGCGCCTGTCGAGCATTGCACGCGCGATCGTGCCCGCGTCAACGTATTCAAGTTCGCCGCCGACCGGCACGCCGCGCGCAAGGCGCGTCACCTTCAGGCCCTTCGACTTGAGCGTCTGTGCAAGGTAATGGGCGGTCGCCTCGCCTTCGTTCGTGAAGTTCGTGGCAAGCACGATTTCCTTCACGAGGCCGTCAGTGGCTCGCTGGATCAGGCGATCGAAATGGATCTCTTTCGGCCCGATACCATCTAGCGGACTCAGCCGTCCCATCAACACGAAATACAGTCCGCGATACGTCAGGGTCTGTTCGAGCATGATCTGATCGGCCGGCGTTTCGACGACACAAAGCAGTTCAGGATCGCGTTCGGGATCGTCGCAGACTTCGCAAATCGCCGCCTCGGTGAACGTGTTGCATTTCTCGCAATGTTGCAGATGCTCGGTGGCGAACATCAACGACCGGCCAAGCTTTTCAGCGCCTGACCGGTCGTGCTGCATCAGATGATAGGCCATGCGCTGCGCCGACTTGGGACCCACGCCCGGCAGCGCACGCAGCGCTTCGACGAGCGCCGACAAGGCGGAAGGTTGTTTCATGCGCTGATGGCCCTATGCTCTGAGGATTGAGGTGTTTAGAACGGCAGCTTGAAACCCGGCGGCATTGGCATGCCGGCCGTCATGCCGCTCATCTTTTCCTGCGTGGTGGCTTCGGCTTTGCGCACGGCGTCGTTGAACGCGGCGGCAACGAGATCCTCCAGCATGTCCTTGTCGTCGGCGAGCAGGCTCGGGTCGATCGTCACACGGCGGACGTCGTTCTTGCACGTCATGACCACCTTCACGAGACCGGCGCCGGACTGCCCTTCCACTTCGACCAGGGCAAGTTCGTCCTGCATCTTCTTCATGTTGTCCTGCATCTGCTGAGCTTGCTTCATCAAGCCGGCGAGTTGGTTCTTCATCATGGTCGGGCTCCTTGCTCGAAACGGGGTAAAGAGAATGGATGCGTGCCGCGCGGTTCGGGATCGGCTCGGGTCCGCGCCGGCTGTGAATGGGTGATGGTTGTAGCCTTGCGTGCTCTATGTGCTTTACAACGGGTGTTCGATGTCCTTTGAACCGTCCGGCGTGAAAGGGGCCTCACCTTCATGCTTGCCCGGCGTTCTTGATCCGAAGCTTAGATGCTTTCTCTGACTCGTTCGCTCTGCGGGGGTTCTGGCTTTAACGTATTTCAGCGATCTCACGGGCCGCGTAGCTTAACGGCTTTCGGTGTCAGCCCTTCTTCGCTCACGACGAAATCGTCAACTCGCCGATGCCGCGTTCTGCCCGCCATCCTGCGGGCTACCCGATGCCAACGGCTTGATCGAACCCTGCACAATACTTGCGCCAAAATCGCGGATCAGCGATTGCACGAACGGGTTCTGCGTAATCTCCTTTTCCGCCTCCTGCTGGCGCTGCGCGCGAGCAGCGGCGTCGATCGCAGCAGCCGTGCGGCGCGCTGGGCCGACGCTCACGTTTACATCGATCGGCCGGCCCAGCTTGTCGGTTAATGCAACCTTCAGCTTCGCCACTTGTGCGCTTTCGGCGTATTGCGGCACCGGCACAGCAAGCGTGATCGATGTGCCGTCACACGCGGTGAGTTCGCTGTTGAAAGCGAGCTGGTAAGCGATACCCTTCAGCGGTAAATCCACGGCGAGCGTTGGCCAGTCACCGCTCACACCAAGCGCATCGAGCGGGACGGCGGGCGGCAGCGGACGTGCATCGACGCGGGGCGCCGGCTTGGCGGCGGGCGCATCGTTGAAGCGCAGGTCGTCGGGGCCGCTGTCGAACGCGGGCATGAAACCGTCGTCGGGCGGCATGAAATAGCCCTCTTCCGACGACACCGGCTGATAGTCGTCCAGCGGCATTTCTTCCCACGGAGGAGTTGCGCCGCCATTGTTCTTGCTCGCTACGGCGCCAGCACCGTTCGCGCCGCTGCCATTTCTATCTGTGCCGTTCGCGTTCGGCTGCGCACCACCGAACCTGGAGTCACCTGCGGCGGGCGCTGCATTTCGATCAGCCGAAGCCGCAAGCCGGCGTGGCACGGGAACCTGCACGGTCGGCGTTGCCTTCGGGACTGCGGGCTTGCGCACCGGTTCGGGAGCACGCACACCGCGATCCGACGATACCCGATTGCCTGCACTGCGCAACACGTCGAGCGCGGCGCTAGCACCGCCCGTCGCACGCGGCGATGCGATTTTTTCAGCTGAGGGCACCGCCCGGTTTGCTGGCCGACTGGCAGCGTCGCGATCGACGAGTTCCTGAGCCGCTGCGGCCAAAGTCGAGGCGCTGGAATCAGGTTCTGATTCAGGAGCAACCGAGACGTCCTCCGACGACCCATGGCAACTGACGGTCGACGAAGGCGTATCGGCGGCGGGCTCGGGATCTAAAGCCACGGCCGCTACGTCAGATGATGCCGGTCCAGCAGGGTTGTTCGCCGGCGCGCTTTGCGCATCCGCTGCGTCCACCTTGGCGCCATCGTTATGCAAGTCGACAGCCTTGTCGGTCAGCGCATCAGCCGTTGCATCTTCCCTCGAACCCTCTGGATCGATAGCACCACCCGGTGCAACGGCGGAGGTATCGATACCCTCATCCGTTCGATCAGGCTCCGCGATCATTTGCGCGTTCGCAGCCGGCTTAGGCTCGAGCTTAACTGCAATGCTCTGCACGGCATTCTGACTAGCCGCTGCGAGATCTTCCCGCGGTTCCGATTCAGCAACCGCCTTCGGAGCTGAATCGTCAGCCGCACTGTGCCGTGCCACGGCCGTTTGATCTGCATCCCGCGCGCGATCCACACTCGTCGTGGCGGCTCCAGTAGAGGCAGCATCGGAGACACGATTTACCGCTGGCTTCGGAGCCTCCGCACTCGGCAAACTCGCCCCACCGGCGACGACACCACTCGGCGCCGATGCGCGTGTCCCCGCGCTGGACGAACCCACAACCGCCTGCCTTACCCGCGCGCCGCCTCCGCCGCCTCCGCCCGGACCACCCGCGGGTTCGAACGCGAGCATGCGCAGCAGCGTCATGGTGAAACCAGCGTATTCATCGGGTGCCAGGCCCATCTCGCCGCGCCCGATCGTTGCAATCTGATAGAACAGTTGCACGTGCTCGGCACTCAGCAAGTCGGCGAAACGGCGGATATCGGTTGCCTCCGGCCATTCGTCCAGCACCGAAGCCGGCGCAAATTGCGCCCATGCGATCCGATGCAACAAGCCGGCCAGATCTTGCAGTGCCGTGGAAAACGACAAACTGCGCAACGCCATTTCGTCCGCGATGGCAAGCACGCCCTCCCCGTCGCCGGCCGCGAGGGTATCGAGCAAGCGGATCAGGTAACTCTGGTCGAGCGCGCCGAGCATGCCGCGCACGGCCTCCTCCGTGACCTGGTTCGCCGAATACGCAATGGCCTGGTCAGTGAGTGAAAGCGCGTCTCGCATGCTGCCGTCGGCGGCACGCGACAAGAGCCGCAACGCTTGCAGCTCAAACGGTATCTGCTCTTCGCCCAGCACATGTTCCAGATGCCCCACGATCTGCCCTGCCGGCATCTGCTTCAGATTGAACTGCAGGCAGCGCGACAGCACAGTGACGGGGATCTTCTGGGGATCGGTGGTGGCGAGGATGAATTTGACGTGTGCGGGCGGCTCTTCCAGCGTCTTCAACATGGCGTTGAACGCGTGGTTCGTTAGCATGTGCACTTCGTCGATCATGTAGACCTTGAAACGCGCGTCGACCGGGGCGTACACCGCGCGTTCCAGCAGCGCTGCCATTTCGTCCACGCCGCGATTACTGGCCGCGTCCATCTCCACATAATCGACGAACCGTCCTTCATCGATCTCCCTGCACGCCCGGCATATGCCGCACGGAGTGGAAGTTACGCCGGTCTCGCAATTGAGCGCCTTGGCGAAGATGCGCGACAGCGTCGTCTTGCCAACACCGCGCGTGCCGGTGAACAGATAGGCGTGGTGCAGTCGCCCGCCGTCGAGCGCGTGCGTCAGCGCGCGAACCACGTGCTCCTGGCCGACGAGCGAAGCGAATGATTTGGGCCGCCACTTGCGTGCGAGAACTTGATAGGTCATGCCGAAATTGTATCAGCAACGTCAAGAGGCAAAAGCGTTTCGCGGCGGCGCGCACGCCTGCGGAAGCGATGCATAGGAAGCTGCACTGCATATGGGCAGAACCGCTTATTGGCCGGCAAGAGACCTCGATGGGAAATGCGAATGAAAAACGTGAAAACGGAGGTAGGGCCCAGCGCGAAAGACGCAGATCTGCCAGGACATCCGAAAAGCGGGAGGCAGCAGGTTTTAAACCAGGGACAAACCGATGCGACGTTTGGGGAAATTACGAAGTTTGAAGAAGGAATAAGACGAGGAACTAAAGAACGGCTGGAAGATGGCGACGCAAATAACAGCGAAACAAACAAGAAAAGCGAAGGTGACGAGCCCGACCCTCGGCACTGGTAGAAAACGGCTGTGGCTGCTTCGTTCCCGACCTGACCAGGTTGACCGCGCCACCATGCGAGGAGGCCCGTCACGGAGAATCATATCAGAGAAGAATCGCCGCGCCCACCACCAAGCGAAGTGCTATTGCAATCCCGGCACGTAATCTCCATATTCGTGTTGTGGGGCGGCGGCCTTGGTGGATGGACTCCTTGTACATCGATACACGGCTGAAATGAGCGCAATAACACGCGCCGGAGGTTCGTCCAGAAGGGGCCTATCGGTACCGGGCAACAGATAGCAAAGTAAGCTAAGATGACAATTTGAAGCACCGGCTAATCGCCGTGTGACGGGCAGAAAGCGGCTTTTCCGGCAACGGATGCGCCCATCCAAGCGAGCGGTTCTACACCCCGCAGCGCGGCGAACTATTTCCTGTTTTGGTGTATCGTGGCGAGCATTCAAACGCGGGCCTCGAAATCATAGAGGTATTCACATAATGAGCGAATCGATCAAACATATCAGCGACGCATCCTTTGACCAGGACGTCACGAAATCGGATAAACCTGTCTTGCTCGACTTCTGGGCGGAATGGTGCGGTCCTTGCAAGATGATTGCTCCGATCCTCGATGAAGTGGCCAAGGACTACGGCGACCGCCTGCAGATCGCCAAGATCAATGTGGACGAGCATCAATCGACACCGGTGAAGTTTGGAGTGCGCGGTATCCCCACGCTGATCCTGTTCAAGAATGGTGCCGTAGCCGCGCAGAAGGTCGGCGCATTGTCCAAGTCGCAACTGACCGCGTTTCTGGACAGCAATCTGTGATTTGAAGCTGCAGGGCGGATGTTGTTATCCAAAGTTGTGACTCGAAGCCGGAAGCTCGCAATGGCATTTCCGACTTTCACGGATCCGCCCTCTCCCAGCGACAAGACCTGGCGTTTGTGCCGGGTTTGATCACTGACTAATTAATACAAGTAAAATGGAAAAAGCAGCTAGCTACACGCGGTGATTCCAGCAAATTGTTGTGAGGTCACAACATGCGCGAATCACACTGTCACCACGGCCACCCGAGGGCCTGTCGGCATGTGCTATGCTAGAATCCTAAGACTGCAAGACGTTTCTTAAGACGGCAAGACGTTTAGGTCCTTGAGCGTTCAGCTCACTTCTCCTCCCAAATTCTCTGTTGTACCTCTTCTCCCTGGCGGGAAATCCGTATGCATTTATCCGAGCTCAAGTCTCAGCACGTCTCCGCATTGATCGAAATGGCCAATGGCCTGGAGATCGAAAACGCCAATCGACTGCGCAAGCAGGAATTGATGTTCGCGATTCTTAAAAAGCGCGCCAAGACTGGCGACACGATCTTCGGCGACGGCACGCTCGAAGTATTACCTGACGGCTTCGGCTTCCTGCGGTCGCCCGAGACTTCATATCTCGCCAGCACGGACGACATCTACATTAGCCCGTCGCAGATCCGCCGCTTCAACCTGCACACAGGCGACACCATCGAAGGTGAAGTGCGTACGCCGAAAGACGGCGAGCGTTACTTTGCACTGGTCAAGGTGGACAAGGTCAACGGCCAGGCGCCGGAAGCCTCGAAGCACAAGATCATGTTCGAAAACCTGACGCCGCTGCATCCGAATAAACCGATGCCGCTCGAGCGCGAAATGCGCGGCGAAGAGAACGTGACGGGCCGGATCATCGACATGATCTCGCCTATCGGCAAGGGTCAGCGCGGGTTGCTGGTGGCATCGCCGAAATCGGGCAAGACCGTGATGCTGCAGCACATTGCGCACGCGATCAAATCGAACCATCCGGATATCGTTCTGTTCGTGCTGCTGATCGACGAACGGCCGGAAGAAGTGACGGAAATGCA
This sequence comes from Caballeronia eucalypticola, assembly GCF_047608185.1. Lineage (NCBI taxonomy): Bacteria > Pseudomonadati > Pseudomonadota > Betaproteobacteria > Burkholderiales > Burkholderiaceae > Caballeronia > Caballeronia eucalypticola. The sequence goes on from NZ_JBLKRU010000018.1 coordinate 147,863, forward strand.
GCGTTCGGTGGTCGGCGAAGTGATTGCCTCCACCTTCGACGAACCGGCCGCGCGCCACGTGCAAGTCGCGGAAATGGTGATCGAAAAGGCGAAGCGCCTGGTCGAAATGAAGCACGATGTCGTGATTCTGCTCGACTCCATCACGCGTCTCGCACGCGCCTACAACACGGTGGTGCCGGCCTCGGGCAAGGTGCTCACCGGTGGTGTCGATGCCAACGCACTGCAACGTCCGAAGCGCTTCTTCGGCGCCGCACGCAATATTGAGGAAGGCGGTTCGCTGACCATCATCGGCACGGCGCTGATTGAAACCGGCAGCCGGATGGACGACGTGATCTACGAAGAGTTCAAGGGCACCGGCAACATGGAAGTGCACCTGGAACGCCGCCTCGCAGAAAAGCGTGTGTATCCGTCGATCAACCTGAACAAGTCGGGTACACGCCGCGAAGAACTGCTGATCAAGCCGGACCTGCTGCAAAAAGTCTGGGTGCTGCGCAAGTTCATTCACGACATGGACGAAGTCGAATCCATGGAGTTCCTGCTCGACAAGATCCGTCAAACCAAGAACAACGCTGAGTTCTTCGATCTGATGCGCCGCGGCGGCAGTTAATTCCGCGTAGTAAATCCAACGCGCTGGTTCGAAACATGAAAAGCCGCCCGCATTCGCGGGCGGCTTTTTTTCGTCTGGCGAAACGCGAGCCACGATTGACAACATGTACGTTCACGTTCATGTTGATCTATAATTTCGGGGCATCCACATCCGCCGATAAAACCATCGGCCAGCACCATGTCCAGCGAACTGCTCACCGTACGCAACGCCGCCGAACGCCTCGGCGTCACCCCGCGCACACTGAAATACTACGAAGAGCGCGGTCTCGTTACGCCCAGCCGTAGCGAGGGGCGTTATCGGCTCTACGATGAAAACGACCTGGAGCGCTTCGGGCGGATCTTGCGGCTGCGATCGCTGGGATTTTCGCTGCACGGCATCGTGGAAATGCTCAAGCGGCCGCTCGAAAAAACGGAGGCTGGGAAGAACCGCTATTCGACGGAGTCGCTGGCGGACATCCGCCAGGGTCTGCAGCAGCAACTTGATGCTATCGATACCCGCATTGAGTCCGTGCGTCGCGAGCTGAAGGAAGCGCAAGCGGTGCGCGCCGAACTGCGTCTCGACTTGGACTACGTAGAAGCCCGGCTCGCTGGCCAGCCTGCCGACGCATTGCTCGAACAACGATCGAAAGCAAGCGCGAAGGCCGGAGGTAAAAAGGCGTGAGCGCGCGGGCACCGGTGTTCACCGTCGAGCGATTGCGCGGCGATTTTTTCCCGTGGGTGCTCGCGCTCGTGACCGGGCTGGATTACTTCGACAACGCCATCTTCTCGTTTTTCGCCAGCTACATTGCGGGCGGAATCAATGCATCGCCGGATGAACTCGTGTGGTCATCGAGTGCTTACGCGGTTGCCGCGGTGCTCGGGATCTTGCAGCAGCAATGGTGGGTCGACCGTCTCGGACACCGGCGTTATGTGGCCGGCTGCATGCTGTTGTACGCGTGCGGCGCGATGATGTCGGCGCTCACCGAAACCTCGTTGCAACTGATGTTCACCCGCGGTTTGCAAGGCTATTTCATCGGTCCAATGATGGGCGCGTGCCGCATCCTCATCCAGGTGAGCTTTACGCCGCAAAAACGCGCCGGCGCGACGCGGGCGTTCCTGATCCTCATTGTCGGCAGCAGCGCGGTTGCGCCTTTGCTTGGCGGCTGGTTGGTGTCGCACTTCGACTGGCGCGCACTGTTCGCCTGCACCGCGCCCGCGGGACTCGCGTTCGCCGTCCTGGCGATGCTCGCGCTGCCTGATACCGGCAACGTGGTGCGGGAAGAACGTGGCGCGACCAGTTTCTGGCCGTATCTCTTGTTTGCATTCGCGCAGGGTGCGCTGCAGATCGTGATGCAACAAGTGCGCTTCGTACACTTCAGCACATCGCCCGCGCTCGTGCTGCTGACGGTGGCGGGGATTGGCGCCCTCGCCTGGTTCGCGTGGCATCAATGGCATCACCCTGCGCCACTCGTGCGCCTTCACGCGCTGCGCGAACGCTCGTTTCAGGTCGGTCTCTTGCTTTACATGTTCTATTACTTCGAGTCGACGGGGTTCAGCTACCTGATCTCACGATTCTTGGAACAGGGACTTGGTTATCCGGTCGAGAACACGGGCCAGTTGGTAGGTATCACGTCGCTGATCTCGGGTTCCGCGCTGTTCCTGTATTTCAAATTCACGAAATATGTGCCGCGCAAAAAATGGATCATCGTGCCGGGTTTTGCGATCGCGGCGCTGATCGGATGGATGATGACGCGCATGTCGCCGGACGTGGCCCAAAGCGACCTGATCCTGCCCATGCTGCTGCGTGGATTGTTGCTGCTTTTCATCGTGTTGCCCGTCGCTAACCTGACGTTCAGAATCTTCGAGATCGAGGAGTTTACGCACGGCTACCGGCTGAAGAATATCGTGCGGCAGTTGACGCTCTCGTTTGCGACGGCGGCAGTGATTATTGTCGAACAGCATCGGGAAGCGTTGCATCAGTCGCGTCTCGCCGAAGCCGTGAATCCGTACAATCCGGAGTTTCAACACGCCGCGAATGCACTCGCGAATGGCTTCGCAGCGGCTGGCCATTCAGCCGTCGATGCCCACGCGCTCGCGATTGCAACCATCGCCCGCACGGTCGCGCAACAAGCGAGTTTCCTGGCTTCGCTCGACGGCTTTTATTTCCTGATGGGCGTGGCGATTTGCGGTGGCGTGTTCGCGCTCTGGCAGAAACAAATCGATTGAGCCAGAGAGCGATTCGATAAACCATCAAAAGAACAATACAGATCTCATGGCTAATTTCCTGACCCGGCTGATCAGCGGAAATCGTCGTGAAAGAGCACTGCGCAAACACGCCATCGACGACGCGCTCTGGCAAAACACGCTCGATCGCCTGCCGTTTTTCGGCCATCTCGACGACGCCGAACGCGCCCGGTTACGCGAATGCACCACGCTTTTTATCGCGGAAAAGGAGTTTTCAACCGCCCACGATCTGCCGCTCACCGATGCGATGATCGTCGCCATCGCGGCGCAAGCTTGCCTGCCCGTGCTGAACCTGAGCCTGGAGTTGTATCGCGGCTGGGTCGGCGTGATCGTGTATCCGGGTGAGTTCGTGATCCGCAAGACGGTCGAGGACGAGGCTGGCGTGGTGCATGAGATCGAGCATGACGCGAGCGGCGAGGCGTGGGAGGGTGGGCCCGTCGTGCTGTCGTGGGAAGACGCGCAGATGACCGACGGCGAGGATGCCTACAACGTGGTGATCCACGAATTCGCGCACAAGATCGACATGCTCAATGGCGAGGCGGACGGCCATCCCCCGCTCTTTCGACGCTGGCACGCGCCGCTCGATTCGAACGCCTGGAACGACGTCTTCGATCACGCTTATGACCATTTTTGTGCTCAAGTCGATGCCGTTCCACCGCGCCGCTGGGGCCGGTTTGAGCGCGAATCGCTGATTGATCCCTACGCGGCGGACCATCCGTCGGAGTTTTTTGCGGTCTGCAGTGAGGCGCTGTTCGTACAGCCGGCGGCGTTTGAGCGGGAATATCCGGAGTTGTATCGGCTGCTTGCGCGGTATTACCGGCAAGATCCCGCGGGCGTAGGTGCGCTGGCCGTGTCAGGGCAGCAATGACGCCCGGCGCCTCAGTCCGGAGTCGCCTGAAAACATGCCAAACGGCTGTTTTTCTGGCATAATCTCCGCTTTTCGACCTCAGGCAAGTGGCTCGCTAGATCCGTGTGGGCTGGCTACCAACAGATACCAAGGAAAGACCATGAAAGAAGGCATTCACCCGAATTACCGCGAAGTGCTGTTTGTCGACATCTCGAACGACTTCAAGTTCATCACCCGTTCGACGATCAACACGCGCGAAACCGGCGAGTTCGAAGGCAAGACGTACCCGCTGGCAAAGATCGAAGTGTCGTCGGAATCGCATCCGTTCTACACCGGCAATCAGAAGATCATGGACACGGCTGGCCGCGTCGAGAAATTCAACAAGAAGTTCGCAGCATTTTCGGCAAAGAAGTAATTTGTCGAGAGAACAGCCCAGGCTGGATTCGAAGAAAGGCAGCGAAAGCTGCCTTTTTTTCGTCTGTGCCCCGTGCATTGCTGCAATTTGGCGACAATCCGACGGTCTCGCTTCGCCAAATTCCACAGAACCCGGGCCCTTACAAGCACCGCAATGACGCGCGCGACGCCGCCCGTCTACAATGCCGGATTCGGTAAAAAACGCACGACCCGCCGAGGCACGAGATTCGCGTGTCATGCAAGACCCAAGCGCCGCCGCCTTACCCTATTGGCGCTCCATCAGTTTTGTTTCCTCGCCCAAACGCATGCGAAATGTCGTCCGTCTGACCGCCTCAGCCACCAGCGCCCTGCCGCGCTGGCTGCTGCTCGCTATTTGTATTATCTACGCGTCGTTTGGCCTGTTCGGCCGCGATCCGTGGAAAAACGAGGACGCAGCGGGCTTCGGCGTCATGTGGACGATGGCCAACGGCAGCGTGAAAGACTGGCTGCTGCCGAACCTGCTCGGCAAGGCGCTGACCGGCGACGGTCCGTTCATGTACTGGTTCGGCGCGGGCTTTATCCGCCTGCTGAGCCCGTGGGTCGATGCAAGCAATGCATCGCGCGTAATAACCGGCTTGCTGTTTTGTATCGCCTGCGCGTTTGTCTGGTACACGGCGTATCTGCTTGGCCGTCGCGACGAGGCGCAACCATTCAAATATGCATTCGGCGGAGAGCCGGAACCGCGCGACTACGGCCGCACACTCGCCGATGGTGCGCTCCTGATCCTGCTTGCCTGCTTTGGTCTCGCCGAACGCGGCCACGAAACCACGCCCCAGCTTGCTCAGTTCGCCGGCACCGCCATGCTGGTCTACGGCCTCGTGCGTAGCTGCGACAAACCGATCCAGGGCGCGCTGATCTGGGGCGCGGCCATCGGTTTCGTGGGGTTGTCGAGTAGCCCGGTGCTGGTGCTGGCACTGCTGATCTGCACGCTGGCAATGACGGTGATCGTGCGCGAGGTGCGGCCGTTTTATCTGCTCGTGCTCGGCGTGCCCGTTGCTGTCATCCTGATCGGCGCTTGGGTGTGGCCCGTGCTGCACTTCTACCCGGACGACGGCGAATGGTGGCTGCGCCAATGGTGGCGCAACAGTTTCGACTCGTTTTCGGGTTCGCCGATCCAGGCGCTCTCCTACGCCCTCAAGAATCTACCGCTTTTCACGTGGCCGGCGTGGCCGCTTGCTATCTGGACCTTTGTCAGCTGGAGCGGATTGCGGCGCTCGCCGCATGTGGCCGTGCCGTTATCCGTGATCGGGCCGCTGCTGGTTTTGGTGATACTGCAAAGTCACCAGTCGAACCGCCTGTTCATGCTGTTGCTGCCGCCTTTGTCCGTATTGGCCACGTTCGCGCTGCCGACGCTCAAGCGCGGGGCGATCAACGCTATCGACTGGTTCGCAATGTTGAGTTTCACCCTGCTCGCCACGTTTGTCTGGCTTGTCTGGACCGCGGGCTTGTATGGCTTCCCCGCGCCGCTCGCCCGCAATCTCGCGCGTCTCGCGCCCGGTTTCCAGCCCGAGTTCAAGATCCTGTCGTTCGTGTGCGCGGTCGCCGTGACGGTTTGCTGGTTTTCGCTCGCGCGCTGGCGCCTCGCGCGTCATCCGAAGGTGTTGTGGCGCAGCGTCGTGCTGTCGAGCGCCGGCACCACGCTGATGTGGGTGCTGCTGATGACGTTGTGGTTGCCGGTGGTGAACTACAGCCGGACGTATCGCGACGTGGCTGAGCAGATTGCCGATCATCTGCCGCCTGACTACACGTGCATTTCACCGGTCCGTCTGGGCGATGCGCAGATTGCAACTTTCGCGTATTTCGGCGGCATGCATTTCGCCTTCGATGAAGACTGCGACGTGATCCTGCGTCAGGACACGCAGGATTATGGCGAGCCTTCGTCGATCTCCTCGTTCGAGTGGAAGCTCGTGTGGGAAGGCCGGCGCGTGGCCGACCGCGACGAGCGGTTCCGGCTGTACGTGCGCATCGAGCGGCCGGTGCCGCCGGTCAAGCGGCCGCGACCGAAGTCACTGCATCGCGGAAGCAACTGACCATGTGGCCCGATGTCCGCAAGATCGTGGCCCTGGCGTGGCCGGTGCTGATCGGCCAACTGGCGATCATCGCGTTCAGCGTGATCGATACGGCCATGGTCGGCCGATATTCCGCCACGGATCTTGCAGCGCTCGGCCTCGGTTCATCGATCTACATCTCTGTCTATATTGGTTTAACGGGCATCCTGACGGCATTGCAACCCATTGCCGGGCAATTGTTCGGTGCGCGGCGTGAAGCCGATATCGGCGAGGAAGTCCGGCAGGCGCTATGGCTGGCGGCGGTGTTGTCGGTGATTGGCTTCGTTTGTTTGTATTTCCCGCAGCCTCTCCTGAGTATCGCCGATACCCCTCCCGCCCTGCACGACCGCACCCTCGCCTATTTGCGCATCCTGTCGCTCGGCCTGCCGGCGAGTCTCGCGTTTCGCGTCTATGGCTCGCTTGCGAACGCGGTAGGCAAACCCCGCCTCGTGATGTTCCTGCAAGTCGGTGCGCTGATGCTGAAGGTTCCGCTCAACCTGTGGTTCATCTTCGGCGGATTCGGCGTGCCGGCGCTGGGTGGTCCAGGCTGCGCAATCGCGAGCACGATGATCAACTGGCTGATCGCCATCGTTGGAATAACGGTGCTGGTGCGTGTCGAGTTCTTCCGGCCGTTCGGCATATTTTCGCGCTTTTGCTGGCCCGTCTGGCAGCGTCAGAAAGCGCTGCTGAAACTCGGCATTCCGATGGGGCTGTCCTACCTGATCGAAGTGACCTCGTACACGTTCATGGCGCTGTTCATCTCGCATTTCGGCACGACGACGCTTGCTGGACATCAGATCGCCGGCAACATTGGCGCGGTGCTCTACATGACGCCGCTGTCCATTGGCGTGGCGTCCGCGACCCTCGTTTCGCAAGCACTTGGCGCAGAACGTTTCGATGCCGCCCGTTCGCTCGCCCGCCACGGCATTGCGTTGTCGTGCGGTATCGCGTGCGTGTACGGCGCGGCGCTGTTCGCGCTACGGCCTCACTTGCTCGCGGCCTACACGCCCGACAGCCAGGTGATCGCAGCAGCCATGCCGTTGCTGGCGATTGTCGTGTTCTATCATTTCTTCGATGCCCTCCAGATCACCACCGCGTTCGTACTGCGCGCCTACAAGGTGGCGGTCGTGCCGACGGTGATCTACGCGGTCGCGTTGTGGGGCATCGGGCTGGGCGGCGGATACTTGCTCGGGTTCGACGTGGGCGGTTTTACGCCCGCCTGGTTGCAGGGCGCGCGCGGGTTCTGGGTGGCGAACTCGTTAAGCCTGGGCGTGGCGGGCGTAGGACTGTTTCTCTACTGGCGGCGGATCAGCACGCGGCACATCCCGGATGATCGTGTCGGCGCCGGGGCCAAGCCAGTTTAGATTCAAAACCGCACCAACCACGCCAAACCGCGCACTCGATGCAATCAGCGCACGCGCGGTGTCATAAAATGAAAACAATTGGCAAGGACGACGTAACACTCCGGTAAAATCGCCAGCGTTTTGGCCACCCTGGAACGAGTGCGATGATCCGCGTCATAAAAAAACAACGCTGGCCCATGGCGTCGCTTGCCGCCCTTTCCATGTTCGCCGCGGGTTTGCTCGGCGCCACGCATCGCGCCGACGCCGCCCGCACGCTGAGCGTATCGCCACAGGGCAAGGTCACGCAGGTGCGCCAGGTGGTCGTCAAGTTCGACGAAGCGATGATCGCGTTCGGCGACCCGGCGGCCAAAGCTCCGGCTCAGGTCCATTGCAGCGGGGGACCATCGGCGGGATCCGCGCATTGGATCGACGATAAAACCTGGGCCTTCGACTTCGCACAAGACCTCACGCCCGGCATGCGCTGCTCAGTCGCGCTGAACGACGGTCTCAAATCCACTGCGGGCAACGCGCTCACCGGCCCACGCCAGTTCCGCTTCGAAACGGGCGGCCCGTTTGTCACGCAAGTCATGCCCGGCGGCGGCGAGATAGAAGAAGACCAGATCTTCGTGTTGCGCCTGAACGGCCCCGCGACAGAAGCGTCGGCGTTGCAAAACATCTGGTGCGAATCGAGTGGATTGGGTAACCGGATTCCCGTCAAGAACGTCGAC